>NZ_JACAPT010000067.1:0-1080 GCF_013385565.1 Pseudomonas sp. E6002 | reverse complement strand
GTGCGGCGCCCATCAAACCCGATTTCCTGCTGTATCAGGCCGTTGGCGTGGTACTCAAGCCGGTAGGTTTCCCCAACCTCATTTTCGATCTCGGTGAGTAACAACCGAACATTGTCATAACGGTATTTAAGCTGCGTGCCGTCCGGATTAATCCGACGGCTGATCAGGTGCAAACCATCGGCGTATTCGTAGCGGGTGACGCTGCCCAACTCGTCGCGCTCAGCAGTGATTTTTCCGTACGGGTTGTAGCTGAATTCGCGTGTGGCCCCGTCAGGCTGAATCACTTTCAGCAAACGACCCACGGCGTCCCACTGATACTGGGTCAGTGCGCCATGCTCATCCTCGCAAGCCACCTGCCGCCCCAGCTCGTCATAGCGATAACGCCGCACACCGCCATTCGCCAGTTTTTCCTCAATGAGCTGGCCGCGTTCGTTCCAGATAAAGCGTTGGCTGCTGTTATCCGGATACCAAACACCCGTGAGCTTTCCGTGTTGGGTGTAGGTGTATTCGGTGTAATTGCCGTCCGGGTCAGTCTTGCGAGTGATATCGCCTTGATCGTTACGCTGGTATTTCCACACCGCGTCACCACGGCGCACAACCCGTACGAACCCGTTGTCATGCTCGTAGGACGTCGGCGCATCGTCCCCGGGAAACAGCGCAATCAACCGACCGGCGTCGTCGTACTGATACGCCGTCACCGCCCCCAGTGGATTCTGCTCGACCGTCAGCCGGCCTTTTTCGTCGTAGGATTTGAAGTGCTGCGCGCCGTCCGGATCGATCCGCTGCACCAGCCGTGCGCGCTGGTCGTGTACGTAGACTTCCTGGCTGCCATCGGCGTTGTGCACGGTGACCGTGCCGTTGTCGTCCCACACATACCGCGTGTCCATCTGCGAAAAGCTGGCCCAGTGCCGGACGCACCTTGCCGCCTTGCCGGACCGTTCCCACTCCCAGAAGAAACTCGCCCCACCGGCCAGTTCCCGCTCCAGGATCACCTGCTGATCGTCGTACCGATAACGTTCGCTTTCGCCGACAGCGTTGGTCGCTTCAATCAATCGACAGGCGTCGTCATACCTGTAGGAA
>NZ_JACAPT010000066.1:0-15629 GCF_013385565.1 Pseudomonas sp. E6002 | reverse complement strand
CGAGTGGTGGGGCAAGAGCGTTTTGCTTACTTTTGCGCTTTTCAAAAGTGAGCCGCTGTAAGAGCGGAACCAATAGCGGCCATAACCGCAAAAACGGATATGTACCCAGGCAGATCAGAAATTCTGCCCCATGGAGAACTGGAACACCTGCTTGGTCGCATTCTCCGGGGTACGAACCGGCAACGCCAGGTTGATACTCAACGGCCCCAACGGGCTGTACCACGTAGCCCCAACCCCCACAGAAGCGCCCAGCTGGCTCAGGTCAACCCCATTACAACCCTGGGTAGTACTGAGGGCACACTTGTCCGAATAAACGTTACCCACATCCCAGAACACAGACGTACGCACCGACTTATTATCTTTAAGGAACGGCATCGGAAACAGATATTCCGCCCCCCCGGTAATCAGGATGTTGCCCCCCAACGCCTCAGGACTGCGGTCGCTGTAGTACTGCTGGCCCGCACTGGCATACGCCCCTGTCGCCGGCGTACTGCGCGGCCCAAGCGTGCCGCTTTCAAACCCGCGCACCGAACCTTCACCCCCGGCCGTGTAGTTTTCATAAAACGGCAGGCCGTCCGTCGAGCCGTACCCGTTGGCGTAACCGAGCTTGGTATGCAAACGCAGCGTCGTCGAATTGGTGATCGGCACAAATGTCTGCCCGGAATAATCGAGTTTGTAGAAACTCAAGTCACTGCCCGGAAGCGTCACCGTCAGGTTCAGGTTCTGCGAGTAACCACGGGTCGGCATCACGCCTTTGTTCAACGTCGACTCCGACCACCCAAGGTTCGCCTTGAAGTTGGTGAACTCACTGCCTTCGCGCTGAAGAAAATCGTAGATCTCATCAGAGCTGTAGATGCCCGGGTCGATACTGTCGTGTTGCATCGTCAGGCCGAAACTCAACCGCGAGGTTTCATTGATCGGGTACCCGAGTGTGGCCCCCAGGCCGTAACTGTTGATGGAGTAGTAGGAAACACCGCTGCCATCGTCGTAGTAGTTGTTGTAATCGGTGGCACTGTAGAACGCGTTATAGCCCAGGCTCACCCCGTCCGGCGTGAAGTAGGGGTTGGTAAAGCCAATGTTGTACTTGCTCTGGTACTGCGAGCGGGTCAGGCCCAGGCTGGCATAATCTCCGGTGCCCAGGAAGTTGTTCTGGGTGATCGAACCGCCAAGGATCAGCCCGGCATCCTGGGCAAAACCGACGCTGGCGGTAATCGAGCCGGACGCTTGTTCTTCGACCGCGTAGTTCACATCAAGCTGGTCGTCGACCCCCGCCACGGCTGGGGTTTCGACGTTGACCTCCTTGAAGAAGCCCAGGCGCTCAAGGCGAACCTTGGACTGGTCGATCAGGTAGGTCGACGCCCAGCCACCTTCCATCTGGCGCATTTCCCGGCGCAGCACCTGGTCGTCGGTCTTGGTGTTGCCACGGAAGTTGATGCGGTTCACATAGGCCCGTTTGCCCGGGTCGACCGCAAACACGATGTCCACGGTGTGGTCTTCATCGTGGGGCGTGGGCATGCCGTTGACGTTGGCGAAGGTGTAGCCGTCGTTACCCAGGCGCCGGGTGATCAGGTCCGAGGTGGTGGTCATCAGCTTGCGCGAGAACACCTGGCCTTTCTGCACCAGCAACAGGGCTTCAAGCTGGTCCTCGGGCACTTTCAAGTCGCCGCTGAGCTTCACGTCACGCACCGTGTATTTCTCGCCTTCGTTGATGTTGACGGTGATATAGACGTGCTTCTTGTCCGGGGTGATGGACACCTGGGTCGAGGTGATGTCCATGTTGATATAACCACGGTCCAGGTAATAGGAGCGCAGGCGTTCCAGGTCCCCGGTGAGTTTTTCACGGGCGTACTTGTCATCGTTGGTGAAGAACGACAGCCAGTTGCTGGTCTTGAGGGTGAACGTGCCGATCAGTTCCTTGTCGGTAAACACGTGGTTGCCCACCACGTTGATGTGCTGGATCGCGGCCACGGAGCCTTCGTCGATCTTGACCTTCAGGCCCACGCGGTTACGCGGCTGCGGCAGCACTTCGGTGTCGACCGTGGCCGAATAGCGACCCTGGGCCACGTACTGGCGCTGCAGTTCGTTGCGCATGCCTTCCAGGGTGGCGCGCTGGAAGATCTCGCCCTCGGCCAGGCCCGACTGCTTCATGCCCTTGAGCAGGTCTTCGGTGGAGATGGCCTTGTTGCCTTCGAACTCGATGCTGGACACCGATGGGCGCTCGACCACATTGATGATCAGCACCGTGCCGTCGCGGCTCAATTGGATGTCCTGGAAGAAGCCGGTCTTGAACAACGCACGGGTGGAATCCACCAGCCGTCGGTCATCCGCTTCGTCCCCCACGTTCAGCGGCAAGGCACCAAACACGCTGCCCGCCGAGACCCGTTGCAGACCGTTGATACGGATATCCGAGATTTTGAAGGCTTCAGCGTGTGCAAGTGTGACATTGAGCAGCAGCGCAACCGAGCAGAGCAGGCGCGAAAAATTCATCAAGATCTTTTCCAGAACACATCGACAAGCAGCGCAAGCGCGCCGGGATGACTCGCCGCAGACGGGTCACCACAACGCGGCCAGACGGGTGGACGGCAAGCATAAGAGCGGCGCGGGTTTGGTGCGGTTAACCAAGTGTCAAGTTAGGTAAAGGTTGGCCCCGGGGCGATGAGGCTGGGCGATACTGTGGGGGTACCCTTTCACGAGCTCGCCATGATCCGCGTATTGCTAGTCGACGATGACCAGGAACTGACTGAAATGCTGGGCCAATACCTGGAGCATGAAGGCTTTGAGGCGACCTGCGTGCACACCGGCGAGGAGGGTGAAGTTGAGGCGTTGTCGGGGCGCTACAGCATTGTGGTGCTGGACGTGATGCTGCCCAGGCTCTCGGGCATCGAGGTGCTCCGGCGTATCCGGGCCAGCAGCCAGGTGCCGGTGGTGTTGCTCACGGCCCGGGGCGACAACATCGACCGGATCACCGGGCTGGAACTCGGCGCGGACGATTATGTGCCCAAGCCCAGTTCCCCGGGTGAACTGGTGGCGCGGCTGCGCGCGATCATGCGCCGGGTGCAGCCCGTGGACCCGCCGGCCGCTGACGTGATCAAGACCGGCGCCCTGGTGCTCTGGCCCGGCAAGCGCCAGGCCCTCTGGAAAGGCTGCGCACTGGGGCTGACCAGTACCGAATTCAGCCTACTTGAAGTGCTGGCCCGGTGCGCCGGCCAGGTGGTGAGCAAAAAGGACCTGTCGCTCAATGCCCTGGGCTGCCCGTTGACCCGCTATGACCGGCGCATCGACGTGCATATCAGCAGCATTCGCCAGAAGTTGGGCCCGCGCCCGGATGCCAAGGCCTGGATCCAGAGCGTGCGTGGCCTCGGTTACCTGTTGATCGCCGAATGATGAAACCCAGCCGGCTGTTCTGGAAACTGTTCCTGGCCTTTTGGCTGGCCACCAGCCTGACGTTCCTGGTGGGCTTGAGCATTCTCGTGGCGGGCAGCCTGGGCCCCGGGGACCATCATCTGGATGCGATCCTGGCCAGCGAAGAACAGTTGCTGGAACAGTACGGTGTCGAGTCGGGCCGCCAGCTCCTGGCGGTGTGGCAGCCACCCCACGGCCAAGCCATTGGCGTTTATGACAGTGCCGGTCAATTGCTGGCCGGCACGCCGGTCTCGCAGGTGGCTTATGAAAAGTCGCTGATCAGCAAGGACGGGGCCGCGCTGTCCCTCAGGTCTTCCCATCCTCCCCACGAACCCGGGCGCCTGGGCCACTGGATCCCGCTGATCATCGGCACGCTGATGAGCGCGCTGTTCAGTGGGTACATGGCCTACTACCTGGCGTGGCCGCTGGCTTATCTGCGGCGGGCGATGGGCGACGTTGCGCTGGGCCGCTTCGAAACCCGGGTGCGGCCGATGATGGGCAAGCGCCGTGATGAAATCGTCGACCTGGCCGAAGACTGCGACCGCATGGCCAACCAGCTCAAGCTGCTGGTGGAGGCCCAGCAACAGCTGCTGCACGACATCTCCCATGAACTGCGCTCACCGTTGACGCGCCTGCAAGTGGCCATCGGGCTGTTGCAGCAAGACCCGGCACGCCAGGAAATGCTCGGGCGCATCCAGCGTGAATCGGCGCGCATGGACACGCTGATCGAGGCGCTGCTGACCCTGGCGCGTGTGCAGGGCCGTCCCGAAAGCATCGAGCGCGAGCCGGTGGATATCGTCGAATTGCTGGCCGTGATTGTCGAGGATGCTCAGTTCGAGGCGGGTATCAAAGGCTGCAGTGTCAGCTTGCAGGCGTGTCCGGACTTTGTCAGTCGGGCCAGCGGCGAGCTGCTGTATCGGTGTTTCGAAAATGTCATTCGAAATGCCGTGCGCTACACGCAGCCTGATACCACGGTGCAGGTTTCGGCGGAGGTCAGCCCCGACAACCGTTGGCTGCGGGTGTTGATCACCGATCAGGGGCCGGGAGTTGAAAACCTGCGGCTGCGGAGTATTTTCGAGCCTTTCGAACGTGGCCCGAATGACAACGATGCCGGTTTCGGACTGGGCCTGGCGATCGCCTTGAGGTCCGTGGAAATGCATGGCGGCACCATCGTGGCGTACAACCAGCCACCCGGCGGGTTGACCGTGGAGATCAATCTGCCCCGGGTGGGATCTTTACACGATATTACATTGGCTTGACCGCCCTGTACGCCCTGCGCCTTTAGACTTTTCCTCTGCGTGAGCTGATGTTCAGTGACGCCATTGGCGTGGAGGTGGCGATGTTTCAGGTGCATAAAAAAGGCTTCGTGGCCGGCAAGAAAATGGTCGACGGCCTGGTGCCTTACGATTTCTTCTGCGAAGACAGCCCGGCGATCAACCTGTTCGTGTTTACCGGCTCTGCCGCCCTCGGCGAAACGGTGGAGGAGCAGACACTGTGGGGCTTTACCCGGCTGGAACGGTTTGAAGCCATGACCGGCGCCCTGGTGGCGAACAAGAAGAACGACGGCTGGTTTCAAAGCGTCAACGTGCTCACCGGGCCCAATCAGAACGGCACCCAAAGTGTGAAATTCCAGCGGGTGCTGAAGATCATCAAGCACGCCACCGCTACGGGCCGCGCGACCAGCAAGTTTGAATACGAGATTCATACGGATGAAGGCGACACCTACTTCACCCGCCGACCCGCTGCACCCGACAGTGCGCAAACCGTCATCTATGCGGCGGATCAATAGCGCGGCTGCCGGAGTTCAAAAAGAGCGAAAAGGGGACAGATTTATTTATAAAATAGATCTGTCCCCTTTTTACCGTTACATGCCGGCAGCCTCTACCGGTGCTGAAACCTTGGCAACGAAGCAATCCGCATCTTCGGCTCCTGCAACCTGGCCAGGTCACTGGCAATCTGCGCCCGCCAGAAATGCGCCCCGGCCAGTTGCGCATCCACCCACGCCTGGCGCAGCAACACCTTGGCCTTGTCCACCGACCCGTACTGGGCCTGGCGCAGAATCAGCTGCGCCTTGATCCGCAACATCTGCGGCACGAACCAGCGCTCATGCCGGCCCAGCGCCAATTGCAGGGTATCTTCCAACACCTCCAGCGCCAGTTTCTCCAGGCCCAGCCGCGCCAGCCCCAGGGCGTATTCACAACGCAGCAAGCTATAAAGCTGGCTGTCGCCTTGGCCATGCAGGTGATGCAAGGCCTCACCCAGCAACGGCACGCCTTCTTCGGGCGACCCCTGGCGGATCAGCAGGATGCTCTCGAAGCACAGCCGAAACTGACGCCAGATGTGCAGGTCCTGCTGGGTCGTGCTGTCTTGCAGCAAGCCCAGGTAGTACCGCACCTTGGGCAGGTTGGACGCCAACAGCGCCAGCGGAATTGCCCCCAGGCACAGGGTGTACCAGAGTGTCGCGGGGTGATCGAGGGTGATGGCTTCATCGACGCAACTGCCGATCAGGCGCAGTGCCGGGTCGACGTCGCCTTCCAGCAACTGCACCTGTGCCTTGAGGCAGCGGGCGGCGATGCGCTGGTCAAAATGCACGTCGATAATATGCGAGCGCGGGGCTGACGGTGACCCCAGCGCCTCGTCGATATTCTGTCGGGCGCCGGCCAGGTCCCCCATGTGAAACAACGCCAGCGCGCGCATGCGTTTACCCAGCAGTTGCTGGTTGCCGCTGTTGTTCAGGCTGATGTAGCGCTCGGCCAATTCCAGCGCTTCGGCGTACTGGTTGCAGCCGCAGCGGTCACTCCACAGGCCCCACAGCGCCCGCAGCTTGTGCTCGGCATCGCCCAGGTCGCGGGCGTCTTCACGCACCTGGCGCCAGGCTTCGCGCATTGGCCCGCCGGTGCCATAGGTGAGCATCAGCACGCTGGCCAGGGCGGTTTGCAACAGCATGCGCTGGCGCAGCGGCAGCGGGGTGGTGGCGGCGCTGGCCAGGCCTTTGTCGACCCAGGTACGGCACTCGCTGACCAGCGACAGGCGCAGCCACAAAGGCACACCGCCCAGGGTCAGTTCGATGCCGGTGGGCAGGTCGCCCGAGGCTGAAAAGGCCCACTCCAGCGCGGTGCGGATGGTGTTGATTTCCGGGCCGTAGAGGCCGATCCAGGTCTCGGGAGAAAGCCCGTCGAGGGTCTGCCCGGCTTCCTGCAATACGCCCAGCGCATACAGTGCATGACGCTGGCGGGTGGCATCGGCTTCGCCGTGTTCGTTGAGCTTCTCCAGGGCGTAGGCGCGGGTGGTTTCCAGCAGGCGGTAGCGCTTGAGCAACTGCGATTCACCGGCGATCAGCAGCGACTTGTCCATCAGGCTTTCTAGCAAGGGCAGGGCATTGCGTGCATCGAGGGTGCTGCTGGCGGTCATGGCCTTGACCGCGTCCAGGGTAAAAGAACCGGTGAACACCGCCAGTTGGCGCAACATGGCCTGTTCGTCGCCGGTGAGCATCGAGTAGGTCCAGTCCAGGGTCGCGCTCAGTGAACGGTGGCGGGCGAGGGCGGTGCGCCGGCCGGTCATTTGCAGGCGGAAGCTGCCGTCGAGCAACCCCACCAGGTCCTGGATGCCGAAGGTGCGCACCCGCGCCGCGGCGATTTCGATGGCCAGGGCGTTGCTGTCGAGCTTGCGGCAGATGGCGCTGGCGGCGGCGACGTCGGTGTCCTTGAACACGAAGCCGGGGTCGAGGGCCTTGACCCGTTCGATGAACAGGGCGATGCCCGACCAGGTCATGGCTTGCTCGGCACTCAAGTTCACGTCTTCGTCCGGCACCAGCAGCGGTGCGAGGTCGTGCACCCGTTCGCCTTCGGCCCGCAGCGGTTCGCGGCTGGTGGTCAGCACGCAGCACTGGGGCGCGCAGCGCAGCAGCACCTCGACCGCGTCGGCGGTGGCTTGCAGCACGTGTTCGCAGTTGTCGAGCACCAGCAGCAACGGGCTGTTGGCGAGCATCGAGGCCACGCTTTGCAAGGGCTCGTCACTTACGCTTTGAATGCCCAGGGCGTTGGCGAGCATGCCGGCCACCCATTGGCCGCTGGTGGCGGGGGCCAGGTCGACGAAGCACATGCCCTGGTGAAAGCGGCCCTGCAGCAGTTGCGCCACGGCCAGGGCCACGGTGGTCTTGCCGATGCCGCCGGGGCCGGTGATGGTCACGAAACGCTGGCTCAGTACCTGGTCGGCCAGGCTCAGGATCAGCTGTTCGCGACCAATCACTGTGCTGGGCGGCGGTTGCAGGTTGGGCACGTCCACCGTCGGGGCGGGCACCAGCGCCTGGGCGATGGCGCCTTCACTCACTGCCTGCATCGTCACCGGCGCGACAAACCGATAACCCCGGCCTGGCACGGTGACGATGTAGCTGAAGTTGCCGTCATCCCCCAGCGCCCGGCGCAGCGCAACGATCTGCGCGCGCAGGTTGCATTCCTCCACCACCACCTTGGGCCAGGCGAAAGAGATCAGCTCGGACTTTTCCAGCAACTCGCCAGCCCGGCTGGCGAGGGCGATCAGCAAGTACAAGGCGCGGCTGCCGAGGGTCACCGGCTCGCCGTTGCGCAGCAATACATGCTGGCGCGCCAACAAGAGAAAGGGGCCAAAACCGATTGCATTCTCGGTGTGGTCCGGGGCCTGGGGGACGAGGTCCGTGAAGGACGCTGCGGGGTATTTGCTCGAACTCATCAATTTGTCCTTTTTTTGTAGTCGGGCTTGTTATTGGCGATCAGGCCATTCGCCCTTTTGGGTGCTTACGTGCGGCAGCAGGCTTGGAGAGTTGAAGTCGATCAAAAAGGTGAGAGTTGTCGCCCTCCTTTGGGGCATGGACGTTGTTATAGGGCGCGGGGCCGTTGGGTTTCAGGCGATGAGACTGTTTCAATTTAGAAACATTTTATTACTAGAAAACCTGATGTAGCAGAATGTATGCCAGTTGGCATGTAACAAAGATGACAACAACCGTATGAAATTTATGGGGATTTTTGAGGTCGTCGAAAGCGGGGGAAGTTGGGTGTTCGGAAAGGCGAATATTTCTAATTGTGTCGTTCGGGATGCCGAATAAAACGGCGGTGGTTTGGCGTGGTTTTTTTGGCTGTGTATCAGACTGTGTATCAGCACCCACCTGATACACCGGCATGAATAGAAGGAGGAAACGCGACACAGACGGGATACACGCCTGGCTTTAAATCTGTCTACCAGATGGCGCAGGCGGTCACCCACCGCACAAGCGCCCTGGCCACATTCAGTCAAGCCAGGAGATTCAACAATGAAGCGCCATTACGCAGCCCTTGCCGCCACCCTCGCACTGTCCCTCGGTGCCTTCGCCGCCACCGCCCATGCCGAGGATGCCAAGCCTCAGGAAAAATGCTTCGGCGTGTCCCTCGCCGGTGCCAACGATTGCGCCGCCGGTGCCGGGACTTCCTGCGCCGGCACCGCCAAGGCGGATTACCAGGGCAACGCCTGGGTGCTGGTGGACAAAGGCACCTGCACCCAGATCAAAACCCCCAAAGGCTTCGGCAGCCTGACGGAACAACCATGATTGCCCTGGCCCCTGCGGTGCTCAAGCGTGTGCTGCCTGAGGCGCTGCTGTTGCTGGTGGCCCGCCTCGGGATCGCTTCGGTGTTTTTCCTCTCGGGCCGCACCAAGGTGACCGGTTTCCTGCAGCTCAAGCCGTCGACCTACACCTTGTTTCGCTCGGAATACGCCTTGCCGCTGGTGCCGCCGGACTGGGCAGCGCACCTGGCGACCTACGCCGAGCATCTGTTCCCGCTGTTGCTGGTGCTGGGCCTGCTGACCCGCCCGGCGGCTGCCGCGCTGTTGGGCATGACCCTGGTGATCGAGGTGTTCGTATACCCCGACGCCTGGCCGACCCACCTGACCTGGGCGGGCTTGTTGCTGCCGCTGCTGGCATATGGCGGCGGGGCCTGGTCACTGGACCGCGTGCTGTCCGGCCAACGCCGTTAACCCTTTCACAACAATGATCAGGCCCCAAGGCCTGTGGAGAGTCGCATGCGTATTCTTTCTTCCCTGGCGATCGCCATGGCACTCGCTACACCGTTGGTGGCCTCGGCCGCCGATGCAGCCAAGCCCCAGCCGGGCACCGGTAAAAGCGTGGTGATCGTGCCCGGTTCCTTTGTCGACGGCTCCGGCTGGCGAGTGGTGCACGACATCCTGATTCACAAGGGCTACAAGGTCACCGTGGTGCATCAGGGCCATGAAAGCCTCGCCGCCGACGTGGCCGAGGCCCGCGAAGTGCTGGAGCAGCAGGTCGGCCCGGTGGTGCTGGTGGGTCACAGCTCCGGCGGCGGGGTGATCTCGATTGCCGGTGACCGCGACAAGGTCAAGTCGATGGTCTATGTCTCGGCCCTGCAACCGGAAGTCGGCGAGAACATGAGCCAGCTGCTGTCGTCGATGCCGGCGCCGAGCAATGACGTGATGCAGACCCGCGACGGGCATCTGTTCTTTGATCGCACCAAGTTCAATGCCGATTTTGCTGCCGACCTGACCACCAACCGCACCGACTTCATGGCCGCCTCCCAGGTGCCGGCCACCACCGCGCTGTTCGGCGGCACCGTGTGGGCCGCGGCCTGGCACAAGAAGCCGACCTACGCCGTGGTATCCACCGAAGACCGTGCCCTGAGCCCCGATCTGCAGCGCTGGATGTACAAGCGCGCCGGCTCGAAAGTCACTGAAATCAAGGCCAGCCACTCGGTGTACATCTCCCAGCCCGAGGCTGTGGCGAAGGTCATCGAAGACGCGGCATCCGTCATCAAATAAACCCCACCCCCGAGGAGTAATACCCATGAGCACATCCATCAAATCCCGCTTGAGCCTTGCCACTGCTGCCGCCCTGATCGCCATGGCGTCCGCTTCCTTCGCGGCCGCCGCCAGCGCCGCCGACCAGCCGGAACAGCCGGGTCGCTGCTACGGCGTGAACAACTGCAAGGGCGAAAGCCTGTGCGCCACGGCCAAGAACGATTGCAAGGGCCTCAACAGCTGCAAGGGCCAGGGCGTTGTCGTCAAGACCCCGTCCGAGTGCCTGAAGCTGGGCGGCACCACTACCGAACCGAAGTAACACCCCGGCGGGCCCAGGTTGGGCCCGCCGCCTATTTATGCAACGGAGACCACATGATGCCGACACCCAACCCGCGTTTTCCAGGCTATGGCCTGGGGCTGCGCAAGGAACACTACAGCGAGTTCCTGGAGAACCCGGTGGCGGTGGATTTCGTTGAAGTGATCTCCGAGAATTTCATGGTCGCGGGCGGCCAGCCCCGGCGCATCCTGCGCCAGATTCGCGAGCGGTATCCGGTGGCGCTGCACGGGGTGTCGATGTCGATCGGCACGGCCGAGGGCCTCGATCGCGATTACCTGAAACGCCTCAAGTCGCTGGTGGACGAGATCGAACCGCTGTTTGTGTCCGACCACTTGAGCTGGTCCCGCAGCGGGGGTTTCAACTCCCATGATCTGTTGCCGGTGCCTTACACCCATGAGGCATTGGACCGGGTCTGCGCCAATATCGACCTGGCTCAAGAAGTGTTGGGCCGCACGATGCTGTTTGAAAACCCGTCCAGCTACCTGGCCTTTGATGGCGCGTCCATGAGCGAGTGGGAATTCATCGCCGCCATGTCCCGGCGCACCGGCTGCGAGCTGTTGCTGGACGTCAATAATGTGTTTGTCAGCGCCAGCAACCATGGCTTTGACGCTCTCGCGTTTCTCGACGGGATTCCGGCCGAGCGGGTCCGGCAAATTCACCTGGCCGGCCATAGCCAGGGCCGCGATTTGCTGATCGACAGCCACGACAGCCCGGTGTGTGATGGCGTCTGGGACTTGTATGCCAAGGCCGTTGCGTTGCTCGGCCCGGTCGCCACGATGATCGAGCGCGATGACGAGATCCCGCCCCTGGCAGAGCTGCTGGAGGAGCTGTCGCTCGCCCGCATGCTCGGTGCCTCCGAGGCCTACAAGCGTGCGCAGGTGCGCTCATGAATCTCGCGCAATGGCAGCAGGCTTTTCATACCTGGCTGGTGAGTGCCTCGGAGCAGTCGGCCGAGATGTTGGGTAACAAGGCCGCGGGACTGGCGGTGTATCAGAACAACTACCGCGCGCAATTGGTGGGTTGCCTGGAACAGGCGTTTCCCAACCTGCGGCGCTGGGTCGGGGACGAGGCGTTCCTGGCCGCGTGCGTCAGCCATATCGACCGGCATCCGCCCCATGCCTGGACCCTGGACGTCTATCCCGAGGGTTTTCACCTGACCCTGGGCGAACTGTTCCCCAACAATCCCGACGTGCATGAACTGGCCTGGATCGAGTCGTCGCTCAATGAAGCGTTTGTCGCCGCCGATGCCAGCCCGTTGCCCATGGACGTGCTGGCGTCGGTGGATTGGGACACGGCACGCCTGCAACTCACGCCGTCGCTGCGGTGCCATGGGCTGACCACCAACGCCGAGGCGATCTGGTCGGCATTGTGGCAGCAAACCCCGGCGCCCGAGGCGCTGATGCTGGCCGAGGCCGGTGGGCTGCTGGTGTGGCGCCGCCAGTTCACCTCGCGCTTGCGCCAGGTCGATGCGCTGGAGTTCCAGGCCTTGGTGCACCTGCAAGGCGACGGCAGTTTTGCCGGGTTGTGCGAGTTTCTGGTAGCGCGCCTGGGGGAAGAGCAGGGCGTCGCGAAAGCCGGTGAGCTGTTGGCCGGCTGGATCGGCAGCGAGTTGATTGTGGGGGTCGTTGAAGACCTTTCTGTGTCGCATTTTTCGGAGCTATAAACCTATGTCTTTTTTCAATCGCCGTCGCTTTCTGATTTCCAGCGCCATTGCTTCAGTGGCGTTGTCACTGCCGGTCATGGCGACGCCCGCCCGTTGGACGATCCGCCAGGTCAGCACCGACCTGCTGGATATCGGCTACTACGAGGCCGGCCCGGAAGAGGGCAGGCCGATCATTTTGCTGCATGGCGCGGACGGCGACCTGGAGCGCTTCGCCGAGGTCGCACCCTACCTGGCCGCCCGGGGCTTTCGGGTAGTTGCCCCGTACCTGCGTGGCCATGGCACTACCACGCCGCTGGACAAGGCGGCACCCGCCAGCACTCAGGAAGTGGTGCTCGGCCAGGACGTGCTGGACTTGATGAACGCCTTGCACATCCCCGAGGCGGTGCTCGGCGGGTTCGATCTCGGCGGCCGCGCTGCCACCGCCGCGGCGACCTTGCGGCCAAGCCGTTGCGTGGCATTGGTCACCGTCAACAGCGCGCCGCAGCCCGCCCTGGCCGAGGTGCTGGTGCAGATGGCGCAGATGGGCAAATGGCGCACCTGAACATGAATATTTGGACAGCCGCGCATTTGCCCGCTGAAAAAAAAGGCCGCTGCCCGTAATCTAGACGCCTTTGCCACGTGTGCGGATTGTCCATGTCTTCAGTAGCTGATGGGTTGCCCAGTGATAAGCGTCTAGCGGCGGTTGTCGCCATTTCCCTGGGGATCGGCATGGCGACCCTCGACACGGCCATCGTCAACACCGCGTTGCCGACCCTGGCCGAAGGGATTGGCACCGACTCCGCTTCGGTGATCTGGGTGGTCAATGCCTACCAGTTGGCGACCATTGCGGCGGTGCTGCCCTTTGCGTCCCTGAGTGATGTGGTCGGCCACCGCCGGGTGTTCCTCGGCGGCTTGCTGGTGTTTGTGGTGGCGTCGCTGTTTTGCGGGCTGGCCTGGTCACTGCCGACGCTGACTGCCGCCCGGGTGGTGCAGGGCCTGGGCGCTGCGGCAATCATGAGCGTGAACATTGCGCTGCTGCGGCATATCTACCCGGCAAAAATCCTCGGCCGAGGGCTGGGGTATAACTCATTGGTGGTGGGGCTGGCCTTTACCCTGGGGCCGACGGCGGCGTCGGCGATTCTATCGGTGGCTACCTGGCACTGGTTGTACCTGATCAACCTGCCCCTTGGGGCATTGGCCTTGTGGCTCGGGGTGCGGGCGATTCCGGTGATCCCGATCACCGGGCATGCCTTCGACCGGCTGGCGGCAATTCTCTGCGCCGGGTTGTTTGCCCTGCTGGTGCTGGGCCTGGGCTCGGCGGTGCACGGTGCGCAGGCGGTGTTGACGCTGGGGCTGATCGCCGTGGCGCTGCTGTGCGGGCTGTTGCTGATCCGCCGTCAGGCCGGGCACCCGGCGCCGATGCTCGCGGTGGATCTGTTCAAGCGCCCGCTGTTCACCTTGTCGGCCCTCACCGCGATTTGCGCGTTCAGCGCCCAGGGGCTGGCGTTTGTGTCGCTGCCGTTCCTGTTGCAAACGGTGTTGGGGCACAGCCAGGTGGCCACCGGTTTCCTGATGACGCCGTGGCCGGCGGTGGTCGCGGTGATGGCGCTGATTGCCGGGCGCCTGGCGGACCGTATCTCCCTGGCGTTGTTGTGCGGCATCGGCCTGGTGATGTTGAGCGCGGGCATGGCCTCGCTGGCGACCCTGGGCAACGACGCCTCGACCTTCGATATCGGTTGGCGCATGGCCCTGTGTGGCGCCGGGTTCGGTTTTTTCCAGTCGCCCAACCTCAAGGCGATCATGACCAGCGCACCGATTGCCCGCAGCGGGGGAGCCAGCGGGATCGTCGCCACGTCGCGGTTGATGGGGCAGACACTCGGCGCTTCGTTGGTGGCGTTGTGTTTCCACCTGTCCCTGAGCAGCGGCCCGCAGTACGCGTTGTGGCTGGGCTGCGGGTTTGCCCTTGTGGGCGCGGTGGCCAGCGGGTTGCGCCTGATGCAGGACGGCGCCAAGGTTTAATTATTTGGGCCTTGTAAAACCTTGAGGTAGACGGCTACCGTGGCCGTCTAAATAATTCTGAATGTTTCAGCTTTTATGTCTGATCTGGCCCAACGCAGTGCTGATTCCCACTCCCGCCGTGCCGCGCTGACCCTTGGCCTGTGCCTGCCCAGTGACGTGTTGCTGTACCTGGTGCTGCCGATGGAGTCCCAGGCGTTCGGTATCACCCTGGCCCAGGCCGGGGTGCTGCTGGCGGCCAACCGCCTGGTGCGGATCTTCGGCTACAAGCATGTTCTGAATTTCTACGCCCGCAACGGTGATCGGCTGACGTGCTCCATTGCCGCCGGCGCGGCGGCGGTGTGTGCTCTTGGCAACTCGATGCTGTCCGGGTTTGCGGCCTTGCTGGGGCTGCGGTTGGTCTGGGGCCTGTGTTTTGCGGCGTTGAACCTTTCCACTCAAGTATTGGCTACCTCTGAACCGCTGGGTGCGGCGCGGCGGGCGGGGCGGTCGCGGGCGTTGATTGCCCTGGGGCCGATGCTGGCCTTGCCGTTGGGTGGGTGGCTGACGTTGCAGGTGGGGCCGCGGCCGATCTTCTGGATTCTGGCGGTGTGTTGCCTGGTGGGGTTGTGGATGGCGCGGGGGTTGCCGACTGCGGGTCACAATTTGCATGGCACGCCGGGGCGGCGGTTCAAGTTGCCTGACAGTGTGGCGACCTGGTCGTTTATCGAAGGGGTGGCGCTGGATGGGTTGTTTATCTTTGGCCTGTCGATTCAGGCGCAGAAGCTGCTGGGTGGCAATGCGGTATTGATTGCCGGTGGGTTGATGGCGCTGCGATATGTTTCGGAGTTGCTTCTGAGTCCGCTGGGGGGGCGTGCTGCGCAGCAGTTTGGTGCTACGTCGATGTTGCTGCTGTTTTCGTTTCTCAGTGCGTTGGCGTTGGGGGCGTTTGGTAGTCATTGGGTGATTGTGGGGGCGGCGGCGGTGTTGGTGTTGCGGGCGTTGCAGTTGCCGTTGGTGACGACGCTGGTGGCGGAGCGTAATCCGGGGGCGATGCGGGTTTCGGCGTTGGCGTCGAATGCGGTGTGGCGTGATGTGGGGGCGGGGCTTGGGCCTTTGCTGGCGGGGTTGTTGTTGCCGGTGGCGTCGGCGCCTTGGGTGTTTGGCGTGGCGGGGGCGGCGATTGCGGTCAGTGCGGTGTTTTGCTGGCGGGCCAGGGGTTTAGCATGAGATGGGGGGAGGGGGGTACATATCCGTTTCTTCGGTAACGGCCACTTAGGGTTCCGCTCTTACAGCGGGTCACTTTTGGCAAACGCCCGGAATGCCGGCCCAGCCAAAAGTAACCAAAAGGTCTTTGCCCCACCACTCGGTGCCTCGCCTAGGCTCGGCATGCCCGCACTCCGGCCCGGTTCCGCGGGCCGCCGCGACGGGCCATCCATGGCCCGGCGCGGCTAAATCGGCATCCTTGCCGATTTACCC
>NZ_JACAPT010000065.1:0-5785 GCF_013385565.1 Pseudomonas sp. E6002 | reverse complement strand
ACCTAAATAACGGATATGTACACGCCCCCCAAAAAAACCTCACACCAACCGCTTGATCTGCTTATGCCGCCAAACCAGCCGGTAATAAGCCGTCTGCAACCCCAACATCGCCAGATACGTCACCGGAAACGCCATCCACACCCCTTCCAGCCCAAACCGCGCATTCAGCAGATACGCCACCGGCAACTCCACCCCCAACACGCACACGATCGAAATCCCCACGGGTACCAGCACCACCCCGCTGGCCCGCATGATCCCGCCCACCACGGCCTGAAAACCGAACACCAGGATGCTCCAGAGCATGATATGCAGCAGGTGCTCGGCCTTGACCCGCGCATCCACGTCGGTAATGAACAACCCCAACAGCCAGTGCGACAACACATACCCCAGCACTATCAACCCACCCGTCAGGCACAGGTTGATCAAAATCCCCGTACGCAGGATCGGCCCGATCCGCTCCAGGCGCCCCGCCCCGATCGCCTGCGCCCCCAGAATCGACGCCGTGATCGCAATCGACAACGCCGGAAACTGCACATAGTTGACGATCTGCGTCACCGCCCCATACGCCGCCGTCGCCTGGGAACCATGGCTGTTGACCAGCGCCAGAATCACCAGCTCCGACAACGACAGCACCACCATCTGCAACCCAGTGGGCAACCCGATACGCAGGACCTTGCCCAGGATCACCCGATCCAGCCGCAGCGCCGCCATCAACTGGCGATCCGGCGCCATCACGTGGTTTTTATGGCGCAGGCGCAGCACCAGGAACGTCATCGCCAGGGCATTACCCACCAACCCCGCCACCACCGCGCTCTGGATACCCATCGGCGGCAGGCCCAGCCAACCCTTGATCAGCGCAGGGGTCAGCACCAGGCCCACGGTGGTCGACACCATCAGCGCCAATAAGGGCGACACCGTGTCACTCACGCCCCGCAGCAGTTGGGTGAACAGGATAAACACCAGCAACAGCGGCATGATCAGCATCATCATCTGCGCATAACCCACCGCGTCATCCAGCACATCCACCGGTGTGCCCAGGGCCTGCATTGCCGGGCGCGCAAACACGCTGCCCAGCACCGCCGCGATCACCCCGATCAGGGCGCCGAGGGTCAGGGTGGCGCCGGTGATCGACTTGACCATCGAGGTTTCCTGCGCGCCCCACGCCTGGCCGATCAGCACCGAAGCGCCCGCCCCCAGGCCGATCACCAGGGCGATAAAGAAAAACACGATGGGGAACATCCCCGACACCGCCGCCAACGCCTGGGTGCCGAGCATCTGCCCGACATAGATCCCGTTCAGCGTGCCGGAAAAGCTCTGGAGGAAATTGGACAGCACCATGGGTGCCAGAAAGATCAGGTAGATCTGCCACAACGGTCGTTGCTGGGTGACTTCCATGAAGGTTCGGATCTCAATGCAATTAGGCAGGGAAAGCGTTGCGTGACAACCAGGCCAGGTACAACTTCACATCCACCGGCCAGTGCGCGATCTTGTTGGAAAATTCCGCGCCGTCCTGGGCAAACAACGCCCGCGAGGCTTCTTCAAAACCTGGCAGGTCGCCGCCGATGGCGCTCATGAAACGATAGCTGGACTCCTTCGCCTGGCGCCGCTCATCGTGCTCGGCATGGGCGTTGCGCGCTTCGTCCACCAACCGGCGCAAGGCCGCCGAGGCGCCGCCGCGTTGTTGTCCCAGCCACTCCCAGTGCCTCGGCAGCAAGGTCACTTCACGGGCGACCACCCCCAGCTTCGGACGGCCTACAGTAGGTGACGCCGGCACGTCGGCCTCCGTCACCGCGACGGTCGGTTGCTGCGGTGCGTAACCGGCGGGCCAGGGATAGTCGACTTGAACACCGCTGGCGTCATCAAACACCAGCAAGCTGCCCGTCGCCAGGTCGAGGCTTTTCAGGTTTTTGGCGACGTCGGCATAAGAGCCGGCGGCCACGCGTTGGTGGCCAAGGAAAGCGGTGCAGTGTGATGCGCTCATGACTTTTACCCGGAATATATTGTTTTACCCGGGTTATATTAGCTTGGAATTTATTTGTTGCAAGCCGCTTGTTGCGAAACCACCAAACGATCACTGTCGACAGTCGCGCCCATGGGGCCCACACCCGGGTCGCGCAATACGCATTCGGCAATCGCCGGCTCAAGTTCCACCCGCAATCGGCGGCCCAAGGCACGGGCACCAAAGCGTACATCATGGTCGCGGCACAACCACACCCGTGCCGACTCATCCAGCACCAGTGACCGCTGCTGCGTCGCCAGGCGTTGATTGAGTTTGCCGAGTTCCACCTCAAGCAGCGCTTCAAGCCATTGATGGTCGATGGGCTCGAACATCAGGATACGGTCGATGCGATTGAGAAACTCCGGCTCGAAGTGACTGTGCAAGGCGTCCTCCAACACCGCCGCCTCCCCGCGTCTCAACCAGCGCAACGGGGTAAATCGCTGTCGATGGCGACGCGCCTGTTGTGCACCGATATTGCTGGTCATGAAGATCAGGCTGTTGCGAAAGTCCAGCGTGCGAGCACCACCCGCCAACGTCAGTTGGCCGTTTTCAAGAATGCCCAACAGGCTGCGCACCACTTCCTGGCTGGCCTTTTCCAACTCGTCGAACAACACGATGCCGGGGCGGCTATAGCTGCCCTGGATCAGTTCGCTGTCGAACAGGCTGATGCCTTCCTTGCTGCCGACGTAACCCGGCGGCGCCCCGGTCAAGGCAGCGGCGTAATGCTCCTGGGCCAGGGTGTGCATGTCGATGCGGCAGAACCCGTCGGCACGCCCGTGCAAGGCCAGGGCCAGCAGCCGGACAATTTCCGTCTTGCCGACCCCGGTAGGCCCCATGAACAGGTTGACGCTCAACGGCCGCTCACGCTCACCGATATCGGCCTTGACCACCTTGAGCAACCCTTCCATTTGGGCCAGGGCTGCGTCCTGGCCAACGATACGGCTGCGCAGCAAGGCCATGACCTGGGCCGGTTCAAAAGTAAACCGCATGCCTCAACCCGCCGTTTTTTCTTTACCGCCGTGGGGCAACTGCCCCACCGGGCATTCGGCGACACCGACGGTGCTGCGAGTGAATGCCTCGACATTCTCTTGGGCCTTTTGCGCGTCCAGCACCCAGGTGCGATAGAACTCGAATGGGCAATCCGCCATGCCCTTGTCCCCATCGCCCGAGGCATGCATGCCGGTGTAGCCACGGTGCAGCAGCTTGAACAGATGGTTCTGCGACTGGTCGTTGGCCCGCGCATCGCGGATCTGCGACACCGACAGCTGGGCATACTGAATGCCCATCTCTTCTTCGCCGCACTCGCCCAGGGTACGGCCATCGAAGCCGATGATCGCCGAGTGCCCGAAGTATGAATACACCCCGTCGAACCCCGCCGCATTCGCCACCGCCACGTAGCAGTTATTGGCCCAGGCCATGCTCTTGGACATCTGCACCTGCTGCTCCTTGGCCGGGTACATATAGCCCTGGCAGCGCACGATCAGCTCGGCGCCTTTCATCGCGCAGTCACGCCAGATCTCCGGGTAGTTGCCGTCGTCGCAGATGATCAGGCTGACCTTCATGCCCTTGGGCCCGTCGCACACGTAGGTGCGGTCGCCGGGATACCAACCTTCGATCGGACACCACGGAATGCACTTGCGATAACGCTGGACGATCTCGCCGAGGTTATTGATCAGCACCAGCGTGTTGTACGGCGCCTTGTGCGGGTGCTCCTCGTGGCGTTCACCGGTCAGGGAAAACACGCCCCAGGTATTGGCCTGGCGACAGGCCGCGGAGAAAATCGCCGTCTCCTCGCCGGGAATACTCGCAGCGGTCGCCATCATCTCGTCGTGGTCGTACATGATCCCCATGGTGCTGTATTCGGGGAACACCACCAGGTCCATGCCGGGCAAACCCTGCTTCATGCCGACAATAATCTCGGCAATCTTCTTCGCGTTATCGATGACCTCGGCCTTGCTGTGCAGGCGCGGCATCTTGTAGTTCACGACAGCAACGCCGACCGTATCCGGGCTGCTGGAAATGTCGCCATGGCGCATTGCAAATCTCCTCGGTCAGTGACTGATCATCCAGGGCCGTGGCCCGGTCCTGGTCTTGAGCCCCAGCGGGTTGGCCTTGCTCGGCACCACCGGCTTGCTGGTGCCACAGCAACTGCAGCCCGCCGGGTGCTTGCGCGCTGCCTGATATTCGCCGACGGTTTGCGGCGCATGGGCGCTGCGCTCGTTACCGGCTATGGCCTTGCGCTGATTGGCCGACAGCGTGGTCAGCGCCGGCGCCGACAGCAGCAACTGCCCGCCCGGGCCGTCGCAATACGGACATTGGCTGGGTTCGTGACGCTGGGCCATGGGCCGCAGCATCGTGAAGGTGCCGCAGGACTCACAGGCATATTCGTAGGTCGGCATGGCTACAGGTCCGGAGCGATGGGCAGGTCAATGCTGCCGTCGAGGAATTGGGTCGGGCCGCTGGCGTTGGGGTTGATGTCGAACTCGAAGATTTCAGTCGGCAGCCACAACGTCGCGCAGGCGTTGGGGATGTCCACCACGCCGCTGATATGCCCCTGCACCGGCGCCGAGCCGAGCAACGCATACCCCTGGGCCGGCGAGTAGCCGAACTTGGTCAGGTAGTTGATCGCATTCAGGCAGGCCTGGCGGTAAGCGACATTGACGTCCAGGTAATGCTGCTGGCCCTGTTCGTCGACGGAGATGCCTTCGAAGATCAGGTAGTTCTTGTAGTTCGGGGTGATCGGGCTTGGCTTGAACACCGGGTTCTTGATCCCGTATTTGGCCATGCCACCCTTGATCAGCTCGACCTTCATGTGCACCCAGCCGGCCATTTCGATGGCGCCGCAAAAGGTGATTTCGCCGTCGCCCTGGCTGAAGTGCAAGTCGCCCACCGACAGGCCGGCGCCGTTGACGTACACCGGGAAATAGATCTTCGAGCCGCGGGACAAATCCTTGATATCGCAGTTGCCGCCATGCTCACGGGGCGGCACGGTGCGGGCACCGGTGGCGGCGGCATCATCACGGGCCGAGCCCTTGAGTTTGCCCATGTGCGCGGTGGCGGCCAGCGGCGCGTTGGCCAGGGGTGGGACGCGGGTCGGGTTGGTATCGATCAGCTCCTGCTCGCGACGATTCCAGTCGGCGAGCATCACCGGGTCGGGCAGGCAGCCGATCAGGCCGGGGTGGATCAGGCCCGCAAAATTGACGCCCGGGATGTGCCGGGAGCTGGTGAACATGCCCTTGAAATCCCAGATGGCTTTTTGCGCGCTGGGGAAGTGATCGGTGAGAAAGCCGCCGCCGTTCTGGCGCGAGAAGAAGCCGTTGAAGCCCCACTGGGAGTCGGCCTTGGCGCCGATGTCGAGCAGGTCGACCACCAGCAAGTCGCCGGGTTCGGCGCCGTGTACGCCCACCGGACCGGAGAGGTAATGCACGGTGGAGAGGTCGACGTCGCGCACGTCGCTGGCGTCGTCGTTGTTCTTGATGGCGCCGGCGGTCCAGTCGTAGGTTTCGAGGATGAAGTCATCGCCGGGTTTGACCCAGCAAGCCATCGGGATGTCCGGGTGCCAACGGTTGTGGATCTGTTCGTTTTCGGTGACGGGTTGGTTGAGGTCGACTTTGATCAGGGTGTCGGTCATCGAGGTGCTCCCGGAGGGTGGGTTGGCTGTCGGGAGCAGTCTCACGGGGATGGGGTTGGGCGGGGAATACGTTGGATGACGTATGCGTCTTTGGGGTTGGGGGGCATATCCGTTTTTTGGGTGATGGCTGATATCGGTTCCGCTCTTACAGCGGC
>NZ_JACAPT010000064.1:0-29123 GCF_013385565.1 Pseudomonas sp. E6002 | reverse complement strand
CCGCGAACACCAACGCCAGCAGGGCCAACTCCTCAGCCACTACCACTATGACGACCAGGGCCGCCTGCACGCCCACGCCATCACCCAACAGGAACAACGCTACCAGCGCCGCCAATACAACTACGACAAACGCGGCAACCTGACCCGCATCCTCGACACCCGCAAAGGCCAGCACGACTACCACTACGACCCACTCGACCGCCTGACCCGCGCCAACCACTCGCACGACCTGCAGGAACGCTTCGTCCACGACCCGGCGGGCAACCTGCTGATGCAAGACCGCGTCGGTCCGAGCGTCGTCAAAGGCAATCGCCTGTTGATGCAAGGTGACCGTCATTACGACTACGACGCTTTCGGCAACCTCCTGCGGGAACGCCGGGGCCGGGCTCAACAGTTGGTTACCGAATACCGCTACGACTGTCAGCATCGCCTGATCAGCGTCACCCAACCGGACGGCACCCAGGCCAGTTATCGCTACGACCCGTTTGGTCGGCGTATCGCCAAAACGATAAAAAGCCAAACCACCGAGTTCTTCTGGCAAGGCGACACGCTGATTGCCGAACACAGTGCTGATCACCACCAGAGCTACCTCTACGAACCCAACAGTTTTCGCCCGTTAGCGCTGCTGAAAGGCTACGGCCCGGAAGACGCAAAACCCTTCCACTACCAACTCGACCACCTCGGCACCCCACAAGAACTCACCGCCCCCGACGGCGAAATTGTCTGGTCAGCGCACTACCGCGCCTACGGCCAAATCGCGAAGCTGGACGTCAACACCGTTACCAACCCGCTGCGCTTCCAGGGCCAATACTTCGACCCGGAAAGCGGGCTGCACTACAACCGTCATCGCTACTACAATCCGGACATTGGCCGCTACCTGACGCCTGATCCGGTGAAACTGGCGGGCGGGCTGAACGGATACCAGTACGTGCCCAACCCGACGGGGTGGGTGGATCCGTTGGGGTTGAGCTGTAAAGCTACAGCCTGCCCAGGCCAAATAGTCGCCGATGGGCCTTACAGCGAAATTGTTCCTGGTGGAGGTTTAGCTGCTCACGAAGCTGCCGGAGGACATTTGATGCAAAAGCACATTGGTAGAACTGACCAACAACTGGCAACACGTCTTAAAAATGAGCCTCATGTGCCCACGGCATCTACCTTCCCTGATCGCGCGACAGCCGAGTCAGCAATATCAAGCGTGATAGCAAGCAACAAAACTAAAATAAATTCGTTTGTTAAAGGAAAAGACAAAAAAATTGTTATTACTCAAAAGTCTCCTCAGCCAGTTGGAACTAGCCTGAAGCGAGGTGCAAAAAAAACCGTCCCCGGACGGGAGATTTACCTGATTTTGTTCAAAGATAAAAGCATGCCCAATGGCTATAGAATTCAGACCGGATATCCGAATCCATGAATAACGATTATTCACAACTGCAGCAACTTCTCGCGGGTTACTTCAATCAAGATTGGGTTGATGAGTTTGATAGTGCGGACAATGTGATTCTCAGCTTTATAGCTGAATCCTCAGCAGAAACTTTTAAAGCTGCACACCTCGAGTTAAAAGCTCTTTTACATGCCAACAAGACGGAGCAAGCGTTACAGCATCTTTTGTTCTCAGATATTGGCTGTGGCTACTATTATCCTCACGATTGGAAAAGCGGGAAATTGTGGCTGGAGCACATTGACGCGCTTTTGAGCCAAAGAGGCGAATAACTTCGATCTCTTAAGATATTTATAATAAAGAAGGTGCTCGGAAAGCCCCTTCTTCCTCCCCTACCCCACCTGCTGCAACCGCCCAGCCCGAAAATCCTTCGGCGACACTTCAAACTGCTTCTTGAACGAGCGACTAAAGTGCGCCGAATCCGTAAACCCCCACTTATACGCAATCGACGTAATCGACTCACTGCGCAAAAACGGGTTGGTCAGATCATCCGCACTGCGCTTCAACCGCGCCCGCTGGATATACCGGCACACGCTGTCATCCTGTTCCTCAAACAACCGGTACAAATGCCGCACCGAGATATTCAACCGACTCGCCAACCCCACCGGGCTAAGCCCTGGCTGGGTCAATGACTCATCAATCACCTTCTGCACATAGCTGCGCAGATTGCTGCCCTGCAACCCGCCACAATCATCGCGCTCATCGTCTTCCTGCTCAAACGCCGACCCCAGCAGCGAGATAAACGCCGACTGCAACGCCTGCCCCTCTCCGACCGCGCCTTCGCCGTTCAGTGCGTCTTTGCACAGTTGATCCATCAACACATGCAACATGCGCCCGCAGGCTTTGCTCGAGGAGATTTTGCCGAAGGTCTTGGGCTGGTTGCCGAACTGTTTGCACACCTCTGCGCGGGACAAGGACAGGGACGCGTGTTCGATGAGCCCGAACGGGGTGATGTCGATGGAGCCCACCGAGTCCATCAATAACAGTTCGCCGGGGGCAAGCTGGAAGCTCTGGCCGTTTTGGGTGATCTGGCAGTAGCCGCTGCGCTGGCTGACGAGGAAGCAGTGTTGGTCGTCATCGTGGTCGGCGCGGGCCTTGGGGCGCTTGATCAGGCCGGCGTTGGTGCGCAGGCTGGCCAGGGGCAAACCGCCGCGGGAAAAGGTGCTGATGCTGCCGATGAACAGCGAGCGGTTGAAGGCCAGTTCTGTGTCGAAGTGACCGCAAACCGCGCGCAGATCCCGGGTCCAGAGGTCCAGCCCGTCTTGCCCAATCTGTTGCATGCTCATGGTTGTTTCCACCTTGGCTTTTTGTTTTTGTCGGGCAATAGTTAACATGTTATCTATATGCGCGCAACAAGTACGTGTCTGCCAAGGTGGTTGCACTATTGATGCCAAATCCGGTGGTCAGTGGGCCTGCAAGGCGCGCTGGAAACCGTTCAAGGCGTCCAGCAGCCAGGCGCGTTGCACACTGCTCAAGGCGATGTAGCGACGGAACGCCGGCATGCGGTTGACCACCTCGCTGCCGCCCATATGCTCAAGCCGCACACACCACTGGTGATCCACCAGGTCGATGCGCAGGCGCTTGAAGTCCAGCGGCATCAAGGCGCGATGCAAGGCGCTGCCCTCCTGCAATTGTGTGTGCAAAATGCCTGAAACCTCCTTGTCGCCCGACCGCTGTCGACAGCGGATTCCGGTGCGTCGAACGGCCCCGGTGTGGTGCAGTTCGAAGCTCGCCGTGCCCTGCTGCGAGGCAGGGATGCGCAGTACGAATTCGGTCATCACCAGGTGCATCAACAGCTGCGACTCGGTGCGTTCGACGATCTCCAGTTGCAGCCCGAGATTGTCCAGGGAAACCCGGGCCGTCGTTGGTCCACACACCTCATAACCGGCCAGGCCGAGGTTACGCCGCAGGTGTTCCAGCGTAACGCCGGGTCGATACCCGGCAGGCGCGCGCCGGGCGCTGAAGAGCTCAGACAGTTTTTGCAGCATGGCTGATATACCCGTTGTGCGGCTGACCCGGCTCATGGGCGAACTCCTTGGCCAACACCTCTTCCACCGAGGCGGGCTTGAATGGATTGACCTTCTGCACAACCAGCGTCCAGAACAACGCGTACGCCGCCGTGCACCCGAGCATCACGCCAAAGGGAATGTAGATGTCGGCGGGGTTCATGCCCGGCGGGGTGATAAACCACATGCCCAGCAGGATGCCGATGCTCGACAGAATCTGCGGCAGCGGAAAGAACGGCGAACGGTAGGCGCGAGGCAGATCCGGACGGCGAATCCGCAGGATCACCACCGACAGCGTCACCAGCAGATAAGCAAAGCTCCAGGCACACACGGCCGCCAGCACCAGGTGCATGATGTTGTCGGTGTTGCCGCCCAAGTACAGCGCGTGCAGGCACGGAATCAGCATCGCCACCAGGATGCACAGCAGCGGTGTCTTGAAGCGCGGGTGCAGGTAGGTGAAAACCTTGGGCAACGCGCCGTCGACCGCCATGCCGTACAGGATCCGTGGCACACCGGCCATCAAGGTGTTGATGGTCGCAGCACCGGCAAACAGGAAGCCGATGCCCAGCCACATCGGGCCGATGCTGCCCATCACCTGCTCGGCGAATTTCGGGATGGCCATCGGCGTATCCAGCAGGTGCACGCCGCCCGCCGCGTCGATCAATACGTTTTCCACCTGGCGTTTCATGGCCGCGCCATAGATGAACATGCACGTGGCCACCCCCAGCAGCCCCAGCACCATGGCCTTGGGCATCACCTTGGCCGAGTTGCGCAGGTCCGGCGCCAGCGGCGTGACGAACTCGCAGCCGACAAACATGAACATCGCCATGCCCACCAGCGACAGGATGGTAATCAGGTCGGTACCGACCAGGGATTCACCGAACCAGCCATCCAGTTGCACCGCCGGGGCTGCGATCAGGCCCAGCACGCCAAACACCATCAAGGTGGTCCACATGCCGAAAGTGAGGATGATCTCGGCCCGGCCGAACGCGCTGACGCCAAACGCATTGAGCACCCCGAACACAATCACGAAGCCCACTCCCAGCAACCACGAACCGCCGGCGGATTCCGCCAGGGTGTTGAGGTGCTCGAAGTTCACCAGCGCCATCACGCCGGAGAGGATGGTTTCGGCGGTGCCGGCAAACACATGCACGATCAGGTAGGCCGACAAGGTGCCGGTGATCGCAAAGAACCGGCCCATGCCGCAATTGATGTAGTCGTAGACCGAGCCGGTGGTGGGCAGGATCGAGGCGGCTTCGGCGAAGGTGGTCGCCTGGGCCAGCATCATCACCACCGCGATCAACATCGCCACCGCAAAGGCGCTGCCGCCGATGCCAAACCCCATGGTCGCGGTGAGGATCACCGGGCTGGCCATGATCAAGCCAATGGTGCTCGCCAGCGCGGTTGGAAAGCCCACCGTGCCGCGTTTCAAATGTTCGGTGAGCCGGTCGTTGATCGACATGGTGCAGATCCTCAAGAAGCGGATTTTTAGAAGTATTGGCACTCTGCGCCCGCCCTGGCTGATCGTCTTGCTCCTGGCTGCCGCCGGTTTTGTTGCTGCCTGCCACTGCTGCGCCACTGGCGGCCTGGGACAATTTCCTGGCACGCAGGGGAAAGACTTGGCCCGGTGGCGCTCGCCCTAATGCTCCCTCAATTCACCTTGTTGGGGACTATAACAATGCAGCACACACAACAAACCCGTCACCTGTACAGGGCCATCAGCCTGGGCATCGCGCTGATGATCATCGACTCATCGGCCCAGGCGTTCGAGCTGTATGCCGATGACGACACTCAGGTCACCGGCAACTTCCTGGCGGTGTACGGGATGTTCAACAGCCGCAAGAACTACGACGGCACCACCGGCGGTTCCACCTGGCGTGAAGGTTTTATCAAGTATGGCTTGAGCGTCGACCAGCGCTTCGGCGCCCTGGGCAGCGTGTATGGCACGGCCAACCTGGTCAGCTCGGGCACCTGGGGTGATGGCGATGCGTCGGGCGTGACCACCGGCAGCGAGCGCACCACCAAGTTCGACGAAGCCTTCGCCGGCTGGCGCTCGGGGGAACTGTTTCCGGCACTGGGCAAGGATGGTGTGGACCTGTCGTTCGGCCGCCAGGTCATCATGCTCGGCGACGGTTTCATCATCAACGATGACGGCCCGAACTTCGGCAAGGGCGTGGATGACGGCAAGTTCAACCGGGGCGGCGCCTACTACATCGCCGCCCGGCATGCCTTCGATCAAACCGCAGTGCTACGCCTGGGTGGCAAGGACGGCGTGCATGGCAGCGTAATGTGGATCAAGTCCGACAACCGCGCCCAGGCCAACACTGAAATGGCTGCCGGCACCCTGGACT
This sequence comes from Pseudomonas sp. E6002, assembly GCF_013385565.1. NCBI lineage: Bacteria > Pseudomonadati > Pseudomonadota > Gammaproteobacteria > Pseudomonadales > Pseudomonadaceae > Pseudomonas > Pseudomonas sp. E6002. The sequence goes on along the minus strand of NZ_JACAPT010000064.1, from coordinate 23,331 downwards.
ACACCGCCGCGCCCGGCACCCTGGGGTTGACCTATATCCACGGCATCAGCGTCGACGACCGTTATGCCAATGACCTGCAAAAACAGCGCGCCGGGATGAACATCTACAGCCTGCGGGGCGCCGGTAATGCCGGGATCGAGAACGCGCACTTTTCCTTTGAATACGCCTGGCAGGACAAGGACGCCGGCCCGGAAAAGGCCTGGTACACCGAAGGCGGTTATACCTTCGCCGCGCTGCCGTGGTCGCCGGACCTGACCTACCGCTACAGCCGCTATTCGAAAAACTGGGATGCGATGTTTTCGGGCTTCAACCGTGGCTACGGCACCTGGGTGCAGGGCGAGGTGGCCGGCAATTATTCGGGGCCGTTCAATACCAATACTGAGGTGCAGCATGTGGCGTTGAAGGTCAAGCCGCTGGACAGCGTCACCCTGGGCGCGCTGTTCTTCGACTACAAGACGTTGAGCAAGGGCGGCATGCTCAACCTCGATGGGCGCGAACTGGACCTGTACGCGGAGTGGGCGGTGAACGAACACCTGATCGTCACGCCGCTGCTGGGTTTGTACAAGCCCAACAAGGATGAGAGCAACGGCGGCAACCAGGTGGGTGGCAATGGCACCAATCTCTATAGCCAAGTCACCGTGGCCGTGCCGTTCTAACACAGGTGCAATGAGCTACCGAGATCACATGTGGGAGCGGGCTTGCTCGCGAAAGCGGTGTGTCAGTCGCCAGATGTATTGGCTGACACTCCGCATTCGCGAGCAAGCCCGCTCCCACATTGAACCTGCTTCAGCCTTCGATAGAGGTGTTCGCCCTACGGTTGCCGCTCCTCGATCCGCGCATACGCCCCCTGGTGATAGAGCAACGGCGCACGACCAAAATCATCGAAAGCCACCACCTTGCCAATCATGATCCAGTGATCGCCACCATCCACCTGCTGGTACTTCTCGCAGTGAAACCGCGCCGAGCAATCAGCGAAGACCGGCGAACCGCCCTCCCCGGGCTCGAATTCGATTTCGGCAAAGCGATCGTCCCTGGGCCGGGCGAAGTTGTTCGACAGGTGGATCTGGTCGGCCGCCAGCACGTTGACCGCAAAATGGCTGGCCTGCTCGAACACCTCGTGGCTGTTGGAGCGTTTGTCGATGCTCCACAGCACCAGCGGCGGGTCCAGGGATACCGAATTGAAGCTGTTGGCGGTGACACCCACTTTGCGCCCGCTGGCATCAGCGGCGGTGACCACCGTGACACCGGTGGCAAAGTTGCCCAGGGCCCGGCGAAAGGCCCGTGGGTCGAAACTGTTATCAGACATGCAAGACTCCCGGACTGCATCAACGCGCAGTCCTGATGGTTGTGATGGCCGGGTCGGCGTCAAATCATGCTCGGATCAGGCTCGAGCCCCATCAGCTCACGCCCCAGGATCTGCGCGCACACGTCGTAATCGGTGTACGCATGGGCGCCGGTCATATGGGAATCGCGGAACAGACGCTGCATCTCGTTGTGCTCGAACCACGCATTGCCACCGGCGGCCTCGAACAAACGGTCCACCGCCTGGATGCACATCTTGGTGGCGTACGCCTGGTTGGTACGCCAGAACGCCAGGGTCTCGCGGCTCGGGTAACGGTGCTGTTCGCTGTGTTCGGCGTGTTCCTGCCAGGTCTTTTCCAGGAACGCCCGGGCGGCGGCCACCTGGTGTGTCGACTCGGCCAGGCGCATCAACGCCGGAGTCGCCGCCCCCACTGCCGCGCCGGTGTAGGCACGTACGCGGGTCCTGGTTTTTTCGCGGAATACTTCGAGCATGCGCTCGGCCACACCCAGGCTCACGGTGGAGAAACCGCTGGCGAAATAAGGCCGGTACGGCGAGTAGAAAATCTTGCTGTCGGGGTACAGACCGAAGCCGGCGGACTTGCCTTCCATCATGTCCTTGGCTTTCTGGATGCGGTGTTCTGGCACCAGAACCTTGTCGATGATCAGGGTCTTGGTGCCGCTGCCTTTCATGCCGGCGGCGAACCAGTCATCGCGAATCTGATAGTCGCTGCGCGGCAGTACCGCGAAGCAATAGTCCTGGGTGCCCTCGGCGTTTTTACGGCGGAAGCCGACAATCGCCCACTCGGCATGATCGCAACCGCTGCTCCAGCCCATTTCACCGCTGAACAGCACACCGCCCTCAACTTCCTCAGTGCGACCAAACGGCGCGATGCTGCTGCTGGCGGTGGCATTCGGGTTATCGCCCCAGACTTCCTGCTGCAACTTGGCGGGAAACAACGCCAGTTGATGGCTGTGAGTGCACAACAGGCTCATGGCCCACGCGGTGCTGGCACAGGCGCCGGCCAGCAACGCGATGCAGTCGGCAAACTGCGGCAGGGAGATTTCCATGCCGCCAAAGGGTTTGGGTTGAAAGGCACGGTGCATGCCGATGCTCTTGAGCAGCGCAATGTTCTCGTCGGGAACCTTGCGGTCCTGCTCGGCCTGGAAGGCGTTGGCAGCGATGGTCGGCAGAATCGCCTTGAGATCTTCGAGGAGCGGGTTTGGCTTTTTCATGGACGGCCCTGCTTATTATTGGATGTCCGGCTGGCGTTCAAACTCAACGAACGGCGCTGGATGTGGGGCCAGTATGGGGCGGGCGACACCCCCGGAAAATGCACCTTCCACAGCCAAGATTGCACTTTCCACAGGCCTGGCAGCCACAGACATATCGCCCGGCAGGCACAGACAAGCCTGGCCCGGCGGCGCTGGTTACCCTCGGGCTTTTGCGAGCAGGAAAATCCCATGAGCGATATTGCGCTGCTGCCTGAAGTCCAGGCCTTCCTCCGTCGAAGCCATGCCTTGTTTATCGACGGCGGGTACGTCCAAAGCCATTCCGGCCAGGCTCTGGAAGTGATCAACCCGGCCACCGGCGAGGTGATCGCCCAGGTTGCCGATGCGGACCTGGCCGATATCGACACAGCGGTGGAATCGTCCCGGCGTGGCTTCCGGCAATGGTCCCAGGTCGCCCCAGCCATTCGCGGCAATGTGCTGCTGAAACTCGCCGATCTGCTGGAGCAACATCGCGAAGCACTGGCGCAGATCGAAACCTGCCAGTCGGGCAAGATCATCCAGATTTCCCGGGCCTTCGAGGTCGATCAGGCGGCGCACTTCCTGCGTTACTACGCCGGCTGGGCCACCAAGATCAGCGGCCAGACCCTTACCCCGTCACTGCCCTCCTTCGCCGGCGAACGCTACACCGCGTTCACCCTGCGCGAACCGGTGGGCGTGGTAGTGGGCATCGTGCCGTGGAATTTCTCGACCATGATCGCCATCTGGAAACTCGCCTCGGCACTGGTGACCGGCTGCAGCATCATCATCAAGCCCAGCGAGTTCACCCCGCTGACCATCCTGCGCATCGCCGAACTGGCCATCGACGCCGGCCTGCCGGCGGGCGTGCTGAACGTGTTGACCGGTGGCGGCAACGTGGGCAAAGGCCTGGTGGAGCACCCGGGCACCGACAAGGTCTCGTTTACCGGCTCGGTGCCCACCGGCATCGCCGTGGGCCGCAGTGCCATGGGCGCCGGGTTGACCCGGGCGACCCTGGAACTGGGCGGCAAAAACTCCGCCGGATTCCTGCGGGATGTGGACCTCGACAAAGCGGTCAACGGCATCATCGAAGCCGGCTTCCTGCACTCCGGGCAAATCTGCGCGGCCGCCGAACGCTTCTTCGCCCACCGCTCGCAGATCGAGCCGATCATGGACAAACTGGCGCAACGCCTGGGCCGGTTGAACATCGGCTCGCCGCTGGACGAGCGCACCGAATTCGGCCCGGTGACCAACCGCCAGCACCAACAGAAACTCGAATGGTTTTTCGCCAAGGCCCGGGCCGAGAACAATACGATTGTCCACGGCGGCAAGCTGATCGACGGGCCGGGGTGCTATGTGGAGCCGACAGTAATTCTCGCCAACACGATCCACGACACCCTGCTCAACGAAGAGACCTTCGGCCCGATCGCCACGTTTTTCCCCTACGACACCGAGGATGAGCTGCTGGAACTGATGAACAACACGCCTTACGGCCTGAGCGCCAGTCTCTGGACCAATGATCTGAGCAAGGCCCTGCGCATGGTGCCGGCGATCAACGCCGGGACGGTGTGGGTGAACATGCACACGATGCTCGACCCGGCGGTGCCGTTTGGCGGCAACAAGTCTTCGGGGGTGGGACGGGAGTTTGGCGGGGCGTTCATCGAGGATTACACCGAGCTCAAGTCGGTGATGATTCGCTACTGACCGGCATGCGGAGCGCCGGCCGGCTTGAGTGTGTTGATCGTTCCCACGCTCTGCGTGGGAATGCATACCGTGACGCTCCGCGTCACCATTGCGCGAGGCGTCAATGCGGCGGTGCCAGCGGGACGCGGAGCGTCCGAGGCGGCATTCCCACGCAGAGCGTGGGAACGATCATCTGCACCCTGGTCCCCTGAGGCTGCAAATACCCGTCATAAATGGGCAGGCCGGTAGCCGGTAACATCCTGGTGATGCGCTAAATACCTGTACAAATTTATTGTTTTGTACAAGTATCAGCAGTATCAAGCCCTCTCGGGGAGAACCGCAATGACCCGTCTATTGGTTTCGCTGGCCCTGATGTTGGGCCTGAGCAGTTGTGGCAGCGTGGATGTAAAACACTATGCCGACCAGCAACCGCAACTGGACCTGGTGAGCTTCTTCAGCAAGCCCGTCAAGGCCTGGGGCATCTTCGAGAAACGCTCGGGTGAAGTGGCCAAGCGTTTCGAGGTGAATATCGCCAGCCGCCGCGAGGGTGAAAACCTGATTCTCGATGAGCGCTTTCTATACAGCGATGGTACTCGCCAGCAACGTGTCTGGACCCTCACCCCGGACGGCCCCACCCACTGGCGCGGACGGGCCGGTGACGTGGTGGGCGAGGCCAGGGGCGAAGTGGCGGGCAACGCACTGCGCTGGCGCTACGTCCTGAACCTGCCGGTTGATGGATCCGTCTACGAAGTGAGCCTCGACGATTGGATGTACCTGATGGACGAAGACACGTTGATCAACCGCTCCAGCATGTCCAAGTTGGGTGTGGAAGTCGGCCAGGTGACGTTGTTCTTCCGTCGCCAGTCTTCACAACCCTGACCGGTAAGGAGTGAACCATGAACCTGCAAGCCCTGACCAAACTGGCCACCCAAGGCGCTGTACGCGAAATGGAACTGCTGTCGCTGGAAGGTGGTTTCTATCTGGCGCGCGTAACGCTGGACCACGGCCAGTTCACGCTGCTGGACGAGTCGGCGAAGCCCATGCACTTTCGCTCCGTCAATCACCTGCGTGACGTGTTGCAGGCAGTCCCTGCGTTTCCCTGCACCCTGGTGCATCAGTGCGTCCATGATGAAATGTGCGGCCGGCGTGAAGGCGCTATCGAGCCACTGCGAACGCCATTTTCCCTGGAAGCGCCGTGGTGACCAAGGCCGTTAGAAACCTGTGCCTGGTGCTGGGCGATCAGTTGTCGTTTGACCTGGCCTCACTGGGCGGGCTGGACAGCCAGCACGATGCCGTCTTGATGGTCGAGGTGATGGAGGAAGCCAGCCATGTGCCCCACCATCCGCAAAAAATCGCCCTGGTCTTCAGCGCCATGCGCCACTTTGCCCAGGCGTCGCAGCAGCGTGGCGTGCGGGTGCAGTACGTCACCCTGGACGATCCGCAAAACACCGGCTCGGTGCCCGGCGAGTTAAGGCGCTGGCAATCGCTGATGCAACCCCGGGAAATACACCTGACCGAATGCGGTGACTGGCGTCTGGAGCAATCCCTGAAGGACTGCGGTTTGCCGATCCAGTGGCATGCCGACCACCGATTCCTGTGCGGCCGTGACGAGTTCGCCGCTTGGGCCAGCGGTAAAAAACAGCTGCGCATGGAGTACTTCTACCGGGAGATGCGCCGCAAGAGCGGGCTCTTGCTCAACGGTGACGGTACGCCAGTGGGCGGTGCCTGGAACTTTGATGCGGACAACCGCAAGGCATTGCCCAAGGGCACCAAGGCGCCCTACCCGGCGCGCTTCACCTCGGACTCGATCACCCAGGACGTGCTGGCGCTGGTAGGTAAACACTTCAGCAGCCACTACGGTTCCCTCGACACCTTCGATTACCCCGTGACCCACGCCGACGCGCAGGCCCTCTGGAACTACTTTCTGGACTATGGCCTGGCGGGTTTCGGCGACTACCAGGACGCCATGGCCAGCGACGAGCCGTTCCTGTTTCACGCCCGTATCAGCGCAGCGCTGAACATCGGCCTGCTGGACCTGCGCCAACTGTGCAGCGATGTGGAGGCGGCCTATTGGTCGGGCAGCATCGGGCTGAACGCTGGCGAAGGGTTTATCCGCCAATTGATTGGCTGGCGTGAATATGTACGCGGCGTGTACTGGCTGAAGATGCCGGACTACGCCGCCGGCAATGCATTCGGCAACAGCCGCCCGCTGCCGGAGTTCTACTGGACGGGCGAGACGCAAATGAACTGCATGCGCCAGGCGATCGGCCAAAGCCTGAAACATGCCTATGCCCATCACATCCAGCGGCTGATGGTCACCGGCAATTTCGCCTTGCTGGCCGGCATCGTGCCCAGCCAGATATGCGAGTGGTACCTGGCGATCTACATGGACGCGTTCGACTGGGTCGAGCTGCCCAACACCCTGGGCATGGTGATGCATGCCGATGGCGGTTACCTGGGTTCCAAGCCTTATTGCTCGAGCGGCCAATATATAAAGCGCATGTCGGACTACTGCCGAGGCTGTGCGTACAAAGTCACGGAAAGTACCGCTGACAATGCCTGCCCGTTCAATGCGCTTTACTGGCACTTCCTGATGCGCCACGGCGACCTGCTGCGGGGCAATCAGCGCATGGCCATGCTCTATAAAAATCTCGACCGCATGCCTGAATCCAAACAGGACGCGCTGTGGCAACGGGGCCAGAGTCTGCTGGCCAAGTTGGATGCAGGTGAAACGCTGTGAAATTTTCCGGCCGCTGCGAATTGTTGTGAAGCCGGTGATAAATGGCCAATTGCCCATGCTAACGTCGGCTTCGATGTCATCCAATTCATTGAGGGAGCAGCGCCGATGTCTACTACCGTAACACCCGCCGGTGGCGGACCGACCACTCAAAAAGCCTCGACGTCGGTATTCGACGACAAGTTGAATATTTCCAAGTCGAGCAAGGTCATCGCCGATTACATGCGCCAAACGGGCAAGTCGGCCATCACCAAGCAAGAGCTTTCGCAACTGGCCAGCAATGCCTCGGGCAAGGTGCCGGCCGATGTGAGCGCTGCGGCCCAGTACATGGAGCGCCATCCCGACGTGTTCACCGCGATCGAAACCCATGATGTGGCCGGTGCCGATAACTTTTCCGGGGTGTGGAACTTCGACTGGGCAGCCAACGGTGGGCTCAACGGCACGGCGACCGATGCCATCGCCAAGATGCAGGACACCTTTGACTTTGCAATCGCCAAGTCGGCGCAGATCACCGAGATCAGCACCGGTAAAAAGGCCGAGCTGGATTCGACCAAGCAGCGGCCGCAGAACTAGGTTCCTCGAAATGATCGTTCCCACGCTCCGCGTGGGAATGCATACCGTGACGCTCTGCGTCACCATCACCTCTCGCATCGACGGCCGGACGCAGAGCGTCCAAGGCGGCATTCCCACGCGGAGCGTGGGAACGATCTGTCACGGTCAGAAGTGAAACGCCACCCCCGTGGTCACGTTGAACGCATCCCCCACATAGAAGTTGGCCGAGTCCTGGCCCTTGGCGTCGTACGCGGTGTTGGTGGCCGTGGCATAGCGCTTGTTGGTCAGATTGCGTGCATCGACGAACACTTCCCACTTCTTGCTAGGGGCCTCGTAGCCCACCTTGGCCCCCCACAACGTATACGACGGCGCACTCAGGGAGTTGGCAAAGTCGACGTAATAGCTGGACGCCGCCCGGGCGTTGAGCTGCGCGTAGAAACCACTGCCTTGGCGATATTCCAGCTCGGCCTGGTAGACCTGGCGCGGCAGGCCCGGCAGCTGGTTGTCGCCGAACACCGCATCGTTGCGGTAGTGGAAGTCGTTGAAGGTATAGGCCTGGCGCAGGGTCACGGTGTCGCCATTGCCGCCGTCCCACAGTTGCGCATTCAAGCCGGCTTCGATGCCCTGGTGAATGGTCGCGCTGCCGTTGGAGGTGGCCACCAGTTGGTCCTGGGTGGCCGTCGCCTGGCGTACCACCACCGACAGCAGTTCTTTCTGCACCCACGAGCGGTAGACCGTCAGGCTGCCGTCAAAAATACCGTGGCCGCCGCGAATGCCGAACTCCACGGTGTTGGCTTTTTGCGGCCGCACATCACGGATGTATGGTGTGCCGGTGCTGCCCAGCTGCCAGGTAACCGGTGGATCCACCGAGCGGCTGACGTTGCCGAACACTTCGAATTCCGGAGTCAACTGATAGCGCAGGCCAATGCGCGGGGCGACGTCGGTCTCGTCGTATTCAACGCCACTGGGGAACGCGCTGGTGTTGGTGGCGGTGCTGTATTCGATCTGCGCCTTGCGCTTGATATCAATCAATGACAACCCGGTGGACAGCCACGTGCGGTCATTCAGTTGCAGTTCGTTGCCGAGGGAAAACACCGTGTCCCGCGAGCCGGTGTAGTTGGTTTTCTGCTGGGTGATGCCGGTGGCCTTGCTGTGGGATTTCACATCGGCCAGGTACGCCAGCGTATTGCTGAAGGTCACGCTGCTGTCGCTGCGCAGGCCGAAGAAGGTGTCGGCGGTGCGCAGGTAGCGCAAGGTCAGGTTGACGTCCTGGGAGCGCCATTCCTGTGGTGTTGGCGAATAGCGCCAGCCGTTGTCCAGCGGGTAATCGTTGTAGCCCAGGCCGACTTCGAGCTTGGCATTGTCGTCGAAGGTGTAGGTGGTGGTGCTGCCCAGCAACGTCGAGCCGTCCTTCTTGCGCCCGATGGGCACGAGGTTGCTCGTGGGGTCGTGCTTGAGCTGGTATTTGGTCAGGGTGTTGCCCTGGCTGAGGGTTTCTTCCTTGTAGCGAATGTAGAAGCGCGTCTCCAGTTGCGGGCTGAACACGTGGCCGAAGTTGGCAACGATCCCCTGCCCCTTGTTCGGTGTGTTGTCCTGGTAACCGTCACGCTCGTTGTGCTGGATGCTGACGTAATAGTCATTGTCTCCGTCCACACCACCCGTGCTCAATTGCTCCTTGCGATAGCCGAAGCTGCCGGCTTCGAAACGCGCGTAGTTGCCCGGATCGGTGCGGCCGGTCTTGCTCACGAAGTTGATCGCGCCGCCCAGGGACAAGGCCGAATAACGGAAGGCGTTGGCGCCGTAGAGCACCTCGGTGTGGTCCACGGAAGCCATGTCCAGCATGTCTTCCTGGGTGCCGCCCGGGCCGGTCAACGGCAGGCCGTCATAGAGGAATTTGATCCCCAGCACATAGCCTTGATAGAAGGTATTGAGGCCCGAACCGCGGATCGAAATCTTGTTCGCGCCCGAGCCGCTGGTGGCCTGGGCGAATACGCCCGGCTGCAACGCCAGCACGTCCTCGGCGTTCGCCGCGCGGCCCTGTTCGATCTTGCGGTTGTCGATCACTGCGGTTTTGCCGGGCACCTTGGACAGTTGCTTCTCGGCCTTTTGCGCTTCGGTGGCTTCGGCACCGGTGACCACTACCGTGGCCAGGGTCGGGTCCGCCTGGGCGGCAAAGGCCGCGCCGTGTATCAACATCAACAGCACGCCAAGGCTGGACGCGGTGGCCAGTGACTCAAAACGACGAGCGCGAGGTTCAAACAGTTGCCGCATGAATTAAATACTCCTGGGGTCTCGAATTAGTTGGAGCATCTATTCGTATAGTCGCGCTCTGTTTCCAACTTTGCAGGGTTCATGCCACGTTCAAGCCTCAATAAACACTGGCCGGCCACCCTTATTAATCGCCACAAGCGCAACACTTTGCTGGTGAAATGTTCGATTCCGGACAATACAAAAAATCATCCACAAACACTTATATGTTCAAGCAATAAAAGCATAACGAAAGCCCCGCCCTGCGGGCACAGGACGCAACTGTGCAAATCCCAACAGCCCTCCAACAAAAGTTGCGTATTCGACACTGTCCGCGCCTGCATCCCCGTAAGAAGTCGCAAGTTATCGGCTTATTGTTACTTGGTATGGGTCTTGCTCTATCCATTGCCTGTTGAAACAAATCAGCTCGAGCATTCTCGACTTAAGCAACGAGGTATTCACGCGTGACGGTCAACTTACTCTGCACCCGCAGGACGCCACTGGAGATTGCCCGTGACCTGGCGACCGAGTTCGCGCGCACCGCCGTCGACCGCGACGCCAGCGGCGGTACGCCCAAGGCCGAACGCGACAAACTGCGCAGCAGCGGCCTGTTGTCCCTGAGCATCCCCGGGCAATTCGGCGGGCTGGACGCCAACTGGTCGGAAACCTTCGAGGTGGTGCGCGAATTCGCCCGGGTCGACAGCTCCATCGCCCACGTATTCGGCTTTCATCACCTGATGCTCGCCACCGTCCGGTTATTCGCCACGCCCGCACAATGGCAAACCTGGTTCAGCCTGACGGCCAGCAACAACTGGTTCTGGGGCAACACCCTGAACCCCCTGGACACCCGCACGGTGGTCAAGCGCCACACGGGCTGGCGGGAATTCTCGGGACAGAAGAACTTCTGCTCCGGGGCCAACGACTCGGAAATGCTGATCGCCTCGGCCATCGATGAAAGCGCCGGCGGCAAGTTGCTGATCGCGGCGATTCCCAGCGCCCGCAGCGGGATCATCCTGCACAACGACTGGAACAACATGGGCCAGCGCCAGACCGACAGCGGCAGCGTGACCTTCAAGCGCGTGCGCGTGGAAGAGTCCGACCTGTTGCTGGACCCGGGCCCCCTGAGTACTCCGTTCGCCTGCCTGCGCCCGCTGATTGCGCAACTGCACTTCGCGAATATCTTCCTCGGCATCGCCGAAGGCGCGTTCGAAGAAGCGCGCCAATACACCCTGGAAGAAGCCCGCCCGTGGTTCCGTTCCAGCGCCAGCCACAGCACCCAGGACCCTTACATCCTCAGCCACTACGGCGATTTCTGGGTGGCGCTGCAAAGCACCCGCCTGCTGGTGGAGCGCGCAGGCCAGGTGCTGGACGCGGCATGGGCCAAGGGCTCGGCCCTGACCAGCGAGGAACGCGGCGAAACGGCGATTGCCATCGCCACCGCCAAAGTCGCTGCCAGCCGCAATGGCCTGGAGTTGTGTAGCAAGGTCTTCGAGGTCACCGGCGCACGGGCGACCAACGCCTCGGTGGCCCTCGACAGGCACTGGCGCAACTTGCGCACCCAGAGCCTGCATGACCCGCTGGACTACAAACTTCATGAACTGGGCGAGTGGGCACTGAACGGCACCGCGCCCATCCCGACGTTTTATTCCTGATCTTTTATTCAAAGGGATAACCATGCAACTGCTGACCCTACCGCCCTCGCCCGCCCTTGCCACCTCCATCCGCGCCACCGCGCAGGTGTTTGAAGACCCCAGGTCCAAGGCCTTGCTCAAGCATGTGCAACAAGTCGCGCCGAGCGAAGCCAGCGTGCTGATCATCGGTGAAACCGGCACCGGCAAAGAGTTGGTCGCACGGCATATCCACAACCTCAGTGGCCGCAAGGAGCAGCCATTCGTGGCGGTGAATTGCGGTGCATTCTCCGAATCACTGGTGGAAGCCGAGCTGTTCGGCCACGAGAAAGGCGCGTTCACCGGTGCCCTCGGTGCCAAGGCCGGCTGGTTTGAAGAAGCCAACGGCGGCACGCTGTTCCTCGATGAAATCGGCGACCTGCCCATGTCGATCCAGGTCAAGCTGCTGCGGGTATTGCAGGAGCGTGAAGTAGTGCGCCTGGGTTCGCGCAAAAGCATTCCGATCAATGTGCGGGTGCTGGCGGCGACCAATGTGCAGCTGGAAAAAGCCATCAACGCCGGGCATTTCCGCGAGGACCTGTTCTACCGCCTGAACGTGGTCAACCTGGAACTCAGCCCGCTGCGGGATCGCCCCGGCGATATCCTGCCGCTGGTGCAGTACTTCATCGACACCTACACCCGCCGCCTCGGCTATGGCGAGATCATCTTGAGCAAGGAAGCCGAGCAACGCCTGGCCACCTACAGTTGGCCGGGGAATATCCGCGAGCTGGAAAACGTCATCCACCACACCCTGCTGATCTGCCGCGACGGCGTGATCCAGGCCGATGACCTGCGCATGTCCAACCTGCGTATCGAACGCCAGGAAGACAGCACCACCGCCCATGACCTGCTCGACCAGGCCTTCCAGCGGCTGTTCGAGGAGCAGATAGAAAACCTCCACGAGCAGGTGGAACGCAGCCTGCTCACCGCCGCCTACCGGCTGTGCCAGCACAACCAGGTGCACACCGCCGAGTTGCTGGGGCTGAGCCGCAACGTGACCCGCACCTTGCTGATCAACCTCGGTGAGCTGAAGGTCAACAAGCGCCGCCCGCTGGCCGGTGCCAAGGATGACCGGGTGCTGCACCTCTCGATCTGAACCTGACTGCGCGGCGTACCCGGTACGCCGCCTGGTCACACCACCGCTTCATCCAGCGCATCGCTGAACTGGCGACTCCACAACCGCGCATATTGCCCGCTCTGGCGCAGCAACTGTTCGTGGCTGCCGTCCTCGATCACCCGGCCATTGTCGAACACCAGGATCCGGTCCAGGTGGGCCACGGTGGACAGCCGATGCGCGACCACCAGCACGGTCTTGTCTTCCATGATTTCGTCGAGCTTGTCCTGGATAAAGCGCTCGGTGATCGAGTCCAGGCTGGAAGTGGCTTCGTCCATCACCAGGATCGGCGCGTTTTTCAGCAACACCCGGGCAATCGCAATGCGCTGGCGCTGGCCGCCGGACAATTTGACCCCACGCTCGCCCACCAGCGATTCGTAGCCGTGTTCCATGCTGTCGATAAATTCACTGGCGCCGGCGCGGTGGATCGCCTCGGCGACCTCGTCCATCGAGGCATCCAGGCGGCCGTAATGGATGTTTTCGCGAATGCTGCGGTGGAACAGGCCGGGCTCCTGGGGAATCAGGCCGATCTGCTGGTGCAGCGAATGCTGGGTCACCTCGCGCACGTCCTTGCCGTCCACCAGCACCTGGCCTTGCTGCACGTCGTAGAGACGCAGGAGCAAGCTCAGCAGGGTCGACTTACCGGAGCCCGAAGCACCCACCAGGCCGACTTTCTGGCCGGCGGGGATGACGATATTCAGGTGTTCGAAAATCGAACGGTCACCGCCATAGCTGAAGCCGACATCGCGAAACTCGATATCGCCGCGCTTGACCATCAGCGCCTTGGCGCCGGGTTGGTCGATGACTTCATGGGGGCGGATCAGGGTGCGCACACCGTTGGCGATATTGCCGGTGGCTTCGAAGAATTCGAGAAAGCGTCGCGACAGGTTTTCCACATCGCTGATGATCAACAACGAAAGGCTGGTGGACATGACAAACGCAGCAATGTCGATACGGTGGCTGCGCCACAGGTAGAGCGCCAGCAATAACAAGCCGAGCTTAAGCACTACGCCACAGGAAGCCTGGAACCAGCGAATTTTCTCCATATACCCCAGGGATCGGTAGGCAGCCGCCACCTCCTTGTCGAGGAAAGTGCCGAGGTAACTGTGCTCGAACGCATGGCGCGCAAACAGGCGGATATTGGCCAGATTGGAGACCGCATCCACCACTTTGCCGGTGCTGGTGCTGCGCGCTGCCGAATACTGTTGCGCCAGAGGATGACTGCGGCGTGCGAGGACGTAGCAGATAGCGATAAACGCCACCGACCAACCCGCCATGAACAACGCCAACAACGGCGATGCGGTCCATAGCAAGGCCGTGGCCAGGCTCAGCGTCACCAGCAGCGGGATCAGGTCGAACAACAAGATGCTCAGGGTCTGATTCACGCCCAGGGTAATTTCCGCCACCCGATGCGCCAGTGCCCCGGCGAACTCATTGCTGATGAAACGATGGGAGTGCTGCTGCAGATAGGCGAACACCACATGCGTCACCGTGCGCCGCTGCAACGGCAAGACGTGGATATGGCAGCCTGCCGATGCACGGGTAAACATTACTTGGCACACCAGTAGCGCGCTTAGCAGTGTCAGTGGCCATTGCAGCACTTCAAAGGCACGCTCCGCTTCCAGCCCGTTGCTCACGGTGCGGGTGATCTGCCCCAGCCCCCAGGGCGTCAGAATCGAACACACCACCGCGGCGATCTGCAGCAGCAGGATAGCCAGGTACCAACCTTTGAAATGCCCGATGAAATGCCGCACAAACGCCGCCGGCGTCGATGGCAAGTGCTGGACATTCCAGGTGCGAAACAATGAAAAAGACGAACTCATGGCCAATGACATTCCTGAATGACGCCTGTGGCCGCGCAGCTTTCAGGCAAAAATGGTGAGTGTGATCGTTCCCACGCTCTGCGTGGGAATGCATCCGGTGACGCTCTGCGTCACGATTTTAAGAGCGGACGCAGAGCGTCCAGAGCGGCATTCCCCTGTGGCGAGGGAGCTTGCTCCCGCTGGAGTGCGAAGCGCTCCCAGGATTTTGAGGCCGCTGCGCAGCCCAGCGGGAGCAAGCTCCCTCGCCACAGGTTCAGCGTCACTTTTGGGATTGGTAGCGAACTTCCTCCAGCTCACGACCGCCCCGGGTAAGGGTGCGGCTTGATTCGGGCTGCGCTATCCATCCTGCGTTTCGGTAAAAGCGTAGTGCCCGGTGGTTTCCCTCGAGCACCCACAACGTCGCCGTCTCCAGCCCCAGGCTGGCGAGATGCGCCAGCCCCCTGAGCCACAGCGCCCTGCCCACCCCCGTTCCCCAATGCTCGGCCAGCACATACACCGCCTGCACTTCACCGGTTACGCCTGGATCAGCATCCTCATCACGACTCGAGCTGACAACAATCCAGCCCACCACACGCCCCTCGACCTGCGCGACAAACACGGCTTCGTTTCCCTGCTCAATCGACTGGCGCCAAAAGGCTTCGCGCCTGGGCTGTGTCGCCTCCAGGGAAGCCAGGTAATCCGCCGGCATCAGTTCACGATAAGCCTGCTGCCAACTGCGAATATGCACCCAGGCAATGTCACCTGCGTCCTCGATACGTGCTGCCCGAATCATCCAATTCCCTCTGCGCGTTTTGCATAAATCGCCGAGCCCGCCTGGGGCGACAGCCTGCGATAAACCAGCCCCGACAAGGCACACAGCAATCCGGCACCCGCCATGATCCAGGCGATATCACTCTGCTCGACCGTGGCATGCCCGCGCACGGCCATGATCAAACCGAGCAGCCCCGCCGCGATGCCCACCGATAAACTCAACGTCAACTGAATGGTCATCGCCGACAGGCTGCTGGCGCGGCTGGATTGCTCCGGTGGCACGTCGGCATAGGTCAACGCCCCCAGGGTGCTGAATTGCAGCGAACGAATGATCCCGCTGCCAAATAACACCAGTATTACAATCCAGTAAGGCGTTGATACCTCGAACAGGCTGCACGCCAGGATGGTTGCACCGGTGAGCACCGCATTGCCGATCAAGGTGCGCCGGAAACCGAAGCGGCTGACAATCCGCACTGCCAGCATTTTCATCAGCAACGCCCCCACGCCACCGGCAACGCTCAGCAGCCCCGCCTGCAACGGGTTAAGCCCGAAACACAGCTGGAACAGCAACACCAGCAAAAACGGCTGTGACGCGCTGCCGATGCGCATCAGGTTGCCGCCCCAGAAGCTCACCGCGAAGGTCGGGATTTTCAACAATGAAAAATCGATCAACGGGTGCGCCGTCCGCCGTGCATGCAGGACATACAGCCAGGCACTCAACAGCCCGCCGCCAATCAGCAGCAACGCCCACTGGCGCGGCAACAGGCCGTGGCCCAGCACCTCGAAACCGAACACCAGCCCGCCCAATGCCACACCGCTGAGCAACAGGCCGGGAACGTCCAATGGCTGGCCGGGTGTCCCGGAATAGTCCGGGATATAGCGCAGCACCAGGATCACCCCAAGCACGCCGATCGGCAGGTTGATCAGGAAGATCCAATGCCACGACAGCACCGTCACCAACAGCCCGCCCAACGGTGGGCCCAGCAGCGGCCCCACCAGCGCCGCCACCGTCAGGTACGACATGGCACGCAGCAGGTTTTCCCGCGCCGACCAGCGCAGCAGGATCACCTGCCCCACCGGCACCATCATTGCCCCCGCAGCGCCCTGGGCCAAACGCGCCAGGGACAGTTGCAACAACGAGCCCGAGCAGGCACAGGCCACCGACGCGAGGGTGAACAGCACGATGGCGCTGATAAACACCCGACGCGGCCCGAACCGGTCGGCCGCCCAGCCGCTGACCGGCACGAACAGCGCCACCGCCAGCAGGTACAGCGACACCACCAGGTTCATGCGCACGCTGGGCTCGCCGAAATCCTGGGCCATCTGCGGCAGCGCCGTGAGCACCGCCGTGGCGTCGATCAATTCCATGAACAGCGCACAGCCGATGATCATCGGCACCCGGCGCGCGTGCCCGGTGCCCACCTCGCCCAAGGGGTGTGAAAGGTCGAGGGCTTTGTTCAAAACAGCCCCGATGTCGGAGGCGGCGTGCCCTTGAGTTGCCAGGCACCCACGGCTGCGGCTTTCCAGTGCCGGGGATTGTGGTTGGCCACGGTGCGCGCGTTGCGCCAGTGCCGGTCCAGGTTATGCGCGCGGCCGGTGGTGGAAGCGCCACCCACGTCGAACACCAGCTCGGCGGCCTTGAGCGCCGACTCGGCCGCGATGTATTGCGCCTGGGCCACGTCCACTGCGGCCTGGTCGACGGCCACCGCATCAAGGTCCGCAGCCCAGGCGCGGTCGATGGAGTCCGCCGCGTGCAACACCACCGCTTCGGCGGTAAAGGCCCGGGCCGAAACGTCGCCCACGCTCAGTTCCACGTACGGGTCATCCACCGAGCGCGTGGCGCTGCTGTGCTTGATCGGCCGCGCATGCTCCTTGGCAAAGGTCACCGCATCATTCAGCGCATTACGCGCAATACCGGCCTGCACCGCCGCGAGGAACACTTGCAGGAACGGCGTGACAATCGTGCGTTTGCCTTCCTCGACGGTGCGGGTGCGGATCTCGCTGGCCAACACCTGCACATCATGCAGATGGGTGGTGCCACTGGCGGTCAGGCGCTGGCCCATGGCGTCGAAATCATCCAGCAACTCCAGGCCCTGGCGGTCGCGCGGCAGGATGAACGACACGGGCTGGTCATTCTCGTCCAGGGCGACGGCGCTGACCCAATCGGCATACAACGAACCGGTGCTGTAGTACTTGCTGCCGCAAGCGCGAAAGTGCTCGCCGTCACGCACGATGCGCGCACTGATCGAACCGTTGGCACCGCCGACTTCCCAGCCGGCATTGCCGATCACGGCGCCTTGCAGGTAGCGCCCGAACCAACGCTCGCGCTCCTCCTCCGCCCCCTCGGCGCGGGACGCCAGCAGGCCTTCGACAAACCCGAAACCGGGGCGCAGCGCCTGGGCCACGTTGGAGTCGGCCGAGGCGATGCGAATCAGCAAGGCAATCACGTCCTTGACCGAACCACCGGCGCCGCCAAACCGCTTGGGAATCCGCACGGTAAACAACCCGGCCTGGGCGATCTGCGCCACGGCCTCATACGGCAGTTGGCGGTCACGCTCACGTTGCGCAGCGCCGGCGGCAATCTGCGGCAGGATGCGGTCGGCACGGGCGTTCAGTTCGGCCACCGTTACAACCGGCGGCGTGGGTACAGCAGACAACTTGCTCATGGCACTTCCTTGATTCAGGTCTAGATGGCGATTTTCCACAGGCGCGATTCATCAAACAGCCAGCCGGGGTTTTCCGGCTCCAGGGCCGGCACCACCAACTGCGTGCCACTGCCGGGCAGGCGTGGCACCGCGCCCAGCAGGCGCCGGGTGTATTCGTGCTGGGGCGATTCAAACAACGTCTCGACGCTGGCGCTTTCCACCACCTGGCCGTGGCGCATCACCAACACTTCGTCGCTGACGTGGCGAATCACCCCCAGGTCGTGGGAGATAAACAGGTAGGCCAGGCCCAGCGAGGCTTGCAGGTCGGCCAGCAGATCCAGGACCTGGGCCTGCACCGACACGTCCAGCGCCGACACCGGCTCGTCGCAGATAATCACTTTGGGGTTGCTGGCAATCGCCCGGGCAATCGCCACGCGCTGGCGCTGCCCGCCCGACAGTTGCAACGGTCGGCGCTCGGCCAATTGCGGCGCCAGGCGTACCTGGTCGAGCAACTGTGTCACGCGGGCCGCCTGTTGCTCGGCGTCGATACCGGCAACGTCCAGCGCATCACTGAGGATCTGCCCCACCGTCCAGCGCGGGTCGAACGAACTCAGCGGGTCCTGATAAATCACGCTGATATCCCGGCGATGCACACGGCGGGTCTTTTCCTCGACCCGCTCGGTACCTGCCGCGGCCCATGGCTGGTCGAGAAAACGCACCTCACCGGCATCCGGTTGCAGCAAGCCGAGGGCGATGCGTGCCACGGTGGTTTTGCCGGAGCCGGATTCACCGACGATGCCCAGGGTGCGACCGGCGCGCAGCTCGAAGCTGACGTTATCCACCACCTGGCGCGACTGTTGATCGGGGCCCACATACCGCTTGCCCAGGCCGGAGGCCTTGAGCAGCACCGGCGAATCCGCGCCGGGCCGTGGTTGCGCCACAGCGTTGCTGCGCTCCGGCGACAGGCGTGTGCCCCGGGCATGCTCGGCGGGCACCGCATCCAGCAACGAGCGGGTGTAGGCGTGGCGTGGGTTGAGCAGCACCTGATCCATCGGGCCCTGCTCCACCACTTCGCCGTGGCGCAGCACCAGCACCTCATCCGCCAATTGCGCGACCACTGCCAGGTCATGGCTGATGATCAGCAGCGAATCGCCACGGGCCTTGATCTGCTGCAATACCTGCAGGATCTGCGCCTGCACCGTGGCATCCAGCGCCGTGGTCGGTTCATCGGCAATTACCAGGCCGGGGTTCAATGCGAGTGCGCTGGCAATCAGCGCACGCTGGCGCAGGCCGCCGGAGAGTTGATCGGGGCGCTGGCGGGCACGCAGTTGCGGCTCGGGTACGCCCACCAGATCCAGCAGTTCAATGACGCGTTCGCCACGGCTGCGACGGTCGCCCCAGCGATGGGTCTCCAGCACTTCGAGAATTTCCTTGCCCACCGGCCGCAACGGGTCGAGGGACACCAGTGCGTCCTGCAACACGAAGCCGATGCCATTGCCACGCAAACGACGCCAGCCGCGTTCCGACAGGCTGAGCAAATCCACACCGTCATAGCTCAAGGTGCGCGCCGTAACCTTCGCGCCCGCACCCGCCAGGCCGATCAGACTGCGGGCGGTGACGCTTTTACCGGAGCCGGATTCGCCCACCAGCGCCAGGGTCTTGCCAGGCTCCAGGGTGAAAGACAGATTGCGCACCACCGACTGCCCGGCAAACTCGATGGACAGCCCTTCAACGATCAAGCGTTTCTGGTCGCTCATGAAAGACGGCCCTCCAGGCGTTGTTGCAGGTAACGGCCAGTGACCGTGGTCGACAGCGTGGTCAATACGATGAACAGCCCGGGGAAGAACGTCAGCCACCAGGCGTTGGCGATGAAGTCGCGGCCCATGGACAACATGGTCCCCCACTCCGGTGCCGGCGGACGGGCGCCCAGGCCGAGAAAACTCAGGGCCGAGGCCCAGACAATCGCCTGGCCCACGCCCATGGTCAGGGTCACGATCAACGGGCGCATGGCGTTCGGCAGCAACTGGCGCAGGATGATGCGCAGCGGCGGATGCCCGAGGGCGCGGGCGGCTTCGATATAGCCCGCGTTGCGCACCGCCAGCACCTGGCCACGGACCATCCGCGCATAACCCGGTGCACTGCCCAGCCCGGTGGCGACGATCAGCGGGCCGATGCCGCTGCCGAAAATCGCCACGAACAACAGCGCCAGGATCAGGCTCGGAAACGCAAACAGCACTTCCAGCAACCAACCCACGCCGCGGTCCACCCGCGCGCCGCCCAGCCCGCCCAACAGGCCAAGCACGATGGCGATGGTCATCGCAATCGCCGTGGCTGCCAGGCCGATGAACAACGACTGGCGGGTGCCATGGATCACCCGCGAAAAAATATCCCGCCCCGACTGATCGGTGCCGAACCAGTGGGCCAGGCTCGGCGAATGAAACGCATCGCGGGGCACGATGGCCAGCGGGTCGCTGTAGGCGAACAACTGCGGCACCAGCGCCGCGACGATCACCAGCAACAGAAAGGTAATCGCCAACAGCGGGCCGAGGCGCAGCGTGCGAGTGGTGCGCTGAATCCGCAGCGCGGGCAGCGGTGTTTCCAGGGTCAGGCCACTCATGCTGGAAGCTCCTGTTGGCGAGGGTCGACCCACAGGTACAGCAGGTCGACCAGAATATTGGCGAGCACGTAACCGGCGGCGACCACCAGGCTGATGCCGATGGTCAGCGGCAGGTCCTGGGCCTGCACCGCCTGGTACAACTGGCGGCCGAGGCCCTTGCGGGAAAAAATCACTTCGATCACCACGGCGCCGCTGATCAGCGCGCCGATGGCCCAGCCCGACAGCGAGATGCCCGGCAACACGGCGTGGCGCAACGCGTGTTTGAAGCGCACGTTGAAGTCACTCAGGCCACGGGTGCGGGCGGTCAGGATGAAGGGTTGGTCGAGGGTCAAATCCAGGGATTCGCGGGTGACCTGGGCGATAAACCCGGCCAGCGGAATCGCCAGGGCGAACGACGGCAACACCAGGGTGCGCCAGCCATCACTGCCTGCCGGCGGGAACAGCCGCAGGCCGAACGCAAACACCGCCAGCAGCAGAATCCCCAGCCAGAAGTGCGGCAGCGCGGCGGCCAGGGTTTCGGCCAACGAGGCCAGGCTGGCAACCCAGCGTCGCCGGCCGGCGGTCAGCACCGTCAGCGCCAGCACCAGGACCCAGGCCAGGGCGAGCGAGGTCAGGGTCAGCTCCAGGGTCGGCCAGGATTGCTCGGCGAGCACTCGGGTCACCGGCAGGTGCTGGGAATAGGAAACCCCCAGGTCACCCTGCACCAGTCGCCCGAGGTACAACGCGTATTGCACCGCCAATGGTTTGTCGAGGCCGTACTCGCGGGTGGCTTCGGCGATGGTCTCGGGGGTGGGGTTGCCGCTCGGGCCGCCGAGGATCGCCTGCACCGGATCGCCGGGCATCAGGCGCAAGGCAAAGAACGTCAGCGTGGCCACCGCCCAGAGCACCAGCACGCCGCCGGCAAGGCGCCACAGCGCACGTTTGCCGAGCCGGGCCAGGCGCTCGCGCCGTGGGTTGGCAAGTGATGTGTCGCTCATTTGTTCACCCATGCGTCATAGAGATAAGTCACCGCCAGCGACGGCTCCAGCCGCACGCCCTGGGTGGTCTTGTAGATACCCAGCCGCGTGCTTTGCGGGTAGGTGGTCAATTGCAGGTACTGGCTGGAAGCGATTTTCTGCGCCTGGTAATACAGCGCCCGGCGCTGCTCGCTGTCCTGGGTGGTGAGGGCTTGCCGGATCAGCGTGTCGAACGCCGGGTCACTGAAGCCTGCGGTGTTCTGGTGGTAACCACCGACACCCGCCGGGCTGATGAACTCACTGCCGAAGATGATCCGCAGCACGTCGGCGGTGTTGGTGTTCCAGTAGCCGAGGCGAATGTCGTAGTCCCAGTCGGCCTGGCGTTTGGTGGCCTGTACGTCACTCATCTGGTCGACGATCAGCTCGAAGCCGACCTGCCGGGTGGTGGCCTGCACCTGTTCCCACAAGGTGTATTCCGACGGTGGCGTGCGGTTGCCCATCACCACGTGAACTTGCAGGCGCTTGCCGTCCTTGGTGCGGTAGCCCTCGCTGTCGCGCTGGGTCCAGCCGGACTGGTCGAGTAACTGAGCAGCCCGGGCCGGGTCGTAATCCTGGGCGTGCTGGAACTCCGGGCTGTAGAAGCGCGTGGCTGGGCTCAGCGGCCCGCCGGCGCGGGGGAATTCGTTGAAGTACACGCTCTTCAACGCGCCCTCGATGTCGGAACTGCGTACGAAGGCTTCGCGCACTCGCACGTCATCGAACGGCGCACGGGTAATGTTCAGCGTGCCGTTGGTGGGGTTGCCGGGGCGTTGGGCGATCACCAGGGTCAGGTCCGGGTTGCGTCGAGCGGCCTCGTGGGATTCGGGGGGCAATGCCTCGATCACGTCGACCTCGCCAGCCTGCAACGAGGCGAAGCGCACGGAAGGTTCCTGGATGAACTTCCAGACGATCCGGTCGAGCCAGGCCGGGCCCTGGTGCTTGGCGGTGGGTGGCGCCCAGTTGTAGTCGGGGTTGCGCACCAGCTCGACCTGGCTTTGCCGGTCCCAGCGCACGACCTTGAACGGGCCGCTGCCGACCGGGCTTTCGCAGTTCACATCGCGCGAGCGCAGCAGGGCTGTGGGGGACTCGATGCCGAGGAAGCCTTGGGCGAGGACTTCAAGAAAGGCCGCGTACGGCGTGGCCAGGTGCACCACTGCGGTGTATTCGTCGAGCACGTCGGTGCTGCGGTATTGGCGGATGTAGCCGCCTGCGGTGCTGGATTGGGTCTTGGGGTTGGCCATGTGGTCGAGGTTGGCCTTGACCGCCGCGGCGTTGAACGGGGTGCCGTCGGTGAAGTGCACGTCGTTGCGCAGGTGGAAGGTGTAGGTCAGGCCGTCGGGGGAGACTTCCCAGGTCTTGGCGAGCCAGGGGCCGATGCGGCCGTCGGCGTCCATCGAGACCAGGGAGTCGAGGTACTGCTGGGCGACGAACACCTGGGGCATGTCGCCGGCCACGTGGGGGTCGAGGCAGGTGGGTTCGCGGTCGGTGGCGTACACGAGGGTGCCGCCCTTTACCGGCTGGTCACTGCGTGTGACGGTGGAGCTGCCTTGGCCACAGCCCAGGAGCAGGCCGCAGAGTGTGGCGGTGCCGATAAGGAGCAACGGGCTGGATCGTCGCGGGTAAGGGGCGGGTTCTTGCATGATGGGTCAGGCCTAAAGTCCGGGAACTGGGTCATTGCACAAGGCATGCCGGGTTTTTGGGCCTGTAAACAGGGGGGATTGGAGGGTTGGGGGATTGCTGAAAACGACAATGTGTGTGGGAAGTGTTGGTCAGGCAACAGCTCGGCCTTGGGGGGGCGTGAGGTTTGAGTACATATCCGTTGCTGCGGTAACGGCGGCTATTGGTTCCGCTCTTACAGCGGCTCACTTTTGAACAGCGCAAAAGTAAGCAAAACGCTCTTGCCCCACCACTCGGCTCCTCGCCTAGGCTCGGAGTGCCCTCACTCCGGCTTTGG
>NZ_JACAPT010000063.1:0-7968 GCF_013385565.1 Pseudomonas sp. E6002 | reverse complement strand
AACCATAAGCAGCCGTTACCGAAGAAACGGATATGTACATCATCAAAAAATCAGGGTTTAACCCGCCCCTTGAGCATCCCATGATTCACCAAAAGCGTCCGCATGGCATTGCGCGTCACCCCCAACAACTCCGCCGTACGCAACTGATTAAACCCACAAAACGCAAACGCCTCCCGCACGATCAAATCCTCGATATCGTGCAACAACGAATCCCCCGGCACCTCGAACAACCGCAGCAACTGCTCCCGCACCACCTCCTGCGGAATCCTCGGCGCCCCGCTGTTAACGCTGGCATGCATCGCACTCAGCCCCGCAGAAAACTTCAAGTGCGACGGCATGATCGGCCTGTCCCCAGCCACCAAAAGCGCCAGGTGCACCACATTCTCCAGCTCACGAATATTCCCCGGCCACGGATAATCCAGCAACGCCTGGGTCGCCGACTCCGACAACATCGGCTCGGCGATTTTCAGCCTGGCACTGTAGAGCCGCCGAAAATGCTCAACCAACGGCAGGATATCCAGCGGCCGCTCACGCAACGGCAACACCTGCACCTGCGCCACGTTGATGCGATAGAACAGGTCAAGACGAAAGTTGCCCGCCTCCACCGCCTGCTCCAGGTCGATGTTGGTGGCCGTCACCAGCCGGATATTGATCTTGATCGGCTTGCGCGACCCCACTCGCACCACTTCCTGCTCCTGCAATACCCGCAGCAGCTTCACCTGCAACGGCAGCGGCAAGTCACCGATCTCATCGAGGAACAGGGTCCCGCCATCGGCTTCTTCAAACCAGCCGATCCGCCGCCCCGAGGCCCCGGAAAACGAGCCGGCCTCATGCCCAAAAAATTCGCTTTCCGCAAGGTTCTCGCTGATGGCCCCACAGTTCACCGGCACAAACGCACCGGTGCGGCCGCTGGCGCTGTGGATATAGCGCGCCACCAGCTCCTTGCCGGTGCCGGTCTCGCCATTGATCAACACCGGCGCGTCACTGGGGCCGACACGTTGCAAATATTCGAGCAGTTGCAGGGAACGCGGGTCGGCAAAAACCAGCGCCTTGGCGCGAATCGACAACGGGTCTTTTTCGCCTTGGGGTAAAGTCAGGATCGGCGTGGGATGCCCGTGGGGACGGTTCATGAAAAGTATTTCCCGGCGACGAGGTGAAGGTACGTAAGGGAACTCTACTCAGTCACGCATATAACTAGAAATATTAAAAATTCATTAGTACATAACCGTTTATCGACGATGCGCCAGCGACCTCACGCAACGATCCCCCAGGCTTTGCACGCCCTGGACCAGCACCACCAACACAATCACCGTCACCACCATGATCTGGTTATTGAAACGCTGGTACCCATAACGAATCGCCAGGTCCCCCAGGCCGCCACCGCCAATCACCCCGGCCATGGACGAAAAGCCGATCAGCATCACCAGGGTCAGGGTCAACCCCGCAAGCAACGCAGGCAGCGCCTCCGGCAGCAGCACCTTGAAGATCACATGCCGAATATCCCCGCCCATGGCAACGATGGCTTCGATACGCCCCTTGTCCACTTCGTCCAGCGCGTTTTCGACAATCCGCGCAAAGAACGGAAAGGCGCCAATGGTGATCGGCACCACGGCGGCGGTGCTGCCCAGGGTGGTGCCGACGATCAGCCGGGTCAGCGGAATCAAGGCAATCAGCATCACCACAAAGGGCAATGAGCGGCCCAGGTTGATCACCGCACCCAGCACACGGTTCACCCGTGGCAAGGGGAACAGCCCGCCGCGGCGACTGACAAACAGCAGCACCCCCAGGGGCAGGCCGATCAGCAAGGTAAAGACCGCCGCCAGCAGCACCATGTACAGGGTTTCGCCAGTGGCCGTGAGCAGCAGTTGCAGGATGTCGTTCCAGTCCGTTTTCATACTGCCCTCACCGCTGGCAGGCTGGGGGCCAGTGAACGGCCCAGGCTTGAGGCGGGGTCGGCCTGCAATTGAATCAGGCTGCCGCTTTCCACCACACGCCCATTGGCCAGGGATACCGCGCTGTCGCAGATAGCCTTGACCACATCCAGCTCGTGGGTGATCAACACGATGGTCACCCCCAGTTGCCGATTGATACTGCGCAGCAGTTCCAGGATCGACGCGGTGGTTTCCGGGTCGAGGGCGCTGGTGGCTTCGTCCGACAGCAAATAATCCGGGCGCGCCGCCAGCGCCCGGGCGATGCCGACGCGCTGCTTCTGGCCGCCGGACAGTTGCGACGGAAACGCCAGCGCCTTGTCACTCAGGCCGACCAGTTCCAGCAATTCCTTGACCCGGGCAACGCGCTCGGCCTTGGGCTGGCCGGCGATTTCCAGGGGCACCGCCACATTGTCGGCGACGTTGCGTGAATGCAGCAGGTTGAAACCCTGGAAGATCATGCCGATGCGCTGGCGTTGCTGGCGCAGTTGCTTGTCACTGAGCAGCGTCAGGTCCTGGCCGTCCATGAGGATGCGCCCGGAAGTCGGGCGCTCCAGCAGGTTCAGGCAGCGCAGCAAAGTACTCTTGCCCGCCCCGCTCCGCCCCACGATCCCGAAGATCGAACCGTCGGCAATCTGCAACGACACGTTATCCAGCGCCGGCGGCTGGCCATCGGCGTAGGTTTTGCTGACCTGCTCGACGACGATCATTCGACAGCTACCGGAATCACCGAGCCTGCATATTTCTCGGTGATGAACTTGGCCACCTCCGGCGAATTCAGGTCCTTGGCCAGCTGTTTGATCCGTGGGTCGTCCTGCAATTTCGGGGTGGTCACGAGGATATTCGCGTAGGGATTGCCCTGGGCTTTTTCCAGCCCAAGGGCATCCTTGGCCGGTGACAGGCCGGCCTCGAGGGCGTAGTTGCCGTTGATCACGGCGAGGTCGACATCATCCAGGGCGCGAGGAATCTGTGGTGATTCGATCTCGAGGATCTTCAGGTGCCTGGGGTTCTCGGCAATGTCCTTGGGCGTTGCCTGGTCCTTGGCCGGGTCGTTGAAACCGGGCTTGAGCGTGATCAGGCCGTTGGCTTGCAGCAGGTACAGCGCACGGCTCAGGTTGGTGACGTTGTTGGGCACGGCCACGGTGCCTTTATCCGGCACCTGGGCAAAGCTGGTGTGGCGATGGGAATAGATACCCAGCGGCTCGATATGCACGGTGGCCGCCACTGTGAATTTCTGGCCGAGAGCCTGTTCCTGGGAGTGCAGGTACGGCAAGTGCTGGAAGTAGTTGGCGTCCACATCACCGTGGGCCAGCAGTTCATTGGAGTTCACGCCGTTGGGGATTTCGATGATTTTCAGCTGCAGCTGCGGGTCGAGCTTCTGCACGTATTCGAGGATTTGCGCGTGGGGAATCGGGTCCGCCGCCACACGCAGGGCCTCGGCGGCCTGGGCGTCGAAGGAGGCAATCAGGACGGCCAGGGCCAGGGCTGTTTTCTTGAGCATGGTGATGTTCCTTATCAGGCGGACAGGGCTTGGGGAATCGTGGCATCGGCGTAAAACCGTTGGGCGACATCCGGATGGGAACGCAGGCGGCCCTTGAGGTAGTTCCAGCCGACGTCCCGCAGCAGCGGGTTACGCGAGTCACTGGTGGGGCCGTGGGCATCGCGCAGCAACTCGGGCGGCAACTGATACACCGGCACCACCGCGTCGAGTTGTGCACCGAGGAAAAACGCCAGGGACAAACGCTCGCTGCCCAGGGGCGGCGATTCGACCCGGTGCACCGTGGCACGCAGGTAGCCGTTGGTGGCCAGTTCCAGCAACTCGCCGATGTTCACCACCAGGGTGTCGGGGCGCGGCAAGGCGTCGATCCAGCGGCCCTCCTCCACTTCCACTTGCAGGCCGGCCTGCCGGTCTTGCAGGAGGAAGCTGAGAAAGCCGGAATCCTTGTGGGCGCCGACGCCCTGGCGACTCTGCTGGGCGTGGCGGCCGGGGTAGCGGATCAGCTTGATGTGTTCGTTGGGCTTGGCGCCATACAGCGGGTCGAAAGCATTTTCCGGCAGCGACAAGGCCTGGGCAAAGGCGCGCAACAAGCGCAGGGACATCTGCGTCATCGCCTGCTGCCAGGCCAGTAACAAGGGCTTGAGTTCAGGCAACGCGGCAGGCCACTGGTTGGGGCCTTGCAGGCGCGACCAGGCCGGTGAATCCGGGCCTTGCTGCAGCGGCTCGCGCTCGGCGCCGAGGTCGAACTGTTCACGCAGGTCCGGCTGCCCCCGGGTGATCTCCGACGCGGCGCGGTTGTAGCCGCGAAAGTGTGGGGAGTTGATCATGCCGACAGCAAGCTTGTCGGCCTCCGGCAAGGCGAAAAACTGGCGCGCCTGCTGCTGCACCTGGGTGAGCAACCCGGCGTCGATGCCGTGGCCGGTGAGGTAGAAAAAACCGATATGCCGCGCAGCGTGGCGCAGGTCATCGAGAAACTGCCCACGCTGGGCCGGGCTGCCGTCGAGCAGCGCCAGGTCCAGCAGGGGCAAGGTATTGATTGCCAGCGGGTGCGACATTGGGTGCTCACTCCATGAACAGGTACGTGGAGTGGTGAAGCTAAACGATCTAAAAACCCCGCAATAAATACCTTTTTGGCATTAGCTTAGGTTGGCGCGTTCGCTGCCCTGGCTTCTTCCAGCAAGGCCTGGATGACTTTCTCCTGATTGTCGTAGCGGCCCTCGCCGAAATGGCTGTAGCGCACTTTGCCGGTGGCATCGAAGAAGTAATGGGCCGGCCAGTACTGGTTATCGAAGGCGCGCCAGATGCGGTAGTCGTTGTCGATGGCCACCGGGTAATGGATGTCCAGCTTCTTGACCTGGCTGCGTACGTTATCCAGGACTTTCTCATAGGCGTTTTCCGGCGTGTGCACACCGATCACCACCAACCCGTCCCTGGCGTACTTCTTCGCCCACTGATTGACGTACGGCAGGCTGCGCTGGCAGTTGACGCAGTCGTAGGTCCAGAAATCCACCAGCACCACCTTGCCCTTCAGGCCCTCGGCCGTCAGCGGCGGCGAGTTGAGCCAGGCCACCGCGCCGTCGAGGGACGGCATGCGCTCATCGGACTGGCTGAAACTTTCGGCATCGACGTTGTTGATCAGGTAGTTCACCGCCTTGGGCACGCCGACCAAGGCAACCACCAGTGCCAACAGCAGCAGGCCTTTTGAGCGGCGCAGGTATCGGATGAAGTTCATGGGTGTCACCTCGTGGCCGGGGGTGTTTCGGCGCGTTTGCGAGCCGCGCCGTTTTGCGCCAGCGGCGTGTTCTGGAAGCAGGTTTCACTGCCAGTGAGTTTTTTCGCGGTGGCGGCATTCACATCCGCCGCCACACCCGCCAGGGAAAACGCCAGGGCGCTGAGAAAGCTGTTGAGTGGGGTCATGGCCGGTCTCCTCAGCTGCCTTCAAGGCAATTGCTGGAAAATTTGCGGTAGTCGAGGACGTGGCGCTGGCCCTCGGAATCGAGGTAGGTCAGTTTCGAGTTGACGATGCCGCACAGCGCGCCACCGGACTCTTCGGAGATCGACAGCACCTGGTGGATATCCGGCTGGCTGGCGGTGGTTTCGGCATGGGCGGCAACACTCAGGCCAGTGAGTAAGGCAAACAGGCAACTGGCATAGGCAGCTTTGATAGTCATGGGTGGTTCCCCGGGGGTTCAAGTGGGCCGAGGCGGATTACCTCGATGGGCTCATTTGAACCTTGCGAGGTATCCGGATTGTGTCGGCCAGGCCCGGATTTTTGCGTCGATGTGTATCTCGTCACCGCCAGATACACTGCAATACAAAGGGCACAAGGCAAGCCCGCCGCCAGTGGCTAGACTGCGCATCAATGACTAATCAACGAGGAAGGCAGCATGGATCACGTCGATCACATTCTGATTGTCGATGACGATCGGGAGATCCGCGAACTGGTGGGCAACTACCTGAAAAAGAACGGCCTGCGCACCACCGTGGTGGCTGACGGCCGGCAGATGCGCAGCTTCCTCGACACCACCCCCGTGGACCTGATCGTGCTGGACATCATGATGCCCGGCGACGACGGCTTGCAGCTGTGCCGCGAACTGCGGGTGGGCAAGCACAAGGCCACGCCGATCCTGATGCTCACCGCGCGCAACGATGAAACCGACCGCATCATCGGCCTGGAAATGGGCGCCGACGATTACCTGGTCAAGCCCTTCGCCGCCCGTGAACTGCTGGCCCGCATCAACGCCGTGCTGCGGCGCACGAGGATGCTGCCACCGAACCTGGTGGTGACCGAAAGCGGCCGGCTGATCCGCTTTGGCCGCTGGCGCCTGGACACCACCGCCCGCCATCTGCTGGACGAAGACAACACCCTGGTGGCCTTGAGCGGTGCCGAATACCGTTTGCTGCGCGTCTTCCTCGACCATCCGCAACGAGTGCTCAACCGTGACCAGTTGCTGAACCTGACACAGGGCCGGGACGCGGACCTGTTCGACCGCTCCATCGACCTGCTGGTCAGCCGCCTGCGCCAGCGCCTTTTGGACGACGCCCGCGAACCGGCCTACATCAAGACCGTGCGCAGCGAAGGCTATGTGTTCTCCCTGGCCGTGGAAATCCTTGGGGACCCGGCATGACCCTCACGTTTCGCTGGCCGCGCACCCTCGCGGCGCAACTGACGGTAATTTTCATCGTCAGCCTGCTGTGCGCCAACGCCCTGTCGTTCAGTGCGCAGTTCTATGAGCGCTACATGAGTGCCCGCAGCGTAATGCTGGGCAACCTGGAAAACGACGTATCGACGTCGATCGCGATCCTCGACCGCCTGCCCGCCGCCGAGCGTGCCAGCTGGCTGCCGCGCCTCGACCGCAACGCCTACCGCTACCTGCTGAATGCCGGCGAACCCGGCGAGCCGATGGCCAGCGACAACGTGCCCATGGCCGCGACGTCGATTTCCGATGCGTTGGGCGAGCACTACCCGCTGACGTTCCGCGACATCCCGGGCCTGCAAAAACACTTCCAGGCGCACCTGACCCTGGCCGATGGCAGCCCGGTCACGATTGATGTCTATCCCAAGCCGATCCCGTTTGCGTTCTGGCTGCCGGTGGTACTGGTGCTGCAACTGGTGGTGTTGCTGGTGTGCACCTGGATCGCCGTGCGCATCGCCATCCGCCCGCTGACACGCCTGGCACGGGCAGTGGAAACCCTCGACCCGAATGCCCGCCCGACGCCGCTGGACGAAACCGGCCCCACCGAGGTGGCGCATGCGGCGGCGGCGTTCAACGAAATGCAGAAACGGATTGCCGAGTACCTCAAGGAGCGCATGCAGATTCTGGCGGCGATCTCCCATGACTTGCAGACGCCGATCACCCGCATGAAATTGCGTGCCGAGTTCATGGAGGACTCGGTGGACCGGGAAAAGCTCTGGAGTGACCTGGGGGAAATGGAGCATCTGGTGCGCGAGGGTGTGGCGTATGCCCGCAGTGTGCATGGGTCCACCGAGGCCAGTTGCCGGATCGACCTGGATGCGTTTCTCGACAGCCTGGTGTTTGATTACCAGGACATGAACAAGCAAGTGAGTTTGACCGGTAAAAGCGCGGTGGTTTTGGATACGCGGCCCCATGCGTTGCGTCGGGTGCTGGTGAACCTGGTGGACAACGCGCTGAAATTTGCCGGGGAGGCGCAGTTGGAGGTGGGGTCGACGGCGGCGGGTGAGCTTTCGATCAAGGTGCTGGACCGGGGGCCGGGGATTGCCGAGGATGAACTGGTGCAGGTGATGCAGCCGTTTTACCGGGTGGAGAGTTCGCGTAATCGTGGCACTGGTGGTACAGGGCTGGGGTTGGCGATTGCCCAGCAACTGGCGGTGGCGATTGGCGGGGAGTTGACCCTGAGCAACCGGGACGGCGGGGGGTTGTGTGCGCAGGTTCGGCTGGAGCTGTGACGGGCGGTGTGTATATCCATTATTTGGGTGATGGCTTGTATCGGTTCCGCTCTTACAGCGGCTCACTTTTGAAAAGCGCAAAAGTAAGCAAAACGCTCTTGCCCCACCACTCG
>NZ_JACAPT010000062.1:0-10467 GCF_013385565.1 Pseudomonas sp. E6002 | reverse complement strand
CGAGTGGTGGGGCAAGAGCGTTTTGCTTACTTTTGCGCTTTTCAAAAGTGAGCCGCTGTAAGAGCGGAACCAATATCAGCCATAACCGAAGAAACGGATATGTACTCAATCAACCCCGACCCACCTCAACATCCCTCCCCGAAGCCCCAATCCTGCGCAACAAAGGCAACACCTCCGCCCCCACATGAATCGACTCTTCCAGATGCGGAAACCCCGAGAGAATAAAGCTGTCCACCCCAAGCTGGTGATACTCCTCGATCCGCTCCGCCACCCGCTCATAACTCCCCACCAGCGCCGTCCCGGCCCCGCCCCGTACCAGGCCCACACCGGCCCAGAGGTTGGCCGAAACCTCCAGCTCCCGCGCCCCACGCCCACGGCCTTTCATCAACTCGGTCTGGCGACTCTGCCCCACCGATTCATACTTGGCCATCTGCCGCTGCGCCTGGTCAATGGCGTCCTTGGGTATCTCCTCCAACAGCCGCTCCACATGCGCCCAGGCCGCCTCGTCAGTGCGATCGGCAAAGATGTGCAAGCGCAACCCAAAGCGCAACGTCCGCCCCTGCATCGCGGCCAACTCATGCATCCGCAGCACCCGCTCGGCAATCATCGCCGGCGGCTCACACCACATCAGGTACGTCTGCCCATGGGCAGCCCCCACCTGCTCGGCAGCCTCGGAGGCACCCCCAAAATAGATCGCCGGCACCTCGGCCCCAGGCGCCACCGGCGTGTTGATCCCACTGCGGTAGTAGCGCCCCGGATGCGCCGGCTGCTTGCCAGCCCACACCGCCTGGAACACCTGCAAAAACTCCGCAGTACGCGCATAACGCTCATCGTGTTCGAGAAAGTCCCCCAACGAACGCTGCTCAAAACGGCTGGACCCCGTCACCACATGCAACGCCAGGCGATTCTCGCTGAGCAATTGCAAGGTCGCCGCACGGTGGGCGGTATAGGCCGGCAGCTCCATGCCTGGTCGCAACGTCAGGAGGAATTTAAGCCGTCGCACCTCCTGGGCCAGCACCGCGGTAATCAGCCACGGATCCTCGAAACCGCTGGCGGTGGGCACCATGACTCCGTCGAACCCGGCCTGTTCGGTAGCCCGCACGATCTGGCGCAGGTAATCGAGGGTGGGGGCACGTTCGCCTTGCTGGAACAGCCCGACCTTGGGCAGGCCGCTGCTGGTGAGGTGGCGACCGTCGCCATTGGTGGGCAGGAACCAGTCGAGCTGGATCGGGGGGCGAACCTCAGTGTTCATGGTGCAGGCGCTCCTTGCGCAGGCCGTGTTGAAAAAGCAGCGGCAGGATCTGTTCACCAAAGCGCAGCACTTCGCCGACCGCCGGGCCGCCTTGCAGGATGATGTGGCCAAGGCCCAGGCCGTGCAGTTCCTGCAGGCGCGTGGCGATTTGGCGGGGCGTGCCCACCAGGATCAACGGTTGGCCAGGGTGCAGTTGCAGCAGGTTCGGGTGGATCTCCCACTGGCGCAACGGGTGACGGTCGCGGGGCACGGTGGCGATGCGGTGGTTGGGCAGGTCCTGGGTCGGCAGCAGGGCGGCGGCGGTTTCCCAGGCCAGGTCCTCGCTGTCGCCGATGACCAGGCCGAAGGTACAGGCAAAGGCCAGGCCCGGCTGAAGCTGGCGCCAGCGTTGTATTTCCTGGTCCAGCCACTGCGGATGCCCAGGCCGCAACAGGCAGACCTGGGCGTGGCCAGCCACCAGCGCGTGGCTTTGGCTGTCGTCCAGCACCAGTGGCGGGGCGGGCAGTTCGCGGCGGGCGACGCCGGCGTTTTCCAGTTGGAAATAGCGGCCTTGATAATCCAGGCCGCCGTCATTCGGTGCCAGCAGTTGTTGGAGAATCTCCAGGTATTCGCCGATGCGTTCGCTGCGCTGGTCGCGGTTCAGCCATTCGCCAAACGCACTGCGCAGGCTGCCTTGTTCGCCGTCGGGCAAGTGCAGGCGCACCCGGTGGCTGCTGATCGATTGCAGGCTTTGCAGGGTGGTGGCCAGGGCCGCCGGCAGCATGACTTCCGGCGGTACGCTCACCGACAATTGCACCCGTCGGGTGTGGGCGCATAACGCCGCCGCCACACCGAGGCTGTCGGCACACAGCGCGCCGCCGGGGATCCACAGGCCGTCGATGCCGGCGTATTCCACCGCCTGGGCCAGCTGGATCCACTGCCCCGGCCGCGCCGCCCAGTCGGGGGTACAGAGGGGCATCAACCAACTGAATTCAAGGGGCATACACGGGCTCCATAGTTTGGCATCAGCATCACGCGTCGTCGTAGCAGCTGTCGAGCCCCGGCGAGGCTGCGTTCGCGGTGTATCTGACACACCGCTACGCAGCCTCGTTTCACTCGACAGCTGCTACGGGAGCTGACGCTTTCAGGGCGTTTGATCATCCTACTCTCGTCCTCGCCATCCGAGGGCCGGGGCGATGTCCCGGGCGATGATTTCCAGGCGCTTGAGGATCTGCGCCTGGGTCGAGCTTTCGGCCTGGACCACGGCGATCACGTAGTCAGCATAGGGCAGCAGGGACGGGTCCTGTTGCAGGCTGGCGATCACTTCGTCGGGATGGCCGTGGTGCACGTTCATCAGGCGCAGGTGCTCCTGCAGGTCCACGGCTTGATCGATCAGGCCTTCGCGTTGCAGGCGCGGGATGTGGCGCTCGATATCCACCGCCAGTTCCGCTTGGGCACTGGCGCGATCCGCTGCCGGGAAAATTGCCCGCACCACGCCGATTCTCGGTGGGCGATCGGTGCGGGTCCAGGCATTCAAGTAGGCATCGGCCAGGGGTTTTTGCACCGTCAGCGGATCGTGGGTGGCGGTGCCCAGCAGCAAGCCGTTGCCCTGGCTGGCGGTGTATGCCGCGCCTTCGAGGCTGCCGTGGGAGTGCCACAAGCGGCTGCTCAAGCCGGTTGCTGGCGGTTGCAGGGTCAGCGCGCTGTGGGGCGTCAATGGCTCGCCGTCGAGTAACTGCTGGACCTGCTGCTGGTGGTCGCTGAAATCGACCTGGCGTTGCACGGCATCACGGCCAAACGCGCTGAAATTGTCGAGGTTGGCGCCGCCGCTGCCCAGGCCCAATTGCACCCGGCCGCCGCTCAGGGCATCGAGCACACTGGCGTCTTCCGCCAGGCGGATCGGGTCTTCGAAAGGCAGCACGATCACCCCGGTGCCCAGTTCGATATGCCGGGTTCGCTCGGCCACCGCCGCCAGCAGTACCAGCGGTGACGGCAGCCGGCCAAAGCCGTTGCTCAGGTGGTGCTGGGCAATCCAGCCACCGTCGAAACCGAGGGCCTCGGCGACTTCGAATTGTTCGATCAGGTCGCGGTAGACCTGCTGTGGATCGTCGCCAAAGGCGTGGCTGAGAAAGCCCAGTTTGAAGCTCATGTCAGGGTTCCTTGGGGCAGTGTCGGTTGCCAGCCGAGGGCCGGGGCGATCTGTTCGCGGATGATTTCCAGGGCACGGATCGCCTCCCGCAGCGGGGTGCTGGCGGTCTGTACTTGCAGCACCAGGTGGTCGTTGGCCGTCAGTCTCGGCCCTTGCTGCAACTGCTCGATGATCTGCTCGACCGGGCCGTGCAGGATGCCGAGGCGCCTGAGGGTGGCGTCGAAATCATCATCCACCGGCGCCTTGTACACGCCGATGCTCTGTTGGCGTTGCACGTAGGCCTGGATATCGTTGCGCGTGGCGGCGTCCGGGTTCGGGATCAGCGCCTGTACCCGGGTGACACGGGGCGGGGTGCCGTTGTCACCGGTCCAGGCGTTGCGATAGCGGTTGACCAGTTCTACCCCGGCTTCGGGCGGCAGGTGCGGGTTGGGCGCCATGATCAGGCCGTGGCCGCGCTCGGCCACCCGTTCCACCCGTGAGGTGGCTTCCCAGATTCGCTGCCCAAGGCCGGCTGCCCGTGGCAACAGGCGCGAGCCGCTGTCGGTCAGGGGGGCGTTGCCCAGGGCATGGATCAACTGTTGCAGGTGCTGCTCATAATCGCGGTGGCGCGCCTCAGGTTCACGACCGAATGCGGTGAACGTGTCGGGATCAAAACCCGCACCCAGGCCCAGCTCCAGCCGGCCATTGCTCAACAGGTCCAGCACCGAGGCGTCTTCCGCCAGGCGCAGCGGCGCTTCCTGGGGCAACACGATAATCCCGGTGCCCAGGCTGATCCGGCGGGTGCGCTGGGCGATGGCGGCAAGCAATACCAGGGGCGAGGGCAGGCGGCCGTTTTCGCTGGCGAAGTGGTGCTGCGCCACCCAGCCACTGTCAAAGCCCAGCTCTTCGGCGACCTTGAACAACTCCACGGTGTCGCGGTAGACCTTGGGCTCGAAGCCGGGGCTGTAGACCCGGCTGAGAAACCCCAGGGAAAAACGCGAACTCATGGCTGCACCTCGCGGGCCAGTTGTTTTTGCAGCGCGGGGCCGGCGTTGATCGACTCCGGCAGGCCGCTGAACGGGCTGATGGTCAGGTAACCCTTGTTGAGCCATACCGCCTCGTCCTGCTTCTGCTGCTCGGCGGTGGCGACGGGGCTGTACTGGAAGCCGATGCCGGGTTTGCCCGGCAGTTTGAATTGCTTGAGGTCGTCGGTGTACACCGCTTCAAAGCCCACGTAGCTGCCGATGCGGGTGAGTTTCACGCCCTTGATCCGTGGGTCTTTTGGCAGGTTGATATTCAGGCCCAGGCCCTTGGGCAAGAGCGCGCCGTCGGGCTGGCGATGCTGGTCCAGGGCATTGACCAGCTTCGCCACCAGTTGCGCCGCGCGTTGTGGGTCTGCCTCCTTCAAATCGGTGCTGACCGCCAGCGCCGGAATGCCCGCCTGCACCGCGACACTGGCGACGTTGAACGTGCCGGAAGCGCTGTTGATCGCCCCCAGGTTATTCCCGGGGTTGGGGCCGACGATCACCAGGTCGGGGTGGGGCATGACTTTTTTCAGGCCCATCAGCAGGGCCATTACCGGCGTACCGCTGATTTCGATCTGCACGTCTTTGCCGGCGCATTCGGGGCTTTGGCATACGCCGTTTTCAGTGGTGCTGATGTAGTAACTGTCGGGGTAGGCCGGGTCGTCGTCATGGCCAACGGTGACTTCGCGACCAAAGAAAAACGCACCGCCCCGTGCGCTCTGGTCGGCCTGCGGTGCGGCAATCCGCACCGTATGCCCCTGGGCCTTGAGCTCGGTGTACAGGGCGCGAATATTGGGGTGCTGATAACCGTCGTCGTTGCTCAGCAAAATGTTCAGGGCAAAGGCCTTCGAGACGAACAGGCTGCCGACTGCCAGCATCCATGCGCTGCGCTTCATGGTGTGACTCCCCGGGTAAAGCGATTGGCCGGGCGCGGCAGGCCGAGGTTTTCCCGCAGGGTGGTGCCTTCGTATTCGGTGCGGAACAGCCCGCGTTGCTGCAGCAGTGGGATTACCTGCTCGACGAACAGGTCGATGCCGCCCGGGAAGTACGGGAAGAACACGTTAAACCCGT
Source organism: Pseudomonas sp. E6002 (assembly GCF_013385565.1). Lineage (NCBI taxonomy): Bacteria > Pseudomonadati > Pseudomonadota > Gammaproteobacteria > Pseudomonadales > Pseudomonadaceae > Pseudomonas > Pseudomonas sp. E6002. The sequence goes on along the minus strand of NZ_JACAPT010000062.1, from coordinate 5,012 downwards.
CACAGGCACGGGCTTCGAACCACTGCTCGAAGAAGTCGGCAATGTCTTCGGCGGTGCCGATTACCGGGTTGCCGGCGGTCAGGTGCAGGTACAGCTGGCGGATGCTCAGGTTCTGGCTGCGGGCCAGTTCCAGCAGTTTGTCGCGACGGCTGCCGCGCTGGCCTACCGGGGTTTCCGGCAGCGGGCCGTCGAGGTCGTAGCCCGACAGGTCGATGTCATCGCCCAGGGTGTCGGCCAGGAAGCGCAGGCCCAGCACCGGGTCCACCAGGGCCTGGAACTCTTCGAACAGCGCCTGGGCCTGTTCGCGGGTTTCGCCGATAAACGGGGTGACACCGGGCAGGATCTTGATGTGGTCGGGGTCACGGCCAAAGGCGGCGGCGCGTTGCTTGATGTCTTGATAGAAAGCCTGGGCGCCGGCCAGGTCATGGCTGACCGCAAAAATCAGCTCGGCAACGCGGGCGGCGAGGGCCTTGCCGGGTTCCGACGCACCGGCCTGCACCAGCACTGGATGGCCCTGTGGAGGGCGGGCGACGTTGAGTGGGCCACGTACGGAAAAATGTTCGCCGCGATGATTCAGGGTGTGCAGTTTGGCCGGGTCGAAATACTCCCCGCTGGCCTTGTCGCGGGTGAAGGCGTCGTCGTCCCAGCTGTCCCACAGGCCCTTGACCACGTCGTGGAATTCTTCGGCGCGCTGGTAGCGGTCGCCATGGTCGATATGGGTTTCACGGCCGAAGTTCCAGGCCTCATCCGAGACCACCGAGGTCACCAGGTTCCAGGCGGCGCGCCCCTTGGACAGATGATCGAGGGAGGCGAACTTGCGGGCGATATGGTACGGCTCGTTGTAGCTGGTGGTGGCGGTGGCGATCAGGCCGATGTTGCTGGTGACGGCTGCCAAAGCGGCCATCAGGGTCAAGGGTTCGAAGTGTTCGGCGCGGGCAGTGCGGCTGAGGGCGTCATGATGATGGCCCCACAGGGCGACCACGTCGGCGACGAACAAGGCGTCGAATTTGCCGCGTTCGGCGGTTTGCGCGATGTGTTTGAAGTGCTCGAAATCCAGGCTGGCATCCGCCTGGGCCAGGGGATGGCGCCAGGCCGATACATGGTGGCCGCTGTTGGCCAGGAAGGCCCCCAGCTTGAGTTGATCGGTACGTCGGGTCATGGGCAGGCTCCCGCAAAAGGTCAGGCGCAGGGCCGGCGAACCGGCCCCGCGGGCTGGGTCAGAAGGCGTACGTCACGCCGGTGTACCAATAGCCACCGGTGGTGCCGTAAGGCGAAAAGGTACCGTACGGGAAGCCGCCGGAACTGCTTACCAGGTCGGTGCGTTTCGGGTACTTGTTGAACAGGTTGTTGGCCCCCGCATTCAGGGTCACGGCCTTGGTCAGGTGGTAGTCGATGTTCAGGTCAGTGATCCAGGTCGGCGCGAAGTTGCGGTCGTAGATCTCGGCGGTGCCGTACTCGGTGTAGGAGCCGTAGCGGGTCAGGTTGAGGCTGGTTTCAACCTTGTCGTAGGTCCAGGTGGTGCCCAGCAGCAGCTTGGATTGCGGCAAGCCGTACTTGAGGTTGCCCTGGCGCTGGCGGTCATAGCCACCGTCCGGGCCGAGGGCCTGGGCGGCCACGGTCGAGGCGTGGATCGAGTCGATCTGGGTGGTGTTCCAGTTGAAGCCGGCGCTGTATTTCAGGCTGCCATAGGCACCGATGTCCTGGCGGTAGTCGCCCACCAGGTCGACGCCGCGGGTGGTGGTGTCGAGGGCGTTGGTGAAGTAGGTCACCGCCTGGTTCGGGTTGAGCCCGGCGGCGGCGAGGATCGCGCTGATTTGCGGCGTGCCGCCCAGGTAACCGGTCTGGGCGATGCGGTCCTTGATCACGATCTGGTAGGCATCCAGGGTGATGTTGGTGTTGTCAGTGGGTTGCAGGGTCAGCCCGATGCTGTAGTTGGTCGACTTTTCAGGCTTGAGGGTGGTCGCGCCCAGGGCCTTGGCCACATCGGAGTTCACCGCCACGTTGCGGTAGTCGAACAGTTGCCCGTTGACGCTGGTTTGCGAGGTGGAGCTGTAGATCTGCTGGGCCAGGGACGGTGCGCGGAACCCGGTGCTGACGGTGCCGCGCAAGGCCAGGATCGGGGTCAGCTGGTAGCGGGTGGAGAACTTGCCGTTGGTGGTGGTGCCCGAGCCGTCGTTGTAGTGCTCGTAGCGCCCGGCCAGGTCCACGTGCCATTTGTCGGTGAGGTCCTGGCCGATCTCGCCGTAGCCCGCGAGGCTGATGCGGCTTTTTTCGGCGGCGTCGGCCGGGGTGGTACCGGCACCGGAAATGGTCCCGGGTGGAATGATCGCGCCGTTGGCACCGGTGTCGAACGGCCCGCTGGCGTAGGAGGCGAGGTCACCCTTGCCGATCTTGTAGTCTTCGTAGCGCTGTTCCAGGCCCCAGGAAATCTGCGTCGGCTTGTACAGGCCGAGGTCGAAGGCGCGGGTCAGGTCGAGGTTGTTGGTCCACTGGCTGAAGGTTTTTACGCCGGTGTCGACCGAGGTCGGTGAGTTCGGGCCGTAGCTCAGGTTGTAGGTGTCGGTGAGGGTGGCCCGGGCATGGTCCTGGCCGTAGGTGCTCGACAGGTCATAGTCCCAGCCGGCGGCCTGGCCCTTGCCGCCAAACGCCACCTGGAAGTCGTCTTCGATGAAGCGCAGGTTGTCTTCGATACCTTCCGGGTACGGGGTCTGGATGCCGTTGAACGACGGCGGCTGGTGGAATGCCAGGGGCTTTTCCGAGTTGCGGTGGGTGTAGGTCGAGAACGAGTACAGGGTCAGCGCGTCGGCGACCGGCAGCTCGGCGTTGTAGCCGAGGCTGAAGTTCTTCGCCTCGGGCAAGCCGGTGCCGTAGTAGGTGTGGCGTTGGCTGGTGTTGCCGGCACTGTCGGTGTACGGCGCCGCATCGGAACGGTCCGAGACGTCCTGTTTCTTCACGTCCAGGGCGAGGTTGATGAAACCGTCGTTGGGCAGGGCCAGGCCGACATTGCCGGTTTGACGCACGGTTTCGCCATCGCCGTTTTCATAGTTCTGGCCGTAGGTGGTGGACAAGCTGCCGCCGTGGTCGGTTTGCTTGAGCACGATGTTGATCACGCCGCCGATGGCGTCCGACCCGTATTGCGCCGAGGCGCCGTCACGCAGGACTTCGATGTGATCCACCAGGGCGGTGGGGATCATGTCCAGGTCCACCGGTTGCGAACCGGAGTTGAGGGAGGTGGCGTTGTTCAGCAGCGCGCTGTTGTGGCGGCGCTTGCCGTTGACCAGCACCAGCACCTGGTCGCCGTTCAAGCCGCGCAGGCTGATGGGGCGCACGATCGAGGTCGAACCGAAGCCCGACGAGGCCGGCTGGTTGAGGGACGGCAGCACCTTGCTCAAGGCACGGGTCAGGTCGCCCTGGCCGGTGGCGAGCAACTGCTTGGAAGAAATCACGTCCACCGGCGCCGGGCTGTCGGCCAGGGTGCGGGCCTGGCCACGGTTGCCGATGACCACGACGGTGTCCAGGGGGTTATCGCTGGCCGGGGCGTCGGCGGCGAGGGTCAGGCTGCTGTAGCTGACGGCCTCGCACACGGCGAGGAACAACAGGGTATGGGCGAAAGCCTTGCCGGGTTGGCGGCGGCCTGCGGCGCGTGATGGATTCATGATGTGCAACACTCCAGTGTGGTTAGGCAACGGGCCTTGTTCGAGGACGGCTTGTTAAGTTCAAGCTCTGGTGGAGGCAGGAGAGCAAAGGCTGTGCCATCGCTGAAAAGTCTTGGATAACAAGGAGTTGTTGGAGGGTTTGCGGGGCGGGTGGTGTTTTTCTAACAGGCGGGAGGGCAGGGTGTTGGTTTTTGTGCAGGGGATTTTTTCGCGAAGCTGCTTGCGTACGCTGGGCCGGGGGAGCGCCTCCTTGGCACACCCCTTGCTCTCCCCACGCCATACCTAAACCCAAGGAAGCTTTTCTGTATGCCTAGACCTGGCCCGCGCAACGCCCTCACTGATATTCCCGGCCTGGAGGTTGGCCACGCCACAGACCTGTACGCCGACACCGGCGTCACGGTGATCCGCCCGGATGGTTTCTGGACTGCCAGTATCGACATTCGCGGTGGAGGCCCAGGTGGTCGCGAAACCGCGGCGCTGGAGCCGGAGAACATGGTGGGCCAGCTGCACGCGCTGGTGTTTGCCGGTGGCTCGGTGTTTGGCCTGGCGGCGGCGGATGCGGTGGCGGCGAAGTTGTCCCAGGACCAGGTGGGGTTGCATTTGAAGCCGGGTGCGCCGGCGATTCCTATCGTGCCGGCGGCGGTGTTGCATGATTTGGCGAATGGCGGGGACAAGGATTGGGGCCTGGAGCCACCTTACCGGCGGCTGGGGTTTGAGGCGCTGGCCAATGCCGGTCCGGAGTTTGAGCTGGGCTCTGTCGGGGCCGGGCGTGGGGCCATGGCCGGGGTGCTGAAAGGCGGGCTGGGGACGGCGTCCCTGGATTTGGGCGATGGGTTGGTGGTTGCCGCGTTGGTGGTGGCTAACCCGATTGGTTCGGTCTACATGCCGGATGGCGAGACGTTCTGGGCGTGGCCCTGGGAGGTGGCGGGGGAGTTTGGCGGGGCGCGGCCGGTGACGGAGATGGATTGCAGTGATCCGATGCCGGAGTTGTCGCGGCTGGATTCCATGGGGCGTCTGCAAGCGGGGGCCAATACCACGCTGGTGGTGGTGGCGAGTACGGCGCGGTTGACGGTGGCGGAGTGCAAGCGGGTGGCGATCATGGCGCAGGACGGGATTGCCCGGGCGGTGCGGCCGGCGCATTTGCCGTTTGATGGGGATACGGTTTTTGCGTTGGCTTCGGGGGCAGTGGAGGTGGCGGATGGGCCTCGGCGGCAGGTGGAGATTGGGCGGATTGGGTCGGCGGCGGCTGATTGTGTGGCTCGGTCGATTGCTCGGGGGGTGTTTGCTGCGCGGGGTTAGGGTGGGGTGTATATCCGTTACTCCGCGGGCCGCCGCGACGGGCCATCCATGGCCCGG
>NZ_JACAPT010000061.1:0-1697 GCF_013385565.1 Pseudomonas sp. E6002 | reverse complement strand
AGCGGCCTACCCGGCGTTTTTCAAGGTAGTTGTCGCGTCCACCATCGTGCTACGCGACCTTGATGCTCACTGCCAGCTCCCTTTCGGGGTTCAGATATACCGTTCCGGCTGGCTTCCAGTTGCGTGTCTCACCAGACCAACGCTCCGGTCTCTTTTCTCTAGCTTGCCCGTAGATTGCATCGCGCCGGGCCAGGATTTCCCGGTCTTTTCCCTCGTGACGTTGAGCCGGTGTCACAAAACGGATTCGGCTATGACGATGCTCGGTGTTGTACCAGGTCATAAAGTCCCTCACCCAAACACGCGCATCATCCAGGCTGCTAAAACCATCTAGTGGCCACTGCGGGCAGTATTTCAGCGTCCTGAACAGTGATTCCGAATACGGGTTGTCATTGCTGACGCGCGGTCGACCACGAGATGGCGTGATGCCCAGATCGTACATCTTGGTCAGCAGCGTCACCGACTTCATCGGCGCGCCGTTGTCAGAGTGCAGCACCAGCGGCTGGCGCCAGCACTGTTCCCGGGTCACGCTTCGTTGCAGTAATACTGCTGCTTTTTCACCACTTTCTACGTCGTAAACTTCCCAGCCCACCGCCTTTCGGCTGTAGATATCTTCGATCAGGTAGAGGTAGTAAAACTTCCCTCGAACGGGTGACGGCAGGTACGTGATGTCCCACGACCACACCTGATTAGCGGCTGTCGCCGCATGAGTGGTGGGTGCCGGATGACGATGAGGTCGCTTGGCACGTGAACGACGATGTTGCTGGCCTGCGGCATGCAACACACGATAAAACGTCGCCTCTGAGGCTACATAACGCCCCTCGTCCGCCAGTTGTGGCACGATCTGACTCGGGGGCAGATGCGCGTAAGCCTTGCTGTTGCACAGCGCTACGATGGTCTGGCGCTCGAAATCGCTGAGCGCATTGCTGGGCACGGGTCTTGAGGTTGTGGTACGCCCATCGGCCAGTATTTTTTCAGGCAAACTCCAGCGTTGCAGTGTCCGTAGCGAAATGCCGACCTCCAGACAAGCAGGCGCCCTGCGGGCGCCCGCCGCGATGGCTTCATTGAGCCAACCAACGAGTAAATACCGTTCTGGCAACAAGGTCAGTTGCCCTCGTCGTCGCTCCCCCAGTAGGCATTGAGCTTTTTTCGCAACACCAGTAACGCCGCTGTCTCAGCCAATGCCGCATCCTTGCGCCGCAGTTCGCGCTCAAGCTCGCGGATACGGTTTTTATCGTTCTTCGACTGGCCGGTGTTTACATTTTTAACCTTTGTTTGCTGGGTGCTAATGGCGATAAATGCATTGCGCCAATCAGTGATTTGCTCAGGAAAAATCCCTTTTCGCCGGCAGTACTCACCCAGTTCCAGCTCTGACAGAGCTGCTGTTTCTATGATGACCGCCATTTTGGATTCGGCTGACCAATTCTCAACAGGTTGTTTGGTGTCGGACAATTGCGTTCCTCTGGCAGCGGCTTGCTTGCGCCAATAATGGAGAGACATATCGCTGCAACCTTCGCGGCGAGCGACCTCCGCCGCCGAGAGGCTCAGGGGCGGAAGCATCATTTTTAGCAGCGCAGCTTTGCGCTCTTCTGAGTAGAAAGGCATGACTGGTCATGCCTTTCTACTCAGAAGAGCGCAAAGCTGCGCTGCTAAAAATGATGCTTCCGCCCCTGAGCCTCTCGGCGGCGGAGGTCGCTCGC
>NZ_JACAPT010000060.1:0-1080 GCF_013385565.1 Pseudomonas sp. E6002 | reverse complement strand
GTGCGGCGCCCATCAAACCCGGTTTCCTGCTGGATCAGGCCGTTGGCGTGATAGTCGAGCCGATAGGTTTCGCCGACCTCGTTTTCAATCTCGGTCAGTAACAACCGAACATTGTCATAACGGTATTTAAGCTGCGTGCCGTCCGGATTAATCCGGCGGCTGATCAGGTGCAGACCATCGGCGTATTCGTAGCGGGTGACGCGGCCCAACTCGTCGCGCTCAGCAGTGATTTTTCCGTACGGGTTGTAGCTGAATTCGCGTGTGGCCCCGTCAGGCTGAATCACTTTCAGCAAACGACCTACGGCGTCCCACTGATACTGGGTCAGCGCACCATGCTCATCCTCGCAAGCCACCTGCCGCCCCAGGTCGTCATAGCGATAACGCCGCACACCGCCATTCGCCAGTTTTTCCTCAATGAGCTGGCCGCGTTCGTTCCAGATAAAGCGTTGGCTGCTGTTGTCCGGATACCAAACACCCGTAAGCTTTCCGTGTGGGGTGTAGGTGTATTCGGTGTAATTGCCGTCCGGATCAGTCTTGCGAGTGATATCGCCTTGATCGTTACGCTGGTATTTCCACACCGCGTCACCACGGCGCACAACCCGTACGAACCCGTTGTCATGCTCGTAGGACGTCGGCGTATCGTCCCCGGGAAACAGCGCAATCAACCGACCGGCTTCGTCGTACTGATACGCCGTCACCGCCCCCAGCGGATCCTGCTCGACCGTCAGCCGGCCTTTTTCATCGTAGGATTTGAAGTGCTGCGCGCCGTCCGGATCGATCCGCTGCACCAGCCGTGCGCGCTGGTCGTGGACGTAGACTTCCTGGCTGCCATCGGCGTTGTGCACGGTGACCGTGCCGTTGTCGTCCCACACATACCGCGTGTCCATCTGCGAAAAACTGGCCCAGTGCCGGACGCACGTTGCCGCCTTGCCGGACCGTTCCCACTCCCAGAAGAAACTCGCCCCACCGGCCAGTTCCCGCTCCAGGATCACCTGCTGATCGTCGTACCGATAACGCTCGCTTTCGCCGACAGCGTTGGTCGCTTCAATCAATCGCCAAGCGTCGTCATACCTGTAGGAA
>NZ_JACAPT010000006.1:0-217996 GCF_013385565.1 Pseudomonas sp. E6002 | reverse complement strand
CGAGTGGTGGGGCAAGAGCGTTTTGCTTACTTTTGCGCTCTTCAAAAGTGAGCCGCTGTAAGAGCGGAACCATAAGCCGCCGTTACCTAAATAACGGATATGTCCCCCATCTAACCCACACCAATCATCCCCCAGCCTTATCGCGCACCATTCACCCCCAGCCGTATTTATTGTGACCCCAGGCCCCGTGCCTGACACTCAACCCATCCACCCCTAACCACCCCTGGAGTCCCCAATGAGTGAGCCTGTGCAGTTCCAAGACAAGGTCGTGATCGTCACCGGTGCCGGCGGCGGACTAGGCCGCGCCCACGCACTCCTGTTCGCCAGACACGGCGCCAAAGTGCTGGTCAACGATCTTGGCGGCTCAACCCAGGGCGAAGGCGCCAACGCCTCGGCGGCCGACCGCGTAGTGGCCGAAATCCGCGAAGCCGGCGGCATCGCCGAGGCCAACCACGACTCCGTCACCGACGGTGACAAGATCGTCCAGAACGCCCTCGACGCCTTCGGCCGCATCGACGTCGTGGTCAACAACGCCGGGATCCTGCGGGACAAAACCTTCCACAAAATGGAAGACAGCGACTGGGACCTGGTCTACCGCGTACACGTCGAAGGCGCCTACAAAGTCACCCGCGCCGCCTGGCCCCACCTGCGTGAACAAGCCTACGGCCGGGTGATCTTCACCGCCTCCACCTCCGGTATCTACGGCAACTTCGGCCAGTCCAACTACGGCATGGCCAAGCTCGGCCTGTACGGCCTGACCCGCACCCTGGCGCTGGAAGGCCGCAAGAACAACATCCTGGTCAACGCCATCGCCCCCACCGGCGGTACACGTATGACCGAAGGCCTGATCCCGCCGCAAGTCTTCGAACGCCTCAAGCCGGAATTGATCAGCCCGCTGGTGGTGTACCTGGGCAGCGAGGCGTGTCAGGAAACCTCCGGGCTGTTTGAGGTGGGCGGCGGCTGGATCGGCAAGACCCGCTGGGAGCGCAGCCTGGGGGTTGGGTTTGATCCTGAAGCCGGGTTCTCCCCGGATGATGTCGCCGCCCACTGGCAGCAAATCTGTGACTTCGACGGGGCCGCTCACCCCAAGGACAACATCGAGGCCTTGAAGGAGATGATGGCCAACCTGCAGAAGTACAGCCTGTGATCATTACGTGAAAAAGTTTTAATCAAGCGGGGCGCCATGGCGCCCCGCTTTATTTCAGGCATAAAAAAAGCCGCTGCAAAGGCAGCGGCTGAAGTAAGACGTTTGATCAAGGAGCAATAAATCAACGTCAGTGAACACCGGTAAAAGATTGAAAATATTGATCAATCCATAAAAAACTGGCTGTTCTTCCAGGTTCTGGAAGCGGGCGGTTTGCCCTGAAAGCCAGGCAAGAATAGGCTTTTGTTACAAAATGAAAAATAGCGATTCGAGACAAGGACTGTTACCAAACCCGCAACAGTGGCAATAACACCTCATCCATCCCCCTGATAATCCTTCATCCATCTCGTCCATGGCCTCTCCAAGACCCCGGCCAGAGCGCCCTCTCATCCTTTCGAGCGACAACACGAATACCTCCTTGGTGCGCTTATCGCTCCTGATCGCGGGCAGTAGGGTGGGGCCTTCTGTCACACCACCGGGGAAGACGCATGACAAAAACAACAATGCGCGCCATCTTCAGGCCACAGGCGCTGGCCGCTGCGGTTGCTTTGGGTTGCTGTGCCCAGGCGCAGGCTGTTTCGTTCAACATCGGCGAGATCGAAGGGCAATTCGATTCCTCGCTGTCGGTCGGTGCCAGCTGGGGCATGCGCGATGCCGACAAGAAGCTGGTGGGCATTCCCAACGGCGGAACGGGCCAGGCCTCCACCGGCGATGATGGTCGCCTGAACTTCAAGAAGGGCGAGACCTTCTCCAAGATCTTCAAGGGCATCCACGACCTGGAACTCAAGTACGGCGACAGCGGCGTGTTCGTGCGCGGCAAGTACTGGTACGACTTCGAACTGCAGGACGAAGACCGCGAATTCAAGCAGATCAGCAATAACCACCGCGACGAAGGCGCGCGCTCTTCCGGCTACGAATTACTCGATGCATTTGTCTATCACAACTATTCCATCGGCGATTTGCCGGGCAACGTGCGCGTCGGTAAACAGGTGGTCAGTTGGGGGGAAAGTACGTTCATCGGCAACTCCATCAACAGCATCAACCCCATCGACGTTTCCGCGTTCCGCCGCCCTGGCGCCGAGATCAAGGAAGGCCTGATTCCGGTCAACATGGTGTTCGCCTCCCAAAGCCTCACCAACCAGTTGAGCGTGGAAGGTTTCTACCAGTTGAACTGGGAAAACACCGTGGTGGACAACTGCGGCACCTTCTTCGGTAACGACGTGGTGGCCCATGGCTGCAACGGCAACTACACCGTCGGCAGCCCGGCGATTGCACCATTGCAACCGGTAGCGGCGGCGTTTGGCCAGGGCTTCCAGGTTACGAAAGAAGGCGTAGTGGTGCAGCGTGCAAAAGACCGCGAGGCGCGCGATGGCGGCCAGTTCGGCATGGCGTTGCGCTGGCTGGGAGATGACACCGAGTACGGCCTGTACTTCATGAACTATCACAGCCGCACGCCCACCGTCGGTACCATCACCGCCAACACCAACCTGGCAACCATTGGCGCTATTGCCAACGCGGCCAACGGGATCGCCCCGGGTACCGGGGCCGGCCTGGCGCAAAGCACGATGCTCGGTCGCGGCCAGTATTACCTCGACTACCCGGAAAACATCCGCCTGTTCGGTGCCAGCTTCTCGACCACCTTGCCCACCGGCACCGCCTGGACCGGCGAAATCAGCTACCGCCCGAATGCCCCCGTACAACTCAACACCACCGACCTGACGCTGGCCCTGGTCAACCCGATTGCCGGCAACGCCGCTTCACCGATCAGCAGTTCCTTCGGTGCCGACAACGCCGGCTACCGCCGCAAGGAAATCACCCAGATCCAGAGCACCATGACCCAATTCTTCGACCAGGTACTGGGCGCCGAACGCCTGACCCTGGTGGGCGAGGCGGCCTTTGTGCACGTCGGCGGGCTGGAGGCGAAATCCAAGCTGCGTTATGGCCGTGACTCGGTCTACGGCCAGTACGGGTTCGGCGGCGACACCGATGGGTTTGTCACGGCCAACTCCTGGGGTTATCGCGCCCGGGCCATCCTCGATTACAACAACGTATTCGCCGGGGTCAACCTCAAGCCCAACGTGTCGTGGTCCCAGGACGTCAGCGGCTACGGCCCCAACGGCCTGTTCAACGAAGGCGCCAAGGCCATCAGCGTCGGCGTGGATGCGGACTACCGCAACACCTACACCGCGAGCCTGAGCTACACCGACTTTTTTGGCGGTGACTACAACACCCTCACCGACCGCGACTTCATCGCCCTCAGCTTTGGCGTGAACTTCTGATTTGGCTTAAGTAAGGACAAGAGACTATGCGCAAAATGATTCTGCAATGCGGGGTGTTGGCCCTGAGCCTGTTGGCCGCCAACGTGATGGCCGCAGTGTCGCCGGAAGAAGCGGCCAAGCTCGGCACTACCCTGACCCCGGTGGGCGCCGAGAAGGCCGGTAACGCCGATGGTTCGATCCCGGCATGGACCGGTGGCATCCCGAAAAACGCCGGGGCGGTGGACAGCAAGGGTTTCCTCGCTGACCCGTTCGCCAATGAAAAGCCGCTTTTCGTGATCACCGCCGCCACGGTCGACAAATACAAGGACAAACTCTCCGAAGGCCAGGTGGCGATGTTCAAGCGCTACCCGCAAACCTACAAGATCCCCGTGTACCCGACCCACCGCACGGTCAACCTGCCGCCGGAGATCTACGAGTCGATCAAGCGCAGCGCGCTCAACGTACACGCGATCAACGACGGCAATGGCCTGGAAAATTTCACCGGCAACCGCTACTACGCCTTCCCGATTCCGAAAAATGGCGTCGAAGTGCTGTGGAACCACATCACCCGTTACCACGGCGGCAACCTGCGCCGCATCATCACCCAGGCCACGCCGCAGACCAACGGCAGCTACACGCCGATCCGTTTCGAGGAAGAAGTGGCCGTGCCGCAACTGATCCCGGACATGGACCCGGTCAAGGGCGCCAACGTACTGACCTTCTTCAAACAATCGGTGACCGCCCCGGCGCGCCTGGCCGGCAACGTACTGTTGGTGCATGAGACGCTCGACCAAGTGAAGGAACCGCGCCTGGCCTGGGTCTACAACGCCGGCCAGCGCCGGGTACGCCGTGCGCCGCAAGTGGCCTACGACGGGCCGGGCACTGCGGCCGACGGCCTGCGCACCTCGGATAACTTCGACATGTTCTCCGGCGCTCCCGACCGCTACGACTGGAAGCTGGTGGGCAAGAAGGAGATGTACATTCCCTACAACAGCTACAAGCTCGATTCGCCGACCCTCAAGTACGATGACATCATCAAGGCCGGCCACATCAACCAGGACCTGACCCGCTACGAGCTGCACCGGGTCTGGGAAGTGATCGGCACGGTCAAGCCGAGCGAGCGGCACATCTACGCCAAGCGCCACATGTACATCGACGAAGACAGCTGGCAGGTGGCGCTGGTGGACCACTACGACGGCCGCGGCCAGCTGTGGCGTGTTGCTGAAGGTCACGCGCAGTTCTACTACGACCATCAGGTGCCGGCCTACACCGTCGAAACCCTGTACGACATCATCGCCGGGCGCTACATCGCCCTGGGCATGAAGAACGAAGAGAAGAGCAGCTTTGTGTTCGGCTTTGCGGCCAAGGCGGCCGACTACACGCCGGCAGCATTGCGCTCGGAAGGCGTGCGCTAAAACCTGATTGAAATGCGATCAAACTGTGGGAGCGGGCTTGCTCGCGAAGGCGGTCTGTCAGTTAAAGCATCAGTGACTGATACACCGCCTTCGCGAGCAAGCCCGCTCCCACATTTACGGTGTTCCACCTTTAGAACGAGTGCCGGGTGGCCTTTTGGCTCCCGGCTTTTTTATGCCCGCCAATCAGCCTGCTGAATACTCCTCAACAACCGCCAGCCACAGGACTAGGGTAGGGCGCACGCCGCCTAATAATAAAAAACAGGGACGCAGTAATGACCGCCATGACCCGTTGTCTGGATCGTCCTGGATTCATGCCACGCTTGTCTCCCCATCATCTGCTGCGCCCGCGCCTGGCCGTGCCGCTGCTCAACGCCACCGCGCGGGTGAAGTTGCTCTGCGCCCCGGCCGGCAGTGGCAAGAGTGCATTGCTCGCCGAGTGCGCGTTGCAGGCGCCTTCGCAGTGCCAGGTGTACTGGTTGCCGCTGAATGGCGTGGCCTCGGATTTGTGTCAGCGCCTGGCGCAAAGCCTTGGCCTCGACTTTGTTGATGAGCCCACGTTGCTGCTGGCCCTGAACCGCTGGCAAGCGCCGGCCTGGTTGTTTCTCGATGACTTCTGCCGCGTGCCGGCGCCTGAACTGGATGGGTTGCTTGACCGCATTCTGGCGGCCAGCAGCCCGGCCTTGACCTGGTGGATCGGCGCGCGGCGGCGGCCGGCCTGCAACTGGCCCCGGCTGTTGCTTGATGATGAGCTGTGGGAATGCAGCGCTGCCGAGTTGGCGTTTGACCCCAGCGAAATCCAGCACTTGGCCGGGCCCAGCGCCGACAAGGTATTGCAGTTCAGCGCCGGCTGGTGCGCCGGAGTGCGTATCGGATTGCTTGAAGGCGACGGGCACCCGGACAAAACCTTGCTCGACTACCTGCAACACGAGTTGTTCACGGGCCTGGCGCCGGAATTGGCCGAGGCCTGGCGCGTGCTCGCGCACCTGCCACGCTTCAACCCGAGCTTGTGTGACCACCTGTTCGGCTTTGGTGACGGCGGCAACTACCTGCGAGACTTGCAGACGCTGGGCGCCTTTATCGAGCCCTGGGAAGAGTCCACCGACTGGCTGCAAGTCTTCCCGCCACTGGCCCAACTGATGCGCGCCGAACCCTGGCCAGCGAGGCGCTCCTGGCACCGGCGCGCGTGCCAATGGTTTACCGCCGCCGAGGACTGGCAAGCAGCCTTTGAGCAAGCGTTGCAGGCCGAAGAGTACGAAGTGGCCGTGAGCCTGTTGCAGCACTTCAGTTTTGAAGACCTGTTCCGCCAGCAAAATGCGGTGCTGTTGTTGCGCCTGCATGAGCAGCATGGCGATGAATTGATGCTGGGCTCGGCGCAACTGGTGGGCTTGGTAACGGCGGCGTTACTGTTTGCCGGGCGTTTCGACCAGGCGGCGTTGTGCATTGACCAACTGGCGCGTTTCACTCCGCAACCGACCGCGCACCTGCAGCGTTATCTGCTGGCCCGCTGGCAGGCGCAATGGGGCTGGCTGTTGCATCTGGGCGGCGAAGCCGCACGGGCCCGGGAACATTTTCTCGAAGCCCTGCAAGACTTGCCCGAGAGCGCCTGGACGTCGCGCCTGATGTGCCTGTCGGGCCTGACCCAGCAAGCCTTGCTGCGTGGCGAGCTGGACGTGGCCCAGGCGCTGAACCGCGAGGCGTTGTGCCTGGCGCGCTCCCACGGCTCACTGCTGTTGGAGGCATTGTTGGAGCTCGATCATGCGCAGTTGCTGGAGCAGCGCGGCGCGCCGTATCGGGCCCAGAGCCTGCTGGAAAATGTGCAGCGCATGCTGGTGCAACAGCGGCTTAAAGCCGGGCCGTTGATGGGGCGGATTTGCTTGCGACGTGGGCACCTGGCGCTGCGCCAGGGCCACGACGGCGTGGCCGCCGAATGCTTCGAATCCGGCCTGGGCATGTGCCTGCACAGCCAGGACAAACGCGTGCTCTACGGCTACCTGGGACTGGCGCTATTGGCCGCCAACAAGGGCGATTACGCCCAGGCGTTTATCCAGTTGCGCGACGCTGAGCGCCTGATGCAGCAACGCCAGGTGCCCGACACCGTCTATCGCGCCGTATTGCTGTTGCTCAGCGGGCATTTCTGGCTGCAACAGGGTCGCGCCGAACTGACCCTGGAGGCGGTGACCCGGGTGCTGCGGCACTACCGTGGCCCCAAGGCGAAACAAGCACCGCCGGCCACCCTGGAGTTGATCCCCAGGCTTGAATATTTGCAGGTGCTGGCCGAAGTGAAATTGCATCGCGCCGAAGAGCCTGTCGCCCGCCTGAGTGCGTTACTGGAGGCCGCCCGTCAGCGGGGCATGCTGTGCCTGGAAGCGGAGTTGCACTTGGTGCTGGGGGAAGTGGCCTGGCAAGTCGGCGATCGCCCGTTGGCCGTGCGCTCGCTGGAAGCCGGATTGGAACTGGCGGGGCGTTGCCAGGTACAGCAGGCGATTCGCGAGCTGCGCCTCAGGCAACCGGGGTTGTTGAGTGCGTTGGGGCTGGAGCCGCAGGAATGCCCGGCGGCGGCGGGGGAAAATCCCCTGAGCCAGCGCGAGCTTGAGGTGCTGCAACTGATTGCCCAGGGCAATTCCAATCTGGAAATTGCCAGCCAATTGTTTATCTCGCTGCACACGGTAAAAACCCATGCGCGGAGGATTCACAGCAAGTTGGGGGTGGAGCGGCGTACCCAGGCGGTGGCCAAGGCCAAGACGCTGGGCTTGATGGCTTGAAGCCATGCACTATTCGTCAAACAATGACGATCAAATGTGGGAGCGGGCTTGCTCGCGAATGCGGTGTATCAGTCACTGATGCTTTAACTGACAGACTGCATTCGCGAGCAAGCCCGCTCCCACATTTTGTTCTGTTGGGTGCCTGATACTGAGCGTTACGGCTGATAACCCATGCGCCAACTCACCGCCTGGGTCGCCGCCAGCAAACGCTTCGCCGCCGGGCCGTCTTCATCGGCATGGAACAGCGACGTCGGTCCCACCACGGTCAACACCGCCGCCACTTGCCCGACTGCGTTGAATACCGGCGCCGACAACGCGTCCACACCCGGCATCAGCAAACCATGCACAAAGTGCAAGCCGCGCTGGCGGATCTGCTCACAGGTGGTCGCGTATTCCTGGTCATCCGCCAACGCATGGGCAACGCCCGCCTGAATCTCCCGCTCGCGCAACTCCACGGTTTCCCGCGACGGCAGGAACGCACTGAACACCAGCCCGGTGGACGAACTGAGCAACGGCAACACCGAGCCCAATTGCGTGACCACCGTCACCGCGCGCACCGCCGGCTCGATATGCACCACCGTCGCGCCCTGGTTACCCCAGACGGCCAGGAAGCAGGTTTCATTCAACTCATCCCGCAGTTCCGCCAGGGGCAGGGCGGCGACTTTCAGCACGTCCATGCTGCCCAGCGCGGCCAGCCCCACGCGCAAGGCTTCGCGGCCCAGGCCGTAATGGTTGGTGGCGGTGTTCTGTTCGGCAAAACCCGAGGCAATCAGCGCCTGCAAATAACGGTGGACCTTGCTCGCCGGCATTTGCACGTGCTCGGCCAGGCGCGACAACGAGGTGGCCGGCGACAGTTCAGCCAGGGCCTTGAGGATGTCGGTGCCCACTTCAGCCGAGCGGACTTTCTGTTTACCGGTGTCGCGGGGGGCGGGCGGCTTTTCCATGGAAGGCATGAATCCGAAAGACGAATGGGCGTCTTTATAGCTTGACGGTCAACAGGTATCAAATTACGTTATGCGTAACTGGATTACGATAAAAACAACTTCCGCTCAGAGGACGATCCATGACCCTCGAATACCAATCGGGTTTTGGCAATGAATTTGCCACTGAAGCCTTGCCCGGTGCATTGCCCGTCGGCCAGAACGCCCCGCAGAAAGCGCCCTACGGGCTGTACACCGAACTCTTTTCCGGCACCGCCTTCACCATGGCCCGCAGCGAAGCCCGGCGCACCTGGTTGTACCGCATCCAGCCGTCGGCCAATCACCCGGCGTTCGTCAAGCTGGAACGGCAATTGGCCGGTGGACCGCTGGGCGCTGTGACGCCCAACCGCCTGCGCTGGAACCCGCTGGATATTCCGGGTGAGCCGACAGATTTCGTCGATGGCCTTGTAGGCATGGTCGCCAATTCCGGATCGGAAAAACCCTCGGGCATCAGCATCTACAACTACCGCGCCAACCGTTCGATGGACCGCGTGTTCTTCAACGCGGACGGCGAACTGTTGATCGTTCCCGAGCAGGGCCGCCTGCGCATTGCGACCGAACTGGGTGTGCTGGAAGTCGAGCCACTGGAAATCGTCGTGCTGCCCCGGGGCCTGAAATTCCGCGTCGAACTGCTGGATGCCCAGGCCCGCGGTTACGTCGCCGAGAACCATGGCGCGCCACTGCGCCTGCCGGACCTTGGTCCTATCGGCAGCAACGGCCTGGCCAACCCACGGGATTTCCTCACCCCCGTCGCCCATTACGAAGACCTCAAGCAACCGACCACGCTGGTGCAGAAATTCCTCGGCGAACTGTGGGGCTGCCAGCTCGACCATTCGCCGCTGAACGTGGTGGCGTGGCACGGCAACAACGTGCCGTACAAATACGACCTGCGTCGTTTCAACACCATCG
Organism: Pseudomonas sp. E6002; assembly: GCF_013385565.1. Lineage (NCBI taxonomy): Bacteria > Pseudomonadati > Pseudomonadota > Gammaproteobacteria > Pseudomonadales > Pseudomonadaceae > Pseudomonas > Pseudomonas sp. E6002. The sequence continues at coordinate 208,528 of NZ_JACAPT010000006.1, read as the reverse complement.
GCACCGTGAGCTTCGATCACCCGGACCCGTCGCTCTTCACCGTATTGACCTCGCCCACCAGCGTGCACGGCCTGGCCAACCTCGATTTCGTGATCTTCCCGCCCCGCTGGATGGTCGCCGAAAACACCTTCCGGCCACCGTGGTTCCACCGCAACCTGATGAACGAATACATGGGCCTGATCCAGGGTGCCTACGACGCCAAGGCCGAAGGCTTCGTGCCCGGCGGCGCGTCGTTGCACAGCTGCATGAGCGCCCACGGCCCGGATGGCGAGACCTGCACCAAAGCCATCAACGCGACGCTTGAGCCCCACAAGATTGATAACACCATGGCGTTCATGTTCGAGACCAGCCAGGTGCTGCGTCCCACCCAGTTCGCCCTTGAATGCTCGCAGCTGCAACCTTCCTACGACGCTTGCTGGGCCTCGCTCCCTGCAACCTTCAACCCGAATCGGAGATAACCCATGACTCAGCCTAATCTCACCCGCAGTTGGGTGGTTTCCGCCAACGGTCACCGGGATTTCCCGCTGCAAAACCTGCCGTTGGGGGTGTTCAGCGTTAATGGCTCGGCACCGCGCAGTGGCGTGGCGATTGGCGAGCAGATTCTTGATCTGCACGCCGCGCTGGAATGCTTTGAAGGCGAAGCCCGCCGGGCCGTTGAAGCCACCGCTGGCGGCCAACTGAACGCATTTTTCGAACTCGGCCGTGGCCCGCGCGTGGCCCTGCGCGAACGCCTGCTGGAACTGTTGGCCGAAGGCAGCGACCAGCAAGGCAAACTGCAAGCTGCGCTGCACCCGGCTGCCGATTGCCAAATGCACCTGCCGGCCAGGATCAACGACTACACCGACTTCTACGTGGGCATCGAGCACGCGCAAAACGTCGGCAAGCTGTTCCGCCCGGACAACCCGCTGCTGCCCAACTACAAGTATGTGCCGATCGGTTATCACGGCCGTGCGTCGACCATTCGCCCATCGGGCACCGACGTGCGCCGCCCTAAAGGCCAGACGCTGCCAGCCGGTCAAACCGAGCCGACCTTCGGCCCCTGCGCACGCCTGGACTACGAGCTGGAGCTGGGCATCTGGATCGGCCAGGGCAATGCCATGGGCGACTCGATTGCCATCGGCGACGCGGCTGATCACATCGCCGGTTTCTGCCTGCTCAACGACTGGTCGGCGCGGGATATCCAGGCTTGGGAATACCAGCCGCTGGGCCCGTTCCTGTCGAAGAGTTTCATCACCAGTATTTCGCCATGGGTGGTGACGGCTGAAGCCCTGGAACCGTTCCGCAAGGCACAACCGGCGCGCCCTGAAGGCGACCCGCAACCACTGCCATACTTGCTGGACAAGCGCGACCAGGCGGCCGGTGGTTTTGATATCGAACTGGAAGTGCTGCTGACCACCGCCTCGATGCGTGAGCAGAACCTGCCGGCCCATCGCTTGACCCTGAGCAACACCCAACACATGTACTGGACCGTCGCGCAGATGGTTGCGCACCACAGCGTCAACGGCTGCCAGTTGCAGGCGGGTGACCTGTTCGGTTCGGGCACCTTGTCGGGGCCGGAAGCCGGGCAATTCGGCAGCCTGCTGGAAATCACCGAGGGCGGTAAAAAGCCGATCGAACTGGCCTCCGGCGAGGTGCGGAAATTCCTCGAAGACGGCGACGAAATCATCCTGCGTGCCCGCTGCACCCGCGACGGTTTTGCCTCCATCGGCTTCGGCGAATGCCGGGGTACCGTGGTCGCGGCGCGCTGAGAGGGCAGGGCCATGGAACTCTATACCTACTACCGCTCCACTTCGTCCTACCGGGTGCGGATCGCGCTGGCCCTCAAGGGCCTGGACTTCACCGCCGTGCCGGTCAACCTGCTGGTGCCCAAGGGCGGCGCCAACCATCAGCCGGAGTACCTGGCGATCAACCCGCAAGGTCGCGTGCCGGCCTTGCGCACCGATGAGGGTGATGTGTTGATTCAGTCGCCGGCAATCATCGAGTACCTGGAGGAACGTTATCCACACGTGCCGTTGCTCTCCACGGATCTGGCAACCCGCGCCCATGAGCGCGCGGTGGCGTCGATCATCGGTTGCGACATTCATCCGCTGCACAACTCCAGTACCCAGAATCTGCTCAAGCAATGGGGGCACGATGAAGCGCAGGTGCTGGAGTGGATCGGGCACTGGATCAGCCAGGGCCTGGCGGCGGTTGAGCAGTTGATTGGTGATCAGGGTTACTGCTTTGGCGAGCAGCCGGGGATGGCGGATACGTTCCTGATTCCACAGTTGTATGCGGCCGAGCGGTTCAAGGTGTCGCTGGCGGCGTACCCGCGCATTCAGCGGGTGGCGGGGTTGGCGGCGCAGCATTCGGCGTTCATGGCGGCTCATCCCGCCAACCAACCGGATACCCCATAAATCTCCAGGCTCACACCGGCCAAATGTGGGAGCGGGCTTGCTCGCGAATACGGTGTATCAGTCAGCAGATGTATTGACTGGCATACCGCTTTCGCGAGCAAGCCCGCTCCCACATGTGATCTTCAGCGTGTCCAAAATATATAAAAACAATACAGGTCCCTTGCGATGCACAATCAGATTGCCAGCTTTCGTGCGGCACTCGACGCCCGTCCGGTGTCGCGCTATCAGTGGTTGATTCTCCTGTTGCTGGCACTGTTGCTGGTCACCGACGGCTACGACGCCCAGGTCCTGGGCTACGTAGTACCGGCGCTGGCCAAGGACTGGGGCCTGGAAAAAGCCGCGTTCGGCCCGGTGTTCAGCGCCAACCTGCTGGGGCTGACGCTGGGCTCCCTGGCCGTCACGCCGCTGGCGGATCGCTTCGGGGTGCGGCGCATCCTGCTGTGCTGTGTGTTGATCTACGCCAGCCTCACGGTGCTGATGGTGTTCGCCAACTCTCTCAATACCTTGATGGCCGCCCGCTTTATCTGCGGCATCGGCATGGGCGGTGCAATGCCCAGCGCCATGGCCTTGATGTCGGAATACTCACCACCCCGCCTGCGAACATTGATGGTGACGCTCGCCGCCTGTGGCTTTTCTTTCGGCGGTGCGGCCGGTGGTTTTGTCGCGGCCGGGTTTATCGACAGCTTCGGCTGGCAGGCGGTGTTCCTCGCCGGTGGTGTGACGCCATTGCTGTTGTTTCCGTTTCTTGCCTGGATGTTGCCCGAATCCCTGCCACGCCTGCTGCGTGATGCACCGCCGTATGCGCGCCTGCAAAAAGTCACCGCGCAAATGCTGCCAGGCTGGCAACCGCCGCCAGCGAGCGAGGCAGAAAACCGCCAGGAGCAAGGCAGCAAACTGACGGTGGTGGAGCTGTTCCGCCATGGTTATGCGCGCCCGACATTACTGCTGTGGGCGACGTTTTTTGTCAGCCTGATCCTGCTGTATTTCATGATCAGCTGGCTGCCTTCGCTGTTGCTGGAAAGCGGCCTGGGCCTGAATGAGGCCAACCTGGTGACCTCGATGTTCCTGTTCGCCGGGACCTTGGGCGCCATCGGCATGGCCTGGTTTGCCGACCGGCTCAAAAGCAAAGTGCGCCTGCTGTCCGGCGTGCTGGCAGCGGCTGCGGTGTGCACCATCCTGCTGGGGCTGAATCACGACAATCCGCGCTATCTGGTGGCCTGCGTGTTTGCGGCGGGCTTCTGCATCATCGGCGGTCAACTGACCCTGAACGCGTTCGCCAGTAACTTCTACCCGGCTCACGTGCGGGCCACCGGTACAGGCTGGGCACTGGGTGTCGGGCGGTTCGGGTCGATCCTGGGGCCGCTGTTCGGCAGCCTGCTGCTGGCGATGCACATACCGGTGCAGCAGATTTTCTTCTTCTGCGCGATTCCGGCGGTGATAGCGGCGTTGTTGATTATCCAGGTGCGCTCGCCAGTCAATGCACCACTGAGTTCGGCGGCAAATGCCCCAGCCGTTCGGTCAGGCGTAGACGCTGGATCGGGTCTTCGCTGAGCATCAACGCGTGTTCCAAGTCAAAACGCTCGGCGTTCGGGCAATCCAGGCGCTGATACAAACTGGCCCGGGCCAGGTAATCGGCGGCGCTGGCATTGCCCAGCTCCAGCACGCGTTCGGCATCCACCAGAGCGGCCAGGTGGTCGTCGTTGGACAGGTGCAACTGGCGCAGATTACGCGACAGCCGTTGCAGGATCGATCGCGGCTCGGCGGTGTGCAGGTGGTCGGCCTGCAACTTGAGATTGGGCCCGTACTGGCGGGTCAGCAGGTCGCGGCAATCGTTGGGGTACAGGCGTCGGCCGCCGCAGGGGTCGAGCAGGTGATCGGCGCCCGGCACCCGCAACAGGAAGTGCCCCGGGAAGTTGACGCCCACCAGCGGAATGTCCAGGCGCCGCGCCAGCTCCAGGGCAATCAGCCCGAGAGCCAGCGGCTGCCCGCGTTTACGCTTCAACACCTTGTCCAGCAGCGCGGCGGCGGGGCGCAGCGGGGTGTGGTCATCCTGGGCGAACCCCAGGTCGTTCATGCGCCGCAGCAACGGTTGTCCGAGTTCATCCGCCGGCAGCATCGGCATGCTGAGGCTGACCAATTGCTGCAATACCTTGAAGTCCTGCAGGATGGCCAAGGGGTCCACCGCCGGGTCGTGCTCGGCCGCCATCCACAGCGCGGCTTCAAACAGCGCGGGCGGTGACCGTTCCAGGCAGGCAAAAAAGGCGTCGCGGGGCTTCATTGGGTTCTCCGGCGGATGTCTCGTTTTAGCCTTGCTGTGAACTTTCGTCCAGTGCCTTAAGACAGGTCCTACCTGTTTATGTCGCAAACCCTTTAAAACCGGTGGTCTTATTCCTGCGCGCTTCAGCAGGGTTTCGCTGGCAGTCCTATACTTGGCGCCTACCAGAAGTGATTCGGGAGCTTGACGATGTTTGCGCTCATGCACAGCACCCGCCTTGAATCGCTGCACCTGAGCGTTGACCCGGCCACCGGGTTGAAGGCGGTCATTGCCATCCACAACAGCCGCCTGGGTCCCGCCCTTGGAGGCTGCCGCTACCTCTCTTACCCCGACGATGAAAGTGCCGTGGCGGATGCCGCGCGCCTGGCCCAGGGCATGAGCTACAAGGCCGCGCTGGCCGGTTTGCCGGTGGGTGGCGGCAACGCGGTGATCATCCGCCCCGCCCATGTGGAAAGCCGCGCGGCATTGTTTGAAGCCTTCGGCCGCTGCATCGAGCAGTTGGATGGCCGCTACATCACCGCCATCGACAGCGGCACCTCGGTGGCCGACATGGATTGCATCGCCCAGCAGACCCGCTATGTCACCAGCACCACGGCGGCCGGCGATCCCTCGCCCCACGCGGCGATGGGCGTGTTCGCCGGCATCCGCACCACCGCGATGGCTCGCCTGGGCAGCGATAACCTGGAAGGTCTGCGCGTGGCGATCCAGGGCCTGGGCAATGTCGGTTATGCCCTGGCCGAGCAGCTGCACGCCGCCGGGGCTGAATTGCTGGTGAGCGACATCGACCACGGCAAGGTGCAACTGGCCATGGAGCAACTGGGTGCGCACCCGATTGCCAACGAAGCCTTGCTCAGCACCCCATGCGATATCCTTGCGCCCTGCGGTGTGGGCGCGGTGTTCAACCGCTACACGGTCGCGCAGTTGCGATGCGCAGCGGTGGCCGGCTCCGCCAGTGCGCAACTGACCAACCTGCAAGTGGCCGATCAGTTGGAAGGGCGTGGGATTCTTTACGCGCCGGACTACGTGATCAACTCCGGTGGGCTGATCTACGTGGCCCTCAAGCACGGCGGCGCGGAGCTGGAAACCATCACCGCGCACCTGTCGAACATCGGCACACGCCTGACCGAAATCTTCGCCCATGCCCAGGCTGAAAAGCGCTCACCCGCGCGGGTAGCGGATGAGCTGGCGGAGCGCTTGCTGTACCGCTGAGGCGGGTCAAAGCTGATATTTCTCCCGGGCCAGTTGGCCCACGCCCATACGATCAAGGATGTGCATCGGGCACAGAATCGTGACCCGCACGGTTCCCGGCAGGCGGCTGATTTCAATTGAGCCGTTGATGGTCGCGCGGTTGCGCACTTCGTCGAGCGGCAGCCCGGTCACGGCGGCGGCGCGTTCCAGTCCATTGTCTGTCGCGACGTTGAGATTGGTCCCACTGCCGATGAAGGTGATGGGCGCGTTCTCCTCGATCTCCACCTGGCCCCAGCGCTCCCCCAGTGCCTTCACCCGCAGGCGTTGCTCCGCGGTCATCGGGCGCGCCATGGGCGGCAGGTCATCGAGGTTTTGCAGCAGGATCGGCCCGTCCAGGCTCAGGCCCTTGATCACCTGCACCGTCAGTTCGGTTTCCCCCGACACATCGGTGGCATGCCCGGCAATTTCGCCATTGCCCTGTTGAGCATGCATATCGCCCATGTACACCCCGGCGCCGGGGACCTTCACCGGGCAGATCAGGATGCAGCCTTCGCGCACGGAATTGGTGTCCATGTGGCCATCGGTTTTCGCGGCGTGCAGTTCATCGTGGGTCATGCTGTAGCGATGGGGCGCGCCCACCAGGTACTGGCCGAAGTCGCCGCAGTTGTGGGAATCCGGCAGATCCCGTGAAGGCGTGGTGCCGATGTTGCCCAGGAATGGGCGCATATGCGCGGCCAGGCCCGGGATATCGGCGCGGGCCAGGGACAGGATCGAGTGCTGGGCAGACAGTTCGGGCAGCGCCGACATGTCCGATGCCTTGCCGGCCAGGCGATCCGCCACGGCCTGGTTGACCGTCAGGCTCACCTGATGCTCGGCATCCAGAACGATCACGTAACCATTGCTGAAACGAAACGCACTGACCTCGGCGCCACAGGCATCGCAACGAATGGCGTCATCGCCAATGCCTTCGACGTGGCTGGCGGGATGCTCTTGCCCGCAGTTGGAGCAGAACTTCGCGACGAACGGGTCGCCATGGTAACGACCTTCGACAAAACTCATGACCCCCGAGGACGTGGCCAGGGAGGTGACGCGCATGCGCTTGATCTTCAGCGCCACCGCGTCGCCGATGTCGGCGCCGGCGATGAACACGGGCTGGGTCACTTCATGGCCACCCTCAAAGGCCGGCGTGATCATCGGGCCCCAGCAACCGGGCGGGGTGCCGGTGATCAAGGTGCCACCGTCGGCCAGCGGGCCGAGCATTTTCTGGCTGGGGCCGAGCAGCCCATTGGTGTAGGAGGTGACGGTGAGACGGTCGACAAAAGGGAGGTTATTCATTTTATTTTCCGGGCCCTGGGTGATTGAATGTTGAACAGGCTTCATCACTTAAGCGCCGATGTGTATCTGTCGTGTGTCGCGCTGCCGCGATTGCCGGTACGTGTGTATCTCAGGGGCATCCATACACACTCTGATACACCCGCAGTGGCGGACACGTGCAAATACAGATATCTCTGTTGCAGGCTTATTTTTTCAAACCCATCAGAACGAGGTTGGCATGTCCAAACAAACAGCAGGGCGCTCCAGTGGGCGCATGATTACCTTCAAACGTCCGGATGGCGCTGACGTCAACGGCTACCTGGCCAGCCCGGCCGTACTCGAAGGCGCGCCGGCGATCGTGGTGATCCAGGAATGGTGGGGCGTAAACGATCAGATCAAGGGCGTGGCCAATCGACTGGCCGAATGCGGTTACCGCGTGTTGGTGCCGGACCTTTATCGCGGCGCGTCGACCGTGGAAGAGGAAGAGGCTCACCACCTGATGGATGGGCTGGATTTTGGTGACGCGGTTTCTCAGGACATCAAGGGTGCTGTGCAGTACTTGCAGGCGGATTCGAAAAAAGTCGGTGTGACCGGTTACTGCATGGGCGGGGCGTTGACGTTGCTGGCGTTGAACGCGATTCCGGAAGTCGCTGCGGGCGTGGTGTGGTACGGCTTCCCGCCGCTGGAGTATCTGGATGCTTCGAAGATCAAGGCGCCGCTGATCGGGCATTGGGGCACGCAGGATGCCTTCTTCAATATCGACACCGTGGCGGAGCTGGAGTCAAAACTGCATGCTGCGGGTGTGGACGCGACTTTCCATCGCTACCTGGCGCGCCATGCGTTTGCCAACGAGACGGCGATTGGTGATGGTCGGATTGCAGACACGCAATACGATGCCGCCTGGTCGCAACTGGCGTGGGACCGCACGTTGACGTTCTTCGGCAAGACCTTGTGGCAGGCATGACACATGTGAAAGGCATCAACGCATAACCTGTGGCGAGGGAGCTTGCTGTGGCGAGGGAGCTTGCTCCCGCTGGAGTGCGCAGCGCTCCCAAGCTTTTGGGTCTGCTGCGCAGCCCAGCGGGAGCAAGCTCCCTCTGCCACAGCAAGCGCCCTTGCTCAAAGCAAGCTCCCTCGCCACAGCAAGCCCTTTCGCCACTACTGGCAATGCATCACTCAGCCGCTGGCTGCCCAATCTCCGCCAATGCACTCGCATTGTTCTTGAACGCCGCCGCAAACGCCGCGCGGTTCTTGGCCATGAAAATACCGGCATCTTCAGCCTGCTTCTCGCTCAAGCCTTCGACGTTTTTCAACAGCACTTCCATCAGGGACTCTGCCAGTTCAAGCATCTGGTCGTGTGCGTCGGCAAGTTTGCGATCCACGAATGTAGTCTCCAGGTCACGGGTACTGCGATACAGGGTTTCAACAGCCATTTTTCGGCCTCGTCATCGGTGCAGTATTGAAGGGAGTTGCCCTTGGTTCGAGTGTCGCCAAGCGTTCTCGCGACTACTGTATTTATATACAGCTAAAAGCATAAGCCAATCCATGGGCTTTGGGTAGTGGCTTTTCAATGTAGCTGGCAAATGCTGGTTTGCCCTATCGGAAACTTCTCACAGGTTGGTGGGGTTGCAGGAGCGTCATTCAGTGGCTTACCTTCTCCGGGCTTCGCTTATGCGGTACACGAGTTTGGCGGCTCGAATTTAAGGAGCAAACATCTTGTAAATCCAAGGAATGCACCATGGTAAAAATGACTGCCTGTTTTTCTGAATCGCCTATAAAGCCGCCTACCGCGCTTTTCGCTGTGACCCCAAATACTGACACTGAAACATTACTCGCCAATGCCAGCGAAACCTTGAACAGTGCCCGTGAAATGGCCAGTAGCCTGGCTTTTGAGCTTGAAGGACCACAGCGAAGTTTGCTTCTGGCGATCCATCAACTGCTGGAAATGAGTGGTTTATTGGTCGATCAAGCGTTGGATCAAGTCGCCCCGACCTGACCTGAATCACCCGGTCACCTGGATCGTTCCCACGCTCTGCGTGGGAATGCATACCGTGACGCTCCGCGTCACCTCTACCCGAAACCCTGGGGCATGGGACGCGGAGCGTCCGGGGCGGCATTCCCACGCAGAGCGTGGGAACGATCATCGAGCAGCAAGATAAGTGCCTCATATCACCCCGCCACCATCTCACTCCCTGTTCCCTGGCCTTTTTTCTGCATGCAGAGAAACCGTCACGTCCAACCCGCATTATCCGGTCGAGCCGACCTAAGGAAGCATCATCGTGAAAATCAACTGGGCTGAAAACCTGCGCAAGACCGTGCACCAACTGGCCGAGTCCTTGGGAAATCTGTTCGTCGAGACCTTCCACTACCTGGCACTGTTCGCCATTGGTGCGGTGACCGCCTATGCCGCGGTGATGGAATTTCTGGGGATGCTGGAGACGGGGCACATCAAGATCGATGACATCTTGCTGCTGTTCATCTACCTGGAACTGGGGGCGATGGTCGGGATTTATTTCAAGACCAACCACATGCCGGTGCGTTTCCTGATCTACGTGGCGATCACGGCGCTGACCCGTCTGCTGATTTCCAACGTGTCCCACCACAACCCGCCCGACATCGGCATCATCTACCTGTGCGGTGGGATTCTGCTGCTGGCGTTCGCGATTCTGGTGGTGCGGTATGCGTCGTCGGCATTTCCGTCGGTGAAGGTCGAAGGCCCGCGCCGCAAGGGCGAAGCGAGCCTTGAAACAGAGAAGGGCGAGCTCTAGAACCCTGCGTTGAGCGGCGGCCTGCTGACCGGCGGCCGCTGCAGTACCTGGTGGCTGTCCCCATCGGTCATCACCGCCAATATCTCCATCGCGCTGTGCCCCTGCTCGATCGCAATCCCGAATTGCACACTCTGCACCAGCCGTTTCAGGCGCTGCGGGTCGTTGCGTTGTTCGGCGCTGATCATGCGTTTGGCCACGACGCCGTCTTCATCGGACAGGGTCAGCATGATGCTGCCGTCCAGCCGCTGGATGCTTAAATTGACCCGGTATTTCGGGGCGAAGGTGTCGGTGATGATCTGAAAAGGGTTGTCCATGGTGCGTTACCGCCTGATAAGAACATGCAGTCATTGACGACCGGTGTCGGGATTAGTTCGCGTTTCCTGACCACCGGCCATTCGCTCGCTGAGGTTTTCACAAGGTCCGTTTTCCTCAGTAGCTGTACAGCAAGGGGCGTGCCGTACAGCAATCTGCCTGCCATCAAATTTCCCCTGTGGGAGCGGGCTTGCTCGCGAATGCGGTGTGTCAGCCAATGATTGCTCAGCTGAACGATCGCTTTCGCGAGCAAGCCCGCTCCCACAGTGGGTGGGTGGTGTTTTTTAGTTCGGTGATCCGTTTCAGGGCATGACCGAAAAAACGATCGCAGACAGCGCAATCAAGCCGACCAACACCACAAACACGTTGGACGCCTGGCCCGAGTACTGGCGCAAAGATGGCACTCGGCGGATGGCGTACATCGGCATCAGGAACAACAGGCAAGCGATGATCGGCCCGCCCATGGTTTCGATCATGCCGAGGATGCTCGGGTTGAAGGTGGCCACGGCCCAGCAGGTGAGCACCATGAACAGCGCGGTGCAGCGCTCCAGCCACTTGGCCGACATGCTGCGGTTGCGCCCGCGCAGGGATTTGACGATCAGGCCCTGGAAGCCTTCGCTGGCGCCGATGTAGTGGCCCAGGAAGGATTTGGTGATCGCCACCAGCGCGATCAACGGTGCGGCGTAGGCGATGACCGGGGTCTGGAAGTGGTTCGCCAGGTACGACAGGATCGAGATGTTCTGCGCCTTGGCGGCGGCGAGGTCAGCCGGCGACAGGGCCAGCACGCAGCTGAAGCAGAAGAACATCACCGTCAGCACCATCATGCTGTGGGCCATGGCCAGGATGCCGCTGCTTTTGCGTTCGGCTTGCGGGCCGTACACACGTTTCTGGTCGACGGCGAAGGCGGAGATGATCGGCGAGTGGTTGAAGGAAAACACCATCACCGGGATCGCCAGCCACAGGGTCTTGAAGAAGGCCGGCAGGGGCATGCCTTCGCTGGCGGAGGCGAAGAATGCACCGTTCCAGTTGGGGATCAGGCTCACCGCCAATAGCAGCAGGGCGGCGACGAAGGGGTACACCAGCACGCTCATGGCCTTGACGATCACGCCCTGGCCGCAGCGCACAATGGCCATCAGGCCGAGGATCAGCACCAGCGACAGGATTGCCCGGGGCGGTGCTGCCAGGTGCAGTTGGTGTTCCATAAAGCTGGTCAGGGTGTTGGTCAGCGCCACGCTGTACACCAGCAAAATCGGGAAGATCGCGAAGAAGTACAGCAGGGTGATCAGCTTGCCGGCGCCGATGCCGAAGTGTTCTTCCACCACTTCGGTGATGTCGCCCGATTTGCCCGACAACACAAAGCGCGTCAGCCCACGGTGGGCGAAGAAGGTCATCGGGAAGGCCAGCAGCGCCAGCACGATCAACGGCCAGAAGCCGCCCACGCCAGCGTTGATCGGCAGGAACAAGGTGCCGGCACCGATGGCGGTGCCGTAGAGGCCGAGCATCCAGGTGGTGTCGTGTTTGTTCCAGCCTTGTGTAACGGTGGTCGGCGTCAGGTCTACAGCGGGATTTTCGGCAGCAGGTGTACGTACATCGGTCATCGTTATTGCCTCGTTATTATTTTTGCGCGGGCTCACGTTGGGGCGATCAGGGAATGCTCCTCAGCACTCCACCCAGCTAACGGCCAGGCCGCCCCGTGAAGTTTCTTTGTATTTGTCGTGCATGTCGGCGCCGGTGTCGCGCATGGTGCGGATCACCCGGTCCAGGGAGATGAAGTGTTTGCCGTCGCCGCGCAGGGCCATTTGCGTGGCGTTGATCGCCTTGACCGCGGCGATGGCGTTGCGCTCGATGCATGGCACCTGGACCAACCCGCCAACCGGGTCGCAGGTCAACCCCAGGTTATGTTCCAGGCCGATTTCGGCGGCGTTTTCCAGTTGCTCCGGGGATGCGCTGAGCACGTCTGCAAGGCCGGCAGCGGCCATGGCGCAGGCGGAACCGACTTCGCCCTGGCAGCCGACTTCGGCGCCGGAGATCGAGGCGTTTTTCTTGCAGAGGATGCCGACGGCGGCGGCAGCCAGGAAGAAATTCACCACGTCATCGTCGGACGCGTCCGGGTTGAACTTCATGTAGTAGTGCAGCACCGCCGGGATGATTCCCGCCGCGCCATTGGTCGGCGCGGTGACCATGCGCCCGCCGGCGGCGTTTTCTTCATTGACGGCTAGGGCGAACAGGTTGACCCATTCCATGGCCGACAAGGTCGAGGTGATGACGTTGGGTTTGCCGATTTCCAGCAGGCTGCGGTGCAATTTCGCCGCGCGCCGTGGCACATCCAGACCGCCGGGCAGGATGCCTTCGTGGCGCAGGCCTTGTTCGACGCATTCACGCATCACCGACCAGATATGCAGCAGGCCGCTGCGGATCTCGGCATCGCTGCGCCAGGCCCGCTCGTTGGCCATCATCAGCTCGGAAACCCGCAGGCCGTGCTTGTTGCACAAGGCCAGCAGTTCGACGGCGCTGGAGAAGTCGTAAGGCAATTGCACTTCGCTGGTCGGCGCGATGCCGGATTCGGCTTCCGCCGCTTCGATGATGAAACCGCCGCCCACCGAGTAGTACGTCTGCTCGCTCAACAGGCCGTTTTCGCCGTAGGCATGCAGGGACATGGCGTTGGGGTGGTAGGGCAGGCTTTCGTCCAGCAGCAGGAGGTCGTGTTGCCAATTGAAGGCAATCGACATGCGGCCGCCGAGCAGCAATTGGCCGGACTCGCGCAGTTGCTGGATGCGTGGGCCGATGCTGGTGGGGTCGATGCTGTCTGGCCATTCGCCCATCAGGCCCATCACACAGGCGCGGTCGGTGGCGTGGCCGACACCGGTGGCGGACAGCGAGCCGTACAAACGCACCTCTACGCGACGGGTTTCGTCGAGCAATTGCTGGTCGATAAGCGCTTGGACGAAGGTCGCCGCGGCCCGCATCGGGCCGACGGTATGGGAGCTGGAAGGACCAATGCCCACTTTGAATAGATCGAAAACACTGATAGCCATGCTAAACCCTTACAAGCAATGGAGTAGGAATCGCTGCCATGTTTTGTAGGACAAGCGGAATTGGCGCGATACTGAGCCTCTGGATCGGCACTGACCAACGAATTATCCTAAGACACCCTTTAGCAGGACTAAACCCTATGGCTCGCCCGCTTCATGGCCAGACCTACGTCTGGTTGCACGTTTTTTCCTGCGCGGCACGGCATTTGTCGTTCACCCGTTGCGCCGAGGAACTGCACATCACCCCGGGCGCGGTCAGCCAGCAAATCCGTCAGTTGGAGGAGCGCCTGGGCTTTCGCCTGTTCCATCGGCGCGCACGCGGGGTTGAGCTGAGCGCAGAGGGCCAGCGGTTGGCGATCACCGTGGGCGAGGCCTATGGCAGCATCGATGCCGAGTTGCAGCGGCTGGACGCCGGGATGATCAGCGGCACCTTGCGACTGCGCTCGATCCCGTCGTTTCTCGGCAAATGGCTGACCCCGCGTTTGCCGCGTTTGCAGCAGCGCTTCCCGGATATCCAGCTGCGCATGGTTGCCGAAGACAGCAGCGTCGCCCTGCACGAGGGCGACTTCGACCTGGCCATCGACCTTAACGACGGCAGCTATCCCGGCTTGTTGTCCACAGCCTTGCTGGACGAGCAGATTTTCCCGGTGTGCGCACCGAGCCTGCTGCGGGGGCGACCGCCACTGCATGGCCCCGCTGACCTGGTGCATTTCCCGCTGCTGCACGACATCACTGCCTGGCGTGGGAGTTATGAGTACGCAGAGTGGGAGTTCTACCTGAACGCCATCGGCTATGACGCCGCCGACGTACGGCGCGGGCATACCTTCAACCGCAATCACCTGACCATCGAGGCGGCGATTGCCGGCATGGGCGTGGCGATTGCCCGGCGTACCTTGCTCAATGACGAACTGGAACGCGGCACCTTGATCGTGCCATTCGGCCTCGCCGTCCCCAACCACAAACGCTATGTGCTGCTGTACGCGCCGGGTGCGCTGAGCCATCCGGGCGTGCGGGCGGTGCATGACTGGCTGGTGGAGGAAGCGGAGATTTTTCGCGGATTGCACCCGTTGGGAGAGGGGCAATTGTAAGGAAGTTGGCGGTAAGAAGATGTAACCAACTCCCCACCCTAACAGCGTTTTTGGTTGTAGTCAGGGTTAATTTGTAATGTGGGATTTATCTTTGCAAAGGGGTTGAAATGTTCCTCTGTCTGCTCAATTGTGTAATCAGGAGGTCATGGTTTTCACCCATCCGGTGAAGCAGGAATGGCCTTCGGCGAGCTAGCTGAAATAAGGGAAAACTATGCAAATCCAAGTCAATAGCGATAACCATATTGAAAGCAGCATCCGACTGGAGGAGTGGGTACGTACCACCATTGAGAGCACGCTCGAACGTTACGAAGAAGATCTGACCCGCGTCGAGGTTTACCTGCGGGACGAGAACGGTGACAAGCCCGGCCCACACGATCTGAGTTGCCGACTGGAAGCACGGCCAAAAGGCCATCAACCGCTTTCGGTCCTCCATAAAGCCGATACGCTGGAACAGGCGATCGATGGCGCAGCGACCAAGCTGGAGCATGCCCTGGAGCATCTGTACGGCAAACTGCGCGGCAAACCACGCGCCGCGGGTCAAAGCCTGCCCAATACCAAGGCCGACGAGGCCGAGCTAGAAGAGGAATTCCTGGAAAACGAACAGGCTGCGCTTAACGGCTGATAGCTGATACTTTTTTCAACCCCACTGAAAACGGGCCTGCAGATGCAGGCCCGTTTTTTTATGCGCAAAAGGTCAGCGCGGGCTGCGCCGGAAAAAACAGGCGCTCAAGGCCGCCAGTGCGCACGCTCCAACGCCGGCATACAACATGGCCCAGCCCGCACCGTTGCGCAGCGCGGCCTGGGCGATCAGTGGGCCCTGCGGCAACACGTCCAGCCTGCCGGCGGCGATGTCCTGACTGAGGGCGGCCAATTGCGCCGTGGCGGGCGACACGCCTGCCAGGTAGTGAGCGATCCCGAGTATCAACACCAACCCCATCAACGCGATATTCAGCGCCAGGGTGATCAGACGTGCACTGAAGTCGATGCCCGAGGCCATCCCTGCGCGGTCGGATGAAACTGATCCGGTGGTGGTGTTGGTGGTGGGCGAGTTGGTAAACGCCAAGCCGCTGCCGGCAATCCCACAGGCGATCAGGACCCATACCACACTGGGCTGGCCGCTATGATTGATCGCCGCCATTGTCACAAACCCCACGCCCATCAGGCCCAGGCCCAATGGAATGATGCGTTCGGCGCCATAGCGCAGGGCCAGGCGTTCAGCCAGCGGCGGCACCACCAACGTGGGCAGGGTATAGGCGAGCAGGGCGAGCCCGGTGAGCATGGTGTCGTAGCCCAGGCCGGCCTGGAAATACAGCGGCAGGTAGATCATGAAGGGCCAGAAGCTGAAGTTCATGCCGATCGAGCCCATCAGCGCGCCGTTGAAGCGCGGGATGCGAAACACCGAGAAGTCGAACATCGGATGCAGGCTGCGCCGCTCGACAACCACGAACAACAACAGGCTGCCCACCGACAGTCCGGCCCAGCCGAGCATGGCCGGGGTGGCAAAGCCGCTCTCGGTGCCCTGGGTGATGAAATAAACCAGGGCGAACACTGCCAGGGTGAGGGTGGCCATACCGGCTATATCGAGGCGATGGGCCGCCGGGTCACGGGATTCCTGCACGCTGATGCGCAGCAACACCAGGGTGAACAAGGTCAACGGCACATGCACCAGGAACACCCAGCGCCAATCCGCCACCGCCAGGATCAATGCCCCCACCATCGGCCCGAAACCCAGGCCCACCCCGGCGATCACGCCCCACACCGCAAAGGCCCGGGCCCGGGCCGCCGGCTCGCGGAACTGGTGCGAAAGGATCGCGAACTGGCAGATCATCATCGCCCCGCCTCCCACGCCCTGGACAAAACGCGCCGCGATCAGCGTGGACGCATCGTTCGCCAGCCCGCAGGCCAGCGAAGCCAGCCCGAATACCCACAGGCACAGCACCAGCATGCGTCGGCGGCCAAAACGATCGGCCAATGTGCCGGCGGCCATCAGCACGCTGGTGCAGGCCAGGGTGTAGGCGTTCATGATCCATTGGGCGTCCTGGAAGCCGGTGCCCAGTTGCTGCTCAAGGGTGGGCAGGATGACCGGCACGCTGGAAATCTCCAGCCCGAACATCAACGCCACCAGGCACACGGCGGTGAGCGCAAGGCCGTCCCGGGCGGTACGTGGCGGGTTGATGGCGGATACAACGGCGTCGGGTGGCATGGCCTCTTCCTTTCAATGGGGGAAGGTGTCATTTTCACGGGAATCTGATTCTTTATTAGCGATACTTCTTCCTGTGATAAGGGAATATAGGGCGACAAACGACCATGGCCACTCCGCGTTTTGATGGTGTTGAACTGTTTTTGCAGATCGTCGAGAGCGGCAATCTGACGGAGGCCGCCGAACGGCTGAACCTCACGCGCTCGGCGGTGGGCAAAGGCTTGGCGCGTCTGGAAGCGCGGCTGGGGACGTCTTTATTGCAACGCTCCACCCGGCGCCAGCGTTTGACCGAAGACGGGCAGGCCTACTACGAGCACTGCCTGCGTGCACTGGCAGAGCTGGAAGCGGCTGAATCCGTGCTGGAAAGTGGCCGCCAGCAGCCACGAGGGCGGTTACGGGCGAGCCTGCCTTTGGCATTCGGCCACCACTATGCGGCGCCTGCGTTGTGGGGGCTGATGGACCGTTTTCCGCAACTGGAAATCGAGATTTCCTTCTCCGACCGATTGATCGACTTGGCGCAGGAAGGCTTCGACCTGGCGGTGCGCATTGGCGCATTGCCTGACACTGACCGCTTGAGTGCACGTCGCCTGGGGGAACAGGCGATTGCCTTGGCGGCGTCACCCGCGTACTTGCAGCGCACACCTCGGATTGACTCCATCGACGACCTGGCCGGGCACCGGGGCATTGCCTATCGCAGCAATGCCCCGCACCGCGAGCGAGTCGCCTCGCCGTTGATCCTCGATGACCTGCAGGCCGTGGCCGATGCCGCCATCGCCGGGGTCGGCCTGGCCTGGTTGCCCAGTTGGCTGATCGCCCACTACGTGTTGCGCGGGCAATTGCAGGCGGTGCTGCCGGGCCACCGCGAGCAACCGATGCCGATCCATGTCATCTGGCCCACGGCGACGCACATGCCGGCCAAGACCCGATGCGCCATCGACGCGTTGGTGGCCGGCACACCGTCGTGCCTTGCGGGTAGCTGATCAGAACGCGATGGACGTCTGCACATACAGCGTGCGCGGCTCGCCGACGTATTTGCCCTTGTTGTTATCGTCAAACGAGCGGGTGTAGTACTGCTTGTTGAAGATGTTTTTCACACCCACCGCCACGTTCAAATCCGACAGCTGCGGGCCAAAGTCGTACGCCGCGCGGCTGCTGAACAGCATGTAGCCAGGAATGCGTCCGGTGCTGCCATCAGCACTTTCTGCTTCAGTGTTGGCGTTGTCGGCAAACTGGCTGCTCTGGTAGCTGCTGTCCACGTTCAACTTCCAGCGACCTTCGGTGTAACCCACACCCAGGGTGCCCTTGTGCTTGGAGGAGAAGGGTACGCGGTTGCCTTTGTTCGGGCCGTCTTCGCGGATGGTGGCGTCGACGTAGGCGTAGGTGGCGTACACATCAAAACCGGCGAGCGCCGGGCTCAAGCCGTCGAGGGCGTAGTTGATGCTGGACTCGATGCCCTGATGGCGGGTTTCGCCGCGGGCGATCACGGTGTCGTTGGTCTGGTTGCTGTCGTACTGGTTGTCGAAGTTGATCAGGAACGCGCCGATTTCGGCCCGCAGGGTGCCATTGTCGTAACGGGTACCGAGTTCCCAGGTGCGGGCTTTTTCCGGCTTCACTTCGCCACTGGTCACGCGGTTGGGCATCTGGCTGTACTGCACGCTGCCGAACGAACCTTCGGTGTTGGCGTAGAGGTTCCAGTCGTCGGTCAGGTGGTAGAGCACGTTCAGCGCCGGCAGGGCGGTGTTGTAGTCGCCTTTGTATTTGACGTTGCTGAGGTTGTTGGTCTGCTGGGACTCGATCATCTCGTAGCGGATGCCCGGAGTGATGGTCCACTTGCCGATATCTATCCGGTCGTCGACGAAGAACGCATTGGCTTCGGTGCTGCCTCGGGTGTCGCGGTCGTTGCGGCTGTCGGTGGTCGGCAGTTGCTGATTGGCGGAAATCGGCGTGCGGTAGCGCAGTTCGTGGCCGGCCTCGTTGATGTAGCGGTAGCCCACGCCGACTTCGTGGCTGGTTGGGCCGAGGTCGAAGCCTTGGGCGAAACGGGTTTCCAGGCCGCGTACCCAATACTCGCGGGGCGACAGGGAGAGGAAGTTGCCCTGGTCCAGGTAACCGCTGCGCAGGGTGGTGGTGAAGAAGCTGTTGACCGTGAATTCCCGGCGGTCTTCCTGGTAGCGATAGCCTGCGTTGAACATGGTGCGCCGGCCCCAGAACTGGTCGTAGGGGCGGGTGGACTGGTACGGGTCGGCCTTGTAGGCCGCAGTGCTCAAACCACCGGGCATATCGGCTTTGCCTTCGTAGTACTGCGCCATGGCGTTGAAGCTGTTGGCGTCGTCCAGCTGGTATTTGCCCTTGAGGATCAGGTCGTCGATGCGGGTGTCGCTGTTTTCGCGCCAATCACCACCACGGGTGCCGGAATACAGGATCGCGCCGCCCAGGCCGTTGTCCGCCGTGCCGCCGGCCAGCAGGTTGCCGGTGGTCTTGAAGCCATCGTGGCTGGAAGGCGGGCTGGTTTCGGTTTGCAGGCCGCCTTTCACCGTTGGCGCATCGGGAATCGCGCGCGTGACGAAGTTGACGATGCCGCCGACGTTCTGCGGGCCATAACGCACTGCGCCGCCGCCGCGTACCACGTCCACGGCATCCATGTTGCCCATGCTGATGGGCGCGAACGACAACTGCGGCTGGCCATACGGCGCGAACGGCACCGGGATGCCGTCCATCAAGACCGTGGAGCGCGAGGCCAGGCGTGGGTTGAGCCCGCGAATGCCGAAGTTCAGCGCCATGTCGTGGCTGCCGGTGCCGTTGTTTTCCGGGGCGTTGACCCCGGGAATGCGGTTGAGCACGTCGCGGGCCTGGGTGGCGCCCTGGCGTTCGAATTCTTCGCGGCGGATCACGTCCCGGGCGCCCGGGTGCTCGAAGACGTTGGTTTGTGCCGCGTCCCCCAGCCAGTCGCCGACCACGTTGGAGGTGCCCAATTCGAGGGTGGCCGGAGCATTCGCCGGTTGCAGGCTGAAGGCGTTGTTGCCCTCGGCACGGGCTTGCAGGCCGGTGCCTTTGAGCAACGCATTCAAGCCTTCTTCAGCGGTGTAGTTGCCCGACAGGCCGTGGCTTTGCACGCCGGCGGTCACGTCCGAGCCAAATGAAATCAGCACGCCGGCTTCCCGGCCAAATTGATTCAGCGCCGCTTCCAGTGACGTAGGGGCGATGCGGTAGGGCTTGGCGTCGGCCGCCATTACGTAGGGAACGGTGCTGAAACTGAGGCTGGCCCCCAGCAACAAGTGGCGCAGGGTGCGGGCGAGTGGCGTCAGGCGAGTCGGTTGCTGGGGCATGAAGTGCGGTCCTGAGAAGGAAGGATCAAGGTGGCTTTCCTTCTCTGTCACGCGAGGTGCGGAAAACGGCTCACGGGTTTTGAAAATATTTCAGGCACGGGCTTCGACAGTGACCCAGTAGCGGGTAAACCGCCGGACCCTGACCGGCAGGCTGACTTGCAGCAGGTCCAGGATTCGTTCGCTGTCGTCCAGCGGGTAGCTGCCGGAAATCAGCAGGTTGGCCACCTGCGGGTCGCAATTGAGCTGGCCACGGCGATAACGGCTCAATTCGGCGAGGAAATCTTCCAGGCGCATGTGGGCCGCCACCAGCATGCCGTCGGCCCAGGCGCCGCTGCCGGCGTCGGTGGGGCGGGCGGTGTCCCAGCCTTTGCGGGTGAAATTGACCTGATGGGCTTTCTCCACCGACAACGGCAAACCGCTATAGGTGTTGGGCATCACGTCAACGTGCCCATCAAACACCGCCAGTTGTGTGTGATCGTTGAATTGCCGCACGTTCAGCCGCGCGGCCTGGGCGCTGAGCAGGCCCTGGGAAGTGATGACCCGCAGCGGGGCGTTGCCGGGTTTGGCGGTCAGCAGGATTTCGCCTTCGAGCAGGCGGATCAAGCGTTGCTGGCCATCAAAATGCACATCCACCGCACTGCCGGTGTTGAGCTGCAACTGGCTGCCATCCGCCAGCTGGAACTTGCGCCGTTGGCCGATGGGGCTGCGGTAGTCGGCACTCAACGGCGGCAATATATGTTGCTGGCGCAAACCCCAGGCCGCTGCCGACCCGGCGCCGAGTATCAGCAACAACTTCAGGGCCTGACGACGACTGTTGGATTTCGGTGCATTCAAGGCGGCATGGGCCAGGGGTGATGGCATCCCGCGCAAGCGCTGGTTCACTCGCTGGATGTGCTCCCAGGCCCGCTGATGTTCGCTGTGGGCGTCCAGCCACTGTTGCCAGGCCGCCTGTTTGCGTGGGTTGAGCGGGCCCTGCCGCATTTCCATCAGCCAGTGCACCGCTTGTTCGGCGACTTGCGTTGAGAAACTCATAGGGCGAAGTAGCAGCGCATCGCCGCTTTATTCAGATGGCGCTTGACCGTGGCGATGGAGATGCCCAGTTCCGCGCCGATTTGCGCGTAGGTCAGGCCGTCGAGCTGGGACAGCAGGAACGCGCGTTTGACCAGGGGCGCCAGGCCATCCAGCAACTGGTCCAGCTCCATCAGGGTTTGCAGGATGATTGCCCGCTCTTCCTCCGACGGCGCCACGTGTTCGGGCATTTGTGCCAGGGCGTCGATGTAGGCGCGCTCCAGGTCCTGGCGGCGGTAATGGTTGCACAGCACACGCTTGGCGATGGTGGTGAGGAAGGCGCGAGGTTCGATCAGCGTCGGTGTTTCCCGTGCGGTGAGCACGCGGATGAAGGTGTCCTGGGCCAGGTCGGCGGCGCTTTCCGGGCAGCCGAGCTTGCGTCGCAACCAGCCGGTAAGCCAGTGGTGATGGTCGTGGTACAGGACTTCGACGGTGTTGGACGGCTGCAACGCGCACACTCCGGCAGCATGGGCATGCTTTAGAGAACAAGAATTGTTCGCATTGTAGGGCGCGCAGACGGGTTCGGCAATTGCCAGTGATGCGTTCTCTTTTGCTTATGAGAACCTTTATCATTAATATTGCGCACTGACGAACCTGGCGCCTTGTGCATGAAACGCAAAACCTCACTTCCCGTTTCCTACCGTCTTGCCGTGACGTCGCGGGTGCTGGCGGCTGTGGTCGGCGGTTACCTGCTGGCCTCGCTGGCCAGCGTGTGCATGACGCTGTGGCTGCCCACCAGCCGCGCCGATGCGGTGATCAGCGGCATGCTGAGTTCGTTTGTGTTCTACCTGTTGGCAGTCATCTGGTGCTTCGCCTGCCGCACGGCCTGGCGCGCCTGGTTTGGCGTGTTGCTGCCCAGCGCGATAATGGCCACGTTCGCCGGGTTGGCGTACTGGATGGCGCGCACATGAAAGAGGGCTTCCGCCAGGCCATGGCCTGGTTGCACACCTGGGCCGGGCTGATCTTTGGCTGGCTGCTGTTTGCGATTTTCCTGACGGGCACCCTGTCGTATTTCAAGGACGAAATTACCCACTGGATGCAGCCCGAAGTGCAGGCGCATCCCGTCGATGACGCCCGTAGCCTGGCCGCCGCCCAAACCTATCTGCAACACCAGGCGCCCAATGCCGCGCGCTGGTTTATCACCTTGCCGAGCAGCCGTGAGCCGGGCCTGTCGGTGATGTGGCAAGACAAGGTCGACCCGGGCAAACGCGGCAATTTCGTCGAAAAACTCCTCGATCCCGTCAGCGGCCAGCAGGTCCAGGCCCGGGAAAGCATGGGCGGCGAATTCTTCTATCGTTTCCACTTCCAGCTGCAAATGCCCTATCCGTGGGGGCGCTGGCTGTCGACCATCGCCGCGATGGTGATGTTCGTGGCGTTGATCACCGGGATCATCACCCACAAGAAAATCTTCAAGGACTTCTTCACCTTCCGCCCGCGCAAGGGCCAGCGGTCCTGGCTCGACGGGCACAACGCCGTGGGCGTGCTGGTGTTGCCGTTCCACTTGATGATCACCTACAGCAGCCTGGTGATTTTCATGAGCATGGTGATGCCGGCGAGCATCCTCGCTTCCTACGGCAACGATACCCGTGCGTTCTTCAACGATGTGTTTCCGGCCACCGACAATGCGCCGGCCCTCGGCCAGCCGGGGCAATTGCTGCCACTGGGTCCGATGTACGAGCAGGCGCGCGAGCAATGGGCCGGCGGGCATGTCGGACGGCTGGTGGTGAATAATCCAAGCGATGTAAACGCCTCGGTCAATGTGTTCCGCGCCGGGTCGGATCGAGTGGTGCATGACTTTGGCAGCACCGTCTCATTCAACGGCACTACCGGCGAACTGTTGCGGGTGAGCGGCGAGCAGTCGCTGCCGGCGGCGATTGGTGGCAGCTTCTACGGTTTGCACATGGGCCATTTCGCCGGCCCGGTATTGCGCTGGCTGTATTTCATCTGCGGCCTCGCGGGCACGGCAATGATCGGCACCGGGCTGGTGATGTGGCTGGGCAAGCGTCAGCTCAAGCACACCAAAACCGGTGTGCTGCCCTTTGAGCTGCGGCTGGTGGAAGTGCTGAACATCGCCAGCATGTCCGGCTTGATGATCGCCATCGCTGCATTCTTCTGGGCCAACCGCCTGTTGCCGGCCAGCTTTGCCGGGCGCTCGGACTGGGAAGTACAAGCCTTCTTTATTGCCTGGGGCTTGAGCGTCCTGCACGCGATTGTCCGCCAGGGGCGCCGCGGCTGGGTTGAGCAATTGAGTGTGGGCGCGCTGCTGTTTATCGGCGTGCCGGTGCTCAACGCGCTGACCACGACCCAGCATTTGGGTGTGTCCCTGGCCAACGGCGACTGGGCCATGGCCGGTTTTGACCTGACGTGCCTGGGCAGCGGCGTGTTCCTCGCCTGGGCTGCCTGGAAAATGCAGCACCGCCGTGTCCCTCAGCCCAAGGCCGAACGTGCCCGGCCATTGACCCTCAAGGGCGAGGTGAACTGAATGCTCCTGGCGCTGCTGCTGTGTTACGCAGGGTT
This sequence comes from Pseudomonas sp. E6002, assembly GCF_013385565.1. Lineage (NCBI taxonomy): Bacteria > Pseudomonadati > Pseudomonadota > Gammaproteobacteria > Pseudomonadales > Pseudomonadaceae > Pseudomonas > Pseudomonas sp. E6002. The sequence continues at coordinate 185,044 of NZ_JACAPT010000006.1, read as the reverse complement.
TACCGCGTTGTGCCTGTCCATGGACCGGCACCATGGCGAACTGCTGCACAGTAAACCTTCGCCTCGTCGGCGCCTGGGTTTGCGCGTGGGCGGCTGGCTGCTGTTGATTGTCTCGATCTGGCCGGCGGTGCTCGCGACCGGGTGGAGCCAGGGGTTGGTGGAGTGGTGCGCGGTCTTGATGCTCAGCGGGTTGTTGCTGGTGTTGCTGTTGCCGTATCGGCCAAGGCTGGCCTTGATCCTGGCGGGCCTCGGCCTGCTGGCCAGTCCGGTTGCGGCCTTCGCGACCCTTTGAGTCCATCGTTGATGATCACCACGCCCCCCGAACATCCAGAGCAGCACGCAGACGCGGCGGGCGGACGGGCGCATTTCCTGCAGGTGTTCCTGTCCCAGCGCTCGCAGATGGAAGCGCTGGTCAGCCGCCGCGTGGGCTGCCGTGCGACGGCGGCGGACCTGGTGCAGGATTTGTTCCTGCGCTTCTGGCGCCGGCCGCTGGTGCAGGTCGAGGAGCTCAGCACCTACCTGCTGCGCTGCGCCGGCAATATCGCCATCGACCACCTGCGCAGCGAAGGCGCCCGGGTGCGCAGCAGCGAAGGCTGGCTGCCGGAACAACAGGATAACCAGGGCTGCGAACCCCAGGCCGCGCTGGAGGCGGGCAATGATCTGCGTCACGTTGAAGCAGCCTTGCGCAGCCTGCCGGAACGTACCCGGCAGATTTTCCTGCTCAACCGCATCCATGGCCGCAAGTACGCGGAAATCGCCAAGGCCATGGGCCTGTCCCAAAGCGCCGTGGAAAAACATATGATGCGTGCCCTCGAAGCCTGCAAGGCCAGCCTTCGTGAACCATCGCCAAGGAAAGCCCCGTGAACGCCACTGCCCGCGTCACCCCGACGCCCGACCAGGAACAGGCCGCACTGGCCTGGTTGAGCCTGTTGCATGACCAACCCAGCAGTGGCGACCAGGCCACGTTCAGCCGTTGGCTGCGGGCCGATCCTGCGCATGTGGAAGCCTACGCCCAGGCCCAGGTGCTGTGGGAATTGAGTGAAGTACCGGCCAGAACGTTGGCGGATGAGGATGCCCTGGCGCTGCAGGGTTACTTGAACGCGATGAATACCTCGAAACGCTCCAGCGTGCGGCGCTGGTCTGGTGCCCTGGCCATGGCCGCCTGCCTGCTGGTGATGATCTCGATGGGCGCCGGCTGGCAGCCGTCACGCTGGGTCGATGACTTCGGCGCGGATTACGTCACCGCGCCGGGTGAGGTGAAGACCGTGACCCTGGCCGATCAAAGCCAGGTCACCCTGGACGCCGACAGTGCGATCGCAGTGGATTTCAAGCATGGCGAGCGCCATATCCAGCTACGCCGTGGCGCCGGTTTTTTCAGTGTGACCCACACTGGCGAATCCTTTGTGGTCGAGGCCGGCAGCGGCGAAGCACGGGTGCTCGGCACGCAGTTTGAGGTGCGCCTGCAACCGGCAGGTGCGCAGGTGACGGTGTTGTCCGGTCGGGTTGGGGTAACGGCGTCGAAGTATGCTCAGCAACAGATTCTGACGGCCGGCCAGCAAGTGGCCTATGCCGACGGTGTCGCCGATGAGCTGCACGCGGTCGACAGCGAGTCGCGCCTGGCCTGGCGCGATGGTTGGCTCAACTACTACAAGGCGCCGCTGGCCGATGTGGTGCAAGACCTCGGCCGCTACTATCCGGGGCGCATTCTGCTGCTCAACGAAGACCTCGGCGCCCGGCGTGTCAGCGGCAGTTTCCCGAGCAAGGACCCCCAGGCGGTGCTCAATGCGTTGCAGGCGGTCTTGGGGTTTGAACAACACTCGCTGCTCGGTCGGATGATCGTATTGCGCTAGATACAGAGCGCTACGCCGCAATGGCGTGGCGCTGTCATTACTTGCACCACCTTCCCTTGAAAATCCCCATGCCTTGGCACATCCGTGTGTGTGGACCTTTCATTTAACCTTCATCGCAATCGCCAAAACCTGTAACCAAATCGTTACGTGATGCACGGATGATCCTCGGATTCCTGAGCAGGTGGTCAGGAAGATTGGCGGCGCTGTTCACCCGGCCGAGATCGCCAATACCTCCCCCATAACAACAGATAGATGCATGTAAGGGATCTACTCGTGACCTACAACAAACTCTATGCCCTGCTTTTAGCATCGGGCCTGGGCGGCTTTGCGCCGCTGGTTTTGGCAGACGATTCCCAGGATGTCGGTTCGGTGCACGTCGCCGGCGAACGTACCCTGGGCACCGGCCACATGATTCAGGAAGAAAGTGCCAAGGCCCGGTCCACGGTGACCAAGGAAGCCATGGATGAAATGTCCCCGACGGCCAACGCCATCGACAAGCTCAAGTACACCCCGGGCATCAACGTTTCCAACGACGACGCCAGCGGCATGAGCGGCACCAGCTTCACCATGCGCGGCATGAACTCCGACCAGGTCGGGGTTTCCATGGACGGCGTGCCGATCAACGACTCCGGCAGCTACGGTGTTTACGCCAACCAATTGGGCGACCCGGAAAACGTCGGCGAAGTATTTGTCACCCAGGGCTCCTCGGAAGCGGACGGCCCGCACATTGGTTCCAGCGGCGGCAACATCGGCATGGTCACCATTCGGCCGACCAAGGAGCCGGGGCTGTTCGTCAAGCAATCCATGGGTTCGAACAACCTGACAAAGTCCTTCGCCCGTATCAACACCGGCGACCTCGGCGGCTTCAAGACCTGGGTGTCGGCCTCTCACACCGAAGGCGACAAGTGGCGCGGCAAGGGCACCTTGCGGGGCGACAAGGTAGAGTGGAGCACGCTGTTCGAAGACGACAACGGCAACACCAGCAACTTCACCATGAAGTACAACACCCAGGAAAACTACAACTACAACACGCTGAGCAAGAGCCAGTTCCAGCAACAGGGCCGCCGCCTGGATTACGCGGAAACCCCGGTCTACAAAAACGGCTTGCTGTCGTCTTCCTACAAGCTCAACCGCAACCCTTTCGAAAGTGTCATGACCACCTTCACCCAGCGCTGGCGTCTGCGTGATGACCTGGCCCTGACGGTTGCGCCTTACTACTACTGGGGCAACGGCGGCAGTTTCAGCGGCCAGACCGCGACCAACCTGGGGCCGAAGTCCGACAAGGCCGGTAACTACGACCTGGGTAACCTCCAGTCGGCCAACTACTATCGCCCCTCGTGGACCGAAACCTGGCGCCCTGGCGTGACGGTCAAAATGAAATGGGACATCAACGAGGAGCACAGCCTGGATTACGGCTACTGGTACGAGCGCGCTCGCCAGCGCCAGACCCAGCCGTATATCGGGATCAACAGCGAAGGTGCACCGGACGACGTCTGGGGCGATTACAACAGCGGCGGCCAGGTGGTCGACAAGAACGGCAAGACTGTCCAGGGGCGCCATCAATACACCGTGACCCCGGCCCAGAAGCTGTGGGTGCAGGACAGCTGGCAAGCCACGCCAGACCTGAGCTTTGTCGGCGGGCTGGCGTACCAGTACGTCGAGCGTGACGGCGACAACCTCGGTAGCCTGTACGACAAGCCGGAAAAGCGTAACGCCCGCTACCATCAGTTCCTGCCGAACTTCAGTGCCAAGTACCAGGTCGACGAGAGCAACCAGGCGTTCTACAACGTCACTCGCAACATGCGCACCCCGCAGAACTACGTGCTGTACAACAAGGGTGACTCGCTCAACCTCAACCCCGAGCTGAGCTGGAACCAGGAGCTGGGCTGGCGCTACACCGAAGAGAAAATGGCCCTCAGCGCCACCCTGTTCTACATCACCTTCAAGGACCGTCAGCTGTCGACCACCGACTTGAACGGTGACTACGTGATGGCCAACGTCGGTGACGTGACCAACAAAGGCCTGGAGTTGGAGTGGAGCGGCCTGCTGCCGTACAACTTCAACTACTACGCGTCGTACACCTATACCAAGTCCGAGCAGCAGGACGACTTTGTCAGCAAGAACGTGTTGTTGCCGACCAAGGGCAACCAGTTGGCCAACGTGCCGGAAAACATGCTCAACCTGGTGTTTGGTTACGACGACAAGCGCTACTACGGCAACATTGCCGGCAAGTATGTCGGGGCGTTCTACGGTGATTTGACCAACAACGAGAAAATCTCCGGGCGCACCGTGTTCGACCTCAACGCCGGTATCTACCTGCCGGTGGACAAGAAGGTCTTCAAGTCGGCCGCGCTGCGCTTCTCGATGCTCAATGTGTTTGATAAGGAATACTTGAGCTCGGCGCGCACCGTGTCGTTCAACTCGGCGCCAGTGAATGGCCTGGCGGCCAGCTCGGCTTACTACAACGTAGGAGAGGAGCGTACGGCGATGGTTTCCCTGGAGGCCAATTTCTAACGCGTACGCAAACCCAATGTGGGAGCGGGCTTGCTCGCGAAAGCGGTGGATCAGTCGCCAGATGTATTGACTGAACCAGCGCATTCGCGAGCAAGCCCGCTCCCACATTTGATCTGCGGTATTTTACAGAGTGAGTTACTTCAGCGCCGCCATGATCGCTTCCGGGTTGTAGTCGCGAATCAGCGTGCCGTTCACGTCCACAAACGGAATCCCGCCGCCCCCCAACGCCTCGTACGCCTTGCGCGCCTGGGCGTCCTTCTCGATATCAAACGCCTGGTAGGGAATCCCCTTGGAATCCAGAAAGCGCCGGATCTGCTTGCAGTAGCCGCACCACTCGGTGGAATACAGCACCACGCGCGCTGCCGCGCGTGTCTGCTCCGGCACCACCTGGGAGGGGTTGAACAGCCGCTCGATCTTGCCCCAGTTCTGGAAAACCACCACCACCAGCAACACCAGCAGGACTTTCTTCAGAACCCCGCCCAGCATCAGTTGCGACGCTTGAGCTGGTCGGTCAGTTGGGTCGGCAGGCCCTTGATGATCAAGGTGCCGGCGGCTTCGTCGTATTCGATCTTGTCGCCCAGCAGGTGCGCTTCAAAGCTGATGGACAAGCCTTCGGCACGCCCGGTGAAACGGCGGAACTGGTTGAGGGTGCGTTTATCCGCCGGGATTTCCGGCGACAGGCCGTAGTCCTTGTTGCGGATGTGATCGTAGAAGGCTTTTGGCCGATCTTCATCGATTAACCCGGACAGCTCTTCCAGGCCCATCGGCTCGCCGAGCTTGGCCTGGCTGCTGGCGTAGTCCACCAGGGTCTTGGTTTTCTCGCGGGCGGACTCGTCCGGCAGATCCTCGCTTTCAACGAAGTCGCTGAAGGCCTTGAGCAGGGTACGGGTTTCGCCCGGACCGTCGACGCCTTCCTGGCAGCCGATAAAGTCGCGGAAGTACTCCGAGACCTTCTTGCCGTTCTTACCCTTGATAAAGGAGATGTATTGCTTGGACTGCTTGTTGTTCTGCCACTCGGACACGTTGATGCGCGCGGCGAGGTGCAGTTGGCCAAGATCCAGATGGCGCGACGGCGTCACGTCCAGCTGGTCGGTCACGGCCACGCCTTCACTGTGGTGCAGCAGGGCGATCGCCAGGTAATCGGTCATGCCCTGTTGATAGTGGGCAAACAGCACGTGGCCGCCGGTGGAGAGGTTGGACTCCTCCATCAGCTTCTGCAGGTGTTCCACCGCAATGCGGCTGAAGGCGGTGAAATCCTTGCCGCCGTCGAAATACTCCTTCAACCAGCCGCTGAACGGGTGCGCGCCGGACTCGGCATGGAAAAAGCCCCAGGCCTTGCCTTGTTTGGCGTTGTAGCTCTCGTTGAGGTCGGCGAGCATGTTCTCGATCGCGGCCGACTCGGCAAGCTCGGAGTCGCGGGCGTGGAGAACTGCGGGTGTGCCGTCGGGTTTTTTGTCGATCAGGTGGACGATGCAATGACGGATCGGCATGGGCTTCTCGGCTGGTTGAAGGGGAGGGGTGGGGCTCCCGGAAAAAGTCGCCAGTGTACCGCACCCGCTGGGGATGGCGCTGTTCGGAGGGCGTTTTGAGCGCCATCCGACGGGCCATATGCCTTTTTTTCACGGTTTAGAGCGATAAAGCTGACCAAATGGGTATGTTGAGGCGGATATTTCCCCGTCTCTGTGCTAGTTTTGCCCCGTCTTACGCGCAGTCTGGGCGTTAAGCGTGCATTCAGCATTTGTCAGGTCGAACCAAACCCGGTTTCAGGTATCTATAACCCCGATCTTCGTGGTTATAGCCCTTGGGTGCCAGGCCTTGATGGCAGGGCTCGATGGCTGACACTGCACTCTGCAATCCAAATGAATTTGATAGGGAAGGAACACCACAATGGCTATTACTAAAGACCAACTGATCGCTGATCTGGCTGAAGCTGTAGACGCACCGAAAACCACCGTGCGTGCTCTGCTGGACCAACTGAGCCAGATCGTTGCTGATCAGCTGGAAAACGGCGGCGAAATCACTCTGCCAGGCGTTGGCAAACTGAAAGTGACCGAGCGTCCTGCCCGTACTGGCCGTAACCCTTCGACTGGCGCTGCCATCGAAATCGCTGCCAAGAAAGTTATCAAGCTGGTTGTGGCCAAAGGCCTGACCGACGCTGTTAACAAGTAAGACGCAGCAAAAAAAACCGTGCTCCGGAGCGATCCGGGCACGGTTTTTTGTTGCCTGCGATTTATCAGTCTTTACGGGCCCAACGCTGGCGCCACACCTGTTGCTCGCTCGGGGTCTGGAACGTCCAGGCGACGAAGCGGCTCTGCTTCTGGCCCTGGGACATCTCCACTACCTGGCTTTCCAGCACACCGGCCTTTTTCAGCGCTGTCTGGATCGCCGGCAAGTTCGACGCTTTCGACACCAGCGTGCTGAACCACAGCACCTTGTGCTGGAAATGCGCGCTTTCAGCGATCAGTTGCGTCACGAACCGCGCTTCACCGCCTTCACACCACAATTCCGCCGACTGGCCACCGAAGTTCAGCACCGGCAACTTGCGTTTCGGATCAGCCTTGCCCAGTGCGCGCCATTTACGTTCGCTGCCCTTGGTCGCTTCATCCATGGACGCGTGGAAGGGCGGGTTGCACATGGTCAGGTCAAACCGCTCGCCTGGCTCCAGCAAGCCCAGCAGGATCTGCTTGGGGTTGGTTTGCTGGCGCAGCTGGATGGCCTTGTTCAGCCCGTTGGACTGCACGATCGCCTTGGCGGCGGCCACGGCGGTCGGGTCGACTTCCGAGCCGAGGAAGTTCCAGCGGTACTCGCTGTAGCCAATCAACGGATAGACGCAGTTGGCGCCCATGCCGATGTCCAGCACCTTCACCGGCGCGCCACGGGGGATCACGCCTTCGTTGACGCTGGCCAGCAGGTCGGCGAGGAAGTGCACGTAGTCGGCACGCCCCGGTACCGGTGGGCACAGGTAGTCAGCCGGGATGTCCCAGTGATTGATGCCGTAGAACGCCTTGAGCAACGCCCGGTTGAACACCCGCACCGCGTCTGGGCTGGCAAAGTCGATGCTTTCCTTGCCGTACGGGTTGATGATCACGAATTGCGCCAGTTCGGGCGTGGTCTTGATCAGCGCCTGGAAGTCGTAACGGCCCTGGTGGCGGTTACGCGGGTGCAAGGTGGCCTCTTTGCGCGGAACGACGGGCTTGGCCGGCGTACTGGATTTTGGCTTCTTGCGCGGTGCTTTGGGTGTGCTGGGGGCGGTCATGGGCTGCGTCGATTCTGCGTTTGTTTCAAAAGTGGCGGGTATTGTCACACATTCCTTGGTCGAACTCGGTCAAATGTGGGAGCTGGCTTGCCTGCGATGGCATCGCCTCGGTCTGGCAGATACACCGAGTCACCTGCATCGCAGGCAAGCCAGCTCCCACATTGATCGGGTTTCCAAAGAGAAATAGCGGTGTTTTTCCAAGCAAAAAAAAGAGACCCGAAGGTCTCTTTTTCCGCACGGGCAGCCCCTTACAGGCTGGAAATCCGCGCGTGTTGCTCCGCCAGCTTGCCCAAAGCCTGTTCAGCCTCAGCCAGTTTGGCGCGTTCTTTCTCGATCACTTCAGCCGGAGCCTTGTCGACGAACGCCGCGTTGGACAGCTTGCCGCCCACCCGCTGCACTTCGCCTTGCAGGCGCAGGATTTCCTTGTCCAGGCGCGCCAGTTCGGCACCCTTGTCGATCAGGCCGGCCATCGGCACCAGCACTTCCATCTCGCCCACCAGTGCAGTGGCGGACAGCGGTGCTTCTTCGCCAGCGGCCAATACGGTGATCGACTCCAGCTTCGCCAGCTTCTTGAGCAGCGCGTCGTTCTCGGTGAGGCGACGCAGGTCTTCGCTGCTGGCGTTCTTCACGAACACGGCCAGTGGCTTGCCCGGACCGATATTCATCTCGGCGCGGATGTTGCGCGTACCCATCATCAGGGTCTTGAGCCACTCGATATCGCTTTCGGCTGCCTCGTCAATGCGGGCTTCGTTGGCCACCGGCCAAGGTTGCAGCATGATGGTCTTGCCGTCTTTGCCCGCCAGCGGCGCGATGCGCTGCCAGATTTCTTCGGTGATGAAGGGCATGAACGGATGCGCCAGGCGCAACGCCACTTCCAGTACGCGCACCAGGGTTTGACGGGTGCCGCGCTGACGTTCGATCGGCGAGTTCTCGTCCCACAGCACGGGCTTGGACAGTTCCAGGTACCAGTCGCAATACTGGTTCCAGATGAACTCGTACAGGGCCTGCGCCGCTAGGTCAAAGCGGAACTGGTCGAGTTGACGGGTCACTTCGGCTTCGGTGCGCTGCAGCTGGGAGATGATCCAGCGGTCCGCCAGGGACAGCTCGATGGTCTCGCCGTTCTGGCCGCAGTCTTCGCCTTTATCCAGTACGTAGCGCGCGGCATTCCAGATCTTGTTGCAGAAGTTGCGATAGCCTTCGACGCGGCCCATGTCGAACTTGATGTCGCGACCGGTGGACGCCAGCGAGCAGAAGGTAAAGCGCAGGGCGTCGGTGCCGTAGCTGGCGATGCCATCGGCGAACTCGTCGCGGGTCTGCTTCTCGATCTTCTTCGCCAGTTTCGGCTGCATCAGGCCCGAGGTGCGTTTCTGCACCAGGGTTTCCAGGTCGATGCCGTCGATGATGTCCAGCGGGTCCAGGACGTTGCCCTTGGACTTGGACATCTTCTGGCCCTGGCCATCACGCACCAGGCCGTGCACGTACACGGTCTTGAACGGTACCTGCGGGGTGCCGTCTTCGTTCTTCACCAAGTGCATGGTGAGCATGATCATCCGGGCAACCCAGAAGAAAATGATGTCGAAGCCGGTGACCAGCACGTCGGTGGAGTGGAATTTCTTCAGGAACTCGGTCTGTTGCGGCCAGCCGAGGGTGGAGAAGGTCCACAAGCCCGAGCTGAACCAGGTGTCCAGTACGTCGTTGTCCTGTTGCAGCGTCACGTCCGCGCCAAGGTTGTGCTTGGCACGTACTTCGGCTTCGTCGCGGCCCACATAGACCTTGCCCGACTCGTCGTACCAGGCCGGAATCCGGTGGCCCCACCACAGCTGGCGGCTGATGCACCAATCCTGGATGTCACGCATCCACGAGAAGTACATGTTTTCGTACTGTTTCGGCACGAACGCGATGCGGCCGTCTTCCACGGCAGCGATCGCCGGCTCAGCCAAAGGCTTGGTGGACACGTACCACTGGTCGGTCAGCCAAGGCTCGATGACGGTGCCGGAGCGGTCGCCTTTCGGCACCTTCAGGGCGTGGTCATCAACGCTTACCAGCAGGCCGGCGGCGTCGAAGGCGGCAACGATCTGCTTGCGCGCCTCAAAACGGTCGAGGCCGGCGTATTCAGCCGGGATCTTGCCGTCGATGCTCTCGTTCAGCGTGCCGTCGAGGTTGAACACCTGGCAGGCCGGCAGAACGGCGGCGTTTTTATCGAAGATGTTCAGCAGCGGCAGGTTGTGGCGCTTGCCGACTTCGTAGTCGTTGAAATCGTGGGCCGGGGTGATTTTCACGCAGCCGGTGCCGAATTCAGGGTCGCAGTAGTCATCCGCGATAATCGGGATGCGACGGCCAACCAGCGGCAGCTCGACGAACTTGCCGATCAGCGCCTGGTAGCGTTCGTCGTTCGGGTTGACCGCGACGGCGGCGTCGCCGAGCATGGTTTCCGGACGGGTGGTGGCGACGATCAGGTAATCATTGCCTTCGGCGGTCTTGGCGCCGTCAGCCAACGGGTACTTGAGGTTCCACAGGAAACCTTTCTCGTCGTGGTTTTCCACTTCAAGGTCGGAAATCGCCGTGTGCAGCTTGGTGTCCCAGTTGACCAGGCGCTTGCCGCGATAGATCAGGCCGTCTTCATGCAGGCGCACGAAGGCTTCCTTCACGGCTTCCGACAGGCCGTCGTCCATGGTGAAGCGCTCGCGGCTCCAGTCGACGGACGAGCCCAGGCGACGGATCTGACGGCTGATATTGCCGCCGGACTGATCCTTCCATTCCCAGATTTTCTCGAGGAATTTCTCGCGGCCCAGGTCGTGACGGTTCTGGCCGGTGGCTTCCAGTTGGCGTTCCACCAGCATCTGGGTGGCGATACCGGCGTGGTCTGTACCTGGTTGCCATAGGGTATTGCGACCCTGCATGCGGCGGAAACGAATCAGGGCATCCATGATCGCATTGTTGAAGCCATGGCCCATGTGCAGGCTGCCAGTGACGTTCGGTGGCGGAATCATGATGGTGTAGGCATCGCCCGCGCCTTGCGGAGCGAAATAATTCTCGGACTCCCAGGTCTGGTACCAGGAAGTTTCAATAGCGTGCGGCTGGTAGGTCTTATCCATGCGCGGCGGGACCCTAGTTGGCATTAATTCAGGAAAGCCGACAAGTATAACGGGGGATAGGGGAGAGGGGTAGGAGCGAGCTTGCTCGCGAAAAACCTTAGGGCGGCGCGTTCATTCAGGATGTACGCGTTATCGTTCACGCCCTTCGCGAGCAAGCCCGCTCCCACAGGGGATATGTGTCAGCCTTAGTTCTGGTACTGGCTCAACAACCGCTCCATGCGCGCATCCAGCCGGCGCTTGATCTCGGTTTCGATATGCGGGGCAAAATCGTCGATCACGTCTTGCATGATCAGTTGCGCGGCGGCGCGCAGTTCGTTGTCCAGGTGCAGCAGCAGGGCGTCGGGGGCTTTTTCGGCGGCAGGTACGGCAACAGCCGCAGCCGGCGCAGCTTGCACCGCGGGCGTTTCGACAGGTTCCGGCGTAACCGGCTTGCCACCCACCATATCGAACAGCAGGGGAATTTGTACGTCACCGTTGACCGCATCGGTCAGCAATGGCGGTTGCAGGTCATCATCACCGAGCAGCTTGCGGATCGACTCAAGGTCGTCCAGCAGGTGGTCAGAGTCTTTTAGCGGGTTTGGAGTGTCCATCGTGTGCTCAAAGTCGTTGTAGCCGGTGATCTTGCAGAGAATAGCCCTGTTCGCGGTAGAAGCGGAAACTCTCCCGCGCGGCCTGACGAATAGCCGGGTCTTCCACCACCACTTCCGCCACGCGGGCAAAACCCTTGGCGAAGGCCGGTACTTTCAGGTCAAGGTTGACCAGCAGGTCTGTGTGATCGCCGCAGCTGTCGCCCAAACCCAGTACTACCAGGCCTTCCGGTTCTGATTCGGCGGGACCGTGGGGCACGAAGCTTTCGCCCTTGAAGCGCCACAGGCGGGCGTCGAGGTCGTCACGCTGGGCGGCATCGCTGCAATGCAGGTAGATACGGTGGCCCATGCGCCAGGCTTTTTCGGTGAGCTTGCAGGCAAAGTCCAGGCGCGCGGAAGGATCGGCGCTGGGCAATATATAGAAGTCGACTTGGGTCATTGGGGTTCCTGAGCCCCGGGCGGCTTTACAAGCGCCCGGGGATCTTCATTTTCAGGCTTTGGCGCGGTCCAGCAGGTACTGGGTCAGCAATGGAACCGGACGGCCAGTGGCGCCCTTGTCCTTGCCGCCGCTGGTCCAGGCGGTGCCGGCGATGTCCAGGTGGGCCCAGTTGAAGTTCTTGGCGAAACGCGACAGGAAGCACGCCGCAGTGATGGTGCCGGCTTTCGGGCCGCCAATGTTGGCGATGTCGGCGAACGGGCTGTCCAGCTGTTCCTGGTACTCATCGAACAGCGGCAGTTGCCAGGCGCGATCGTCTGCAGCCTGGCCGGCGCTGAGCAGTTGGCCGATCAGTTCGTCGCTGTTGCCCAGCAGGCCCGACGTGTGGGCGCCCAGGGCAACCACGCAGGCACCGGTCAGGGTGGCGATGTCGATCACGGCTTGCGGCTTGAAGCGCTCGGCGTAGGTGAGTGCGTCGCACAGCACCAGGCGACCTTCGGCGTCAGTGTTGAGGATTTCCACGGTCTGGCCGCTGAGGGTGGTGACGATGTCGCCCGGACGGGTCGCGCCGCCGCTCGGCATGTTCTCGGCGCAGGCCAGGATGCACACCAGGTTGATCGGCAGCTTGAGTTCCAGCACGGCACGCAGGGTGCCGAACACGCTGGCGGCGCCGCCCATGTCGTACTTCATCTCGTCCATGCCCAGGCCCGGCTTGAGGCTGATGCCGCCGGTGTCGAAGGTGATGCCTTTACCGACCAGGGCAAATGGCTTCTCGGACTTCTTGCCGCCGTTGTATTGCATCACGATCAGGCGTGGCGGCTGGTCGCTGCCCTGGCCCACGGCATAGAACGAGCCCATGCCCAGTTCCTTGATCTTCTTCTCATCCAGGACTTCGACTTTCAGGCCCTTGAATTCCTTGCCCAGCGCCTTGGCTTGCTCGCCCAGGTAGGTTGGGTGGCAGATGTTCGGTGGCAGGTTGCCCAGGTCACGGGTGAACGCCATGCCGCCGGCGATGGCCTGGGCGTGGGTCACGGCGCGTTCGACTTCAGCCTGGGCCGCCTTGATGGTCAGCAGGGTGACTTTCTTCAGGGCGCGGGGTTCGGCCTTGGTGCTCTTGAACTGGTCGAAGACGTAGCCGCCGTCCAGCAGGCTTTCGGCCAGCAGGCGGGTCTTGCCGTAGCTGTCGCGGCCCTTGACCACGACTTCGTCCAGCGCCAGGGCTGCGTCGGTGCCGCCCAGGCCCTTGAGGGTGTTGAGGATGCCGGCGATGATCTTGCGGAACGGACGGTCGCCCAGTTCGGCGTCTTTACCAACGCCCACCAGCAATACGCGCTCGGCTTTAAGGTTAGGCAGGCTTTGCAGCAGCAGGCTTTGGCCAACCTTGCCGGCCAGGTCACCGCGCTTGAGGACTGCGCTGATGGCGCCGCCGCTCAGTTCGTCCAGTTGCTTGGCGGCAACGCCGAGCTTGCGGCCTTCGCCGACAGCGACCACGAGGGTGGCGGTTTTCAACGTTTCGGGGCTAACGCTTTTTACAACCAGTTCCATTTTCGGGTCCCTTATAAAGGTCAGTGAGCCAGGAGTCTGTACTCCGGCTTGTAAGCTTGGCAGCCTGTAGGCCGCCCGCGACAAAGGCCGCAGTTTGAACCTCGCCGCCCGAGCCTGACAACCCTTGCGGGCAGCTTTGTGCACGCGTATGAGCAAGCTCCGTGACAGGTGCGGTCAATCACAGGATAATGCGCCATCTTTTTAGCCGGCCTGCAGCAATGGGTCGACTCGATATGCTTGCTTGTTTGGCCGCCTTAGCCTGACAACCCTGGAGTGTCTGGTTTGATCGTCTTCCGTTATCTATCCCGCGAAGTCCTGTTGACCCTGAGTGCCGTGAGTGCGGTATTGCTGGTCATCATCATGAGTGGTCGCTTCGTCAAATACCTCGCCCAGGCTGCCTCGGGTGCCCTGGATCCGGGTTCGCTGTTCCTGATCATGGGCTTTCGCCTGCCGGGCTTCCTGCAGTTGATCCTGCCATTGGGCCTGTTTCTCGGGATTCTGCTGGCCTACGGCCGCTTGTACCTTGAAAGCGAAATGACCGTGTTGTCGGCCACCGGCATGAGCCAGCAACGTTTGCTGGCCATGACCATGGTTCCGGCCACCGGTATCGCGCTGGTGGTGGCCTGGCTGAGCTTGAGCCTGGCGCCCCAGGGCGCCATGCAGTTCCAGCTGGTGCTGAACAAACAGGACGCCATGACCGAATTCGACACCCTGGAGCCGGGCCGCTTCCAAGCGCTCAACGACGGCACCCGGGTGACCTATACCGAGCAAATGTCGGATGACCGTGCCAACCTGGGAGGGGTGTTCATCTCCCAGAAAAACCTCGGCCAGAACCAGAAAGACCGTGGTATTTCGATTCTGGTGGCCGACAAGGGGCGCCAGGAAGTGCGCCCGGATGGCAGCCGTTACCTGATCCTGGAAGATGGCTATCGCTATGACGGCAGCCCCGGTCAGGCCGATTACCGCGCAATCAAGTACGACACCTATGGCGTGATGCTGGCCCGGCCGGATGTCAGCGATGAGGTCACCGACCGCGACGCGATCCCGACCCCAGACCTGATCGGCAGCAAGGAACTGCGTTCGATCGCCGAGCTGCAATGGCGGATTTCCCTGCCGCTGCTGGTGTTCATCGTGACCTTGATGGCCGTGCCGCTGTCCCGGGTCAACCCGCGCCAGGGCCGCTTCCTCAAGCTGCTGCCGGCGATCCTGCTTTATATGGCTTACCTGACCATCCTGATTTCCGCCCGCGGCTCCCTGGAGAAGGGCAAACTGCCGCCGGCCCTCGGGTTGTGGTGGGTCCACGGGGTCTTCCTGGCCATTGGCCTGGGGCTGCTTTATTGGGAACCGATGCGGTTGAAGATGCGGAGTCGTCGCAGCGTGAAGGAGATGGCCCGTGGTTAAGCTCGACCGCTACATTGGTAGCAGCGTCCTGGTCGCAATCCTTGCGGTATTGGGCATTATTCTAGGGCTGGCCTCGTTGTTCGCCTTCATTGATGAAGTCGGCAACGTCAGCGATACCTACACCGTTACCGACGTCCTGAGCTACGTGGCGCTGACGGCGCCCCGTCGCCTGTACGACATGATGCCGATGGCTGCGCTGATCGGCTGCCTGATCGGCCTGGGCAGCCTGGCCAGCAACAGCGAGCTGACCATCATGCGCGCGGCGGGTGTTTCCATCGGTCGCATCGTGTGGGCGGTCATGAAGCCCATGCTGTTGCTGATGGTGGTCAGCGTGCTGATCGGTGAATACGTGGCGCCTCCAGCCGAGTCCACGGCCCAGGCCAATCGTGCCCTGGCCCAGGGTTCGGGCGATGCCCAGAGCTCCAAGCATGGCCTGTGGCACCGCCAGGGTGAGGAGTTTATCCACATCAACGCCGTGCAGCCGGGTGGCTTGCTGGTGGGTGTCACCCGCTACCACTTCGACAAGGAACGTCACCTGCTGTCGTCGAGCTTCGCCAAACGTGCACAGTACGCCGACGAAAAGTGGCAACTGAGCGATGTGACCACCACCTATTTCCGTGATATCGGCAAGGGTGCGGCATCGACCACCGAAGTGATCAATGTGCCGACGGAGCAGTGGGATATTTCCCTCAAGCCCGAATTGCTGAATACCGTGGTGATGATCCCGGAAAGCCTGCCTATCTCCGGCCTGTGGGGGTATATCCATTACCTCAAGGACCAGGGCTTGAACAACGGCCGTTACTGGCTGGCGTTTTGGGTCAAGGTGTTGCAGCCGGTGGTGACGGCCGCGCTGGTGCTGATGGCGATCTCGTTCATCTTTGGCCCGTTGCGTTCCGTGACCCTCGGCCAGCGCGTGTTTACCGGCGTACTGGTGGGTTTCACCTTCCGTATCGCCCAGGACCTGCTGGGGCCGTCCAGCCTGGTATTCGGTTTCTCGCCGCTGTTTGCGGTGCTGGTGCCGACCGCCATCTGCGCCGTGGCCGGCTTCTGGCTGTTGCGTCGGGCCGGTTGAGCCCGCGCTTATGAACAAAAAATGCCCCGTTCGAACGACCGGGGCATTTTTGTTCTTGGTCGCCATGGATGACGTCTGGTCTGCGCATCAGGTACAATTCCCGGCTATTTTTCAGCGGGCAGTCTGCCTGCAGCCTTTTTGAGTGTTGATCCGTGAGTGATTTGAGTCATATCCGCAATTTCTCCATCATCGCCCACATTGACCATGGCAAGTCGACGCTGGCCGATCGATTCATCCAGATGTGCGGCGGCCTTGCCGAGCGTGAAATGGAAGCCCAGGTGCTGGACTCCATGGACCTCGAGCGCGAGCGCGGGATCACCATCAAGGCCCACAGCGTAACCCTGTACTACACCGCCAAAGACGGTATCAAGTACCAGCTCAACTTCATTGACACCCCGGGCCACGTCGACTTCACCTATGAAGTCAGCCGTTCCCTGGCGGCCTGCGAAGGTGCGTTGCTGGTAGTGGACGCGGGCCAGGGCGTTGAAGCCCAGTCCGTGGCCAACTGCTACACCGCCATCGAGCAAGGCCTGGAGGTGATGCCGGTGCTGAACAAGATCGACCTGCCACAGGCCGATCCGGACCGCGTCAAGGAAGAGATCGAGAAGATCATCGGCATTGACGCCACCGACGCCGTCGAGTGCAGCGCCAAGACCGGCCTGGGCGTCGACGAAGTGCTCGAGCGCCTGGTCAAGACCATTCCAGCCCCCACCGGCAACTACGAAGATCCGCTGCAAGCGTTGATCATCGACTCCTGGTTCGACAACTACCTGGGTGTTGTTTCCCTGGTACGCGTACGCCACGGCCGTGTGAAGAAGGGCGACAAGATCCTGGTCAAGTCCACCGGCAAGATCCACCTGGTGGACAGCGTCGGTGTATTCAACCCGAAGCACACGGCTACCACTGATCTGAAAGCCGGCGAAGTAGGCTTCATCATCGCCGGTATCAAGGACATCCACGGTGCACCGGTAGGTGACACCCTGACCTTGAGCTCCACCCCTGACGTCGACGTGCTGCCGGGCTTCAAACGCATCCAGCCGCAGGTTTACGCCGGCCTGTTCCCGGTCAGCTCCGACGACTTCGAGGATTTCCGCGAAGCCCTGCAGAAGCTGACCCTCAACGACTCGTCGTTGCAGTACACCCCGGAAAGCTCCGACGCCCTGGGCTTCGGCTTCCGCTGCGGGTTCCTGGGCATGCTGCACATGGAAATCATCCAGGAGCGCCTCGAGCGCGAATACGACCTGGACCTGATCACCACCGCGCCGACGGTTATTTTTGAGCTGGCGCTGAAAACCGGTGAAACGATTTACGTCGACAACCCGTCCAAGCTTCCGGATCTGTCTTCCATCGAAGACATGCGCGAACCGATCGTGCGGGCCAATATTCTTGTGCCGCAAGAGCATCTGGGCAACGTCATTACCCTGTGTATCGAAAAGCGTGGCGTACAGCACGACATGCTGTTCCTCGGTACCCAGGTGCAAGTGACCTACGATTTGCCGATGAACGAAGTGGTCCTGGACTTCTTCGACCGTCTCAAATCCACCAGCCGCGGCTATGCTTCGCTGGATTACCATTTTGACCGTTACCAATCAGCTAATCTGGTGAAGCTGGATGTACTGATCAACGGCGACAAGGTGGATGCCCTGGCGCTGATCGTGCACAAGGACAACGCGCACTACAAAGGTCGCCAGTTGACCGAAAAGATGAAAGAACTGATTCCGCGCCAGATGTTCGACGTCGCGATCCAGGCCGCCATCGGCGGGCAGATCATTGCACGGACTTCCGTCAAGGCACTCAGAAAGAACGTACTGGCCAAATGCTATGGCGGCGACGTCAGCCGTAAGCGCAAGCTGCTCGAGAAGCAAAAGGCCGGTAAAAAACGCATGAAGCAAGTGGGTAACGTGGAAATTCCACAAGAAGCCTTCCTTGCGGTGCTCAGGTTGGATAGTTAGGTCCTATGTCACTAAATTTCCCGCTGTTGCTGGTCATCGCCGTTGCCGTTTGCGGTCTATTGGCGTTGCTCGATCTGGTGTTCTTCGCCCCGCGTCGCCGGGCAGCCATCGCGTCCTATCAGGGCAGCGTCAGCCAGCCCGATGTGGCGGTGATCGAGAAACTGAACAAAGAGCCGATGCTGGTTGAATACGGCAAGTCGTTCTTCCCGGTGTTGTTCATCGTGCTGGTGCTGCGTTCGTTCCTGGTGGAACCGTTTCAGATCCCTTCGGGCTCGATGAAACCTACCCTGGACGTGGGCGACTTCATCCTGGTGAACAAGTTTTCCTACGGGATCCGCTTGCCGGTGATCGACAAGAAAGTGATCGAGATCGGTGACCCGCAGCGCGGCGATGTGATGGTGTTTCGCTACCCAAGCGACCCGAACGTCAACTACATCAAGCGTGTAGTGGGCCTGCCGGGCGACGTGATTCGCTACACCAGCGACAAGCGCCTGTTCGTCAACGGCGAGTCGGTGGCAGAAAAACTGATCGGCTCCGAGCCGAACACCCTGGGCAGCGCCGAGCTGTACCAGGAAAAACTCGGGGCGGTAGAGCACGAAATCCGCAAGGAGATGAGCCGCTACCGTTCGCCGCCTGACAACCAGTGGACAGTGCCTGCCGGGCACTACTTCATGATGGGCGACAACCGCGACAACTCCAACGACAGCCGCTACTGGGATGACCCGAATATTCCCAAGGACCTGCTGGGCATGGTCCCCGACCAGAATATCGTCGGCAAGGCCTTCGCGGTCTGGATGAGTTGGCCGGAACCCAAGCTCAGCCACCTGCCGAACTTCTCGCGGGTCGGGCTGATCAAGTAATCCATGCGGCGCTGTGAACACAGCGCCGAATGCTTTTCTGGGGCTTGGACAAAACCAGGCCCCATGCAGCAACCACCAGGATTTGAATTTGAACACAGCGTTAATCGTCGCAGGCCACCGGTGCCTCGAACTGAATGTGGGTAAACCGTGAGCGTTTCTCTAAGCCGTCTCGAGCGCCAGCTCGGCTACACCTTCAAGGATCAGGAATTGATGATCCTTGCCCTCACACACCGCAGTTTTGCCGGGCGTAACAACGAGCGCCTGGAATTCCTCGGTGATGCCATCCTCAATTTCGTCGCCGGCGAAGCCCTGTTCAATCGCTTCCCGCTGGCCCGCGAAGGCCAGTTGTCGCGCTTGCGTGCGCGCCTGGTGAAAGGCGAGACCCTGGCTGTACTGGCCCGTGGTTTCGACCTGGGTGATTACCTGCGCCTGGGCTCCGGCGAGCTGAAGAGCGGCGGTTTCCGTCGCGAGTCGATCCTGGCCGACGCCCTTGAGGCACTGATCGGCGCGATCTACCTCGACGCGGGCATGGAAGCGGCCAAAGAGCGCGTCGTCGCCTGGCTGTCGACCGAAATCGAAAGCCTGACGCTGGTAGACACCAACAAAGATCCAAAGACCCGCCTGCAGGAATTCCTGCAGTCCCGTGGTTGCGACCTGCCGCGTTACGAAGTGGTGGATATCCAGGGTGAGCCGCATTGCCGAGTGTTCTTCGTCGAATGCGAAATCACCTTACTGAATGAAAAAAGCCGAGGTCAGGGTGTGAGCCGTCGTATTGCCGAACAGGTAGCGGCCGCTGCAGCACTGATTGCCCTGGGCGTGGAGAATGGCCATGACTGATTCAACCGCAACTCGCTGTGGCTATGTTGCCATCGTCGGCCGTCCGAACGTGGGCAAGTCCACGTTGCTGAACCACATCCTGGGACAGAAGCTGGCGATCACCTCGCGCAAGCCCCAGACCACCCGCCACAACATGCTGGGCATCAAGACCGAAGGCGCCGTACAGGCTGTCTACGTTGATACCCCAGGCATGCACAAAGGCGGCGAAAAGGCCCTCAACCGCTACATGAACAAAACCGCTTCGGCAGCGTTGAAAGACGTCGACGTGGTGATCTTCGTGGTCGACCGCACCAAGTGGACCGACGAAGACCAGATGGTTCTGGAGCGCGTGCAGTATGTCACCGGCCCGTTGATCGTCGCGTTGAACAAGACTGACCGCATCGAAGACAAGGCCGAGCTGATGCCGCACCTGAGCTGGCTGCAGGAACAACTGCCGCACGCCCAGATCATGCCGATCTCGGCCCAGCACGGGCACAACCTTGAAGCCCTGGAACGTGTGATTGCTGGCTACCTGCCGGAGAACGAACACTTCTTCCCGGAAGACCAGATCACCG
Source organism: Pseudomonas sp. E6002 (assembly GCF_013385565.1). Taxonomy (NCBI): domain Bacteria; kingdom Pseudomonadati; phylum Pseudomonadota; class Gammaproteobacteria; order Pseudomonadales; family Pseudomonadaceae; genus Pseudomonas; species Pseudomonas sp. E6002. The sequence goes on along the minus strand of NZ_JACAPT010000006.1, from coordinate 165,085 downwards.
ACCGCAGCAGCCGTTTCCTCGCCGCCGAACTGGTACGCGAGAAAATCATGCGCCAGATGGGTGCCGAGCTGCCGTACCAGATCACCGTCGAAATCGAAGAGTTCAAGCAGCAGGGCAAGACCCTGCATATCCATGCGCTGATCCTCGTCGAGCGTGACGGCCAGAAGAAAATCATCATTGGCGACAAGGGCGAGCGCATCAAGCGCATCGGCACCGAAGCGCGCAAGGACATGGAATTGCTGTTTGATTCCAAGATCATGCTCAACCTGTGGGTGAAGGTTAAGGGTGGTTGGTCCGATGATGAGCGCGCGTTGCGTTCGTTGGGTTACGGCGACCTGTAACAGGTCTCCGGAACACCGCAGGACAAATGTGGGAGCGGGCTTGCTCGCGAATGCAGGGTGTCAGTCACCAGATGTGTTGACTGACACCCTGCATTCGCGAGCAAGCCCGCTCCCACATTGGATAGTCGTTGTTTTCCAGACCGTGTTCCCGCAGCGAGAACCCCATGTCTCAAACCCCACCCACCGGCCAACCCGCCTACGTCTTGCACAGCCGCGCCTACCGCGAGACCAGCGCCCTGGTGGACTTCCTCACGCCCCAAGGCCGCCTGCGCGCGGTCTTGCGCAGTGCACGCGGCAAGGCCGGCACCCTGGCGCGGCCCTTCGTGGCCCTGGAAGTGGAGTTTCGTGGACGCGGCGAGCTGAAGAACGTCGGCCGCATGGAAGCTGCCGGCGCCTCCAACTGGCTCAACGGTGAGGCGCTGTTCAGCGGCCTCTACCTCAACGAATTGCTGATCCGCCTGCTCCCCGCCGAAGACCCGCACCCCGGCGTCTTCGATCATTATGCCGCCACCTTGCTCGCCCTCGCCGAAGGCCGTCCCCTGGAACCGCTGCTGCGCGCATTCGAATGGCGCCTGCTGGATGACTTGGGCTACGGCTTCGAACTGAGCAACGACCTGCACGGCGAGCCCATCGCCGCCGACGGCATGTATCGCCTGCAAGTGGACGCAGGCCTGGAGCGGGTCTACCTGCTGCAACCCGGCCTGTTCCAGGGCACCGAATTGCTCGCCATGAGCGAAGCCGACTGGACTGCCCCCGGCGCCCTGTCCGCCGCCAAGCGCCTGATGCGCCAAGCCCTGGCCGTGCATCTGGGCGGTCGGCCACTGGTCAGCCGCGAGTTGTTTCGAAAGCCCTGACATCCCCGTGTATGCTGTGCAGCGATTCCTTCCCTCTTCAGGAGCGCTTTTCGTGACCACCAGCAATCGCATTCTTCTCGGCGTGAACATCGACCACGTAGCCACCCTGCGCCAGGCCCGGGGCACCCGTTACCCGGACCCGGTCAAGGCCGCGCTGGACGCCGAAGAAGCGGGCGCCGACGGCATCACCGTGCACCTGCGCGAAGACCGGCGCCACATCCAGGAGCGCGATGTGCTGCTGCTCAAGGACGTGCTGCAAACCCGCATGAACTTCGAAATGGGCGTCACCGAGGAAATGATGGCGTTCGCCGAGCGCATCCGCCCGGCGCATATCTGCCTGGTGCCGGAAACCCGCCAGGAACTGACCACCGAAGGCGGCCTCGATGTGGCTGGCCAGGAAGCGCGGATCAAGGCCGCCGTGGAGCGCCTGTCGAAGATCGGCAGTGAAGTCTCGCTGTTCATTGATGCCGACGAGCGCCAGATCGAAGCTTCACGCCGTGTCGGTGCCCCGGCCATCGAACTGCACACGGGCCGTTATGCCGACGCGACCACGCCGACCGAAGTTGCCGACGAATTACAGCGCATCATCGACGGCGTCAACTGCGGCCTGGGCGAAGGCCTGATCGTCAACGCCGGCCACGGCCTGCACTACCATAACGTCGAAGCCGTGGCTGCGATCAAGGGCATCAACGAGCTGAACATCGGCCATGCACTGGTGGCTCATGCGCTGTTCGTCGGCTTCAAAGGTGCCGTCGCCGAGATGAAAGCCTTGATTCTGGCCGCCGCCAAACATTAAAAGAGCGCTGAAGATCCAATGTGGGAGCGGGCTTGCTCGCGAAGGCGGTGGGTCTGTTACTCATGCATCGTCTGACACGCCGCTTTCGCGAGCAAGCCCGCTCCCACACAAGCCCGCTCCCACATGTGGCAATGCGAACCCTTACTGTTTAGGTGATGCCGGTGTATGGTATCTGCCCTTTGCGGGTCTCGGACCCGCGGCAGATACGTGAGGTTGTTGTGTCCCAATCGTTTTCCCGTCGACAAATCCTGGGTGGTCTTGCCGGTCTCGCGGTGGTGGGCGTCGGTGCCGGTGGCGCCTATCGCTACTGGCTCGGGAAGGTGGCCGAGGCCGAGGCGGGGCACGATTACGAGCTGATCGCCGCGCCGCTGGACGTGGAGCTGGTGCCGGGGCACAAGACCCAGGCCTGGGCCTTCGGCCCTTCGGCGCCGGGCACCGAGTTGCGAGTGCGCCAGGGTGAATGGCTGCGGGTACGCTTTATCAACCACCTGCCGGTTGCCACTACCATCCACTGGCATGGCATACGCCTGCCGCTGGAAATGGACGGCGTGCCGTATGTCTCGCAATTGCCGGTACTGCCGGGCGAATACTTCGACTACAAATTCCGCGTGCCCGATGCCGGCAGCTATTGGTATCACCCCCACGTGAACAGCAGCGAAGAACTGGGCCGTGGCCTGGTGGGCCCGCTGATCATCGAGGAGCGCGAACCCACCGGTTTCAAGCACGAACGCACCCTGAGCCTGAAAAGCTGGCACGTGGACGAAGAGGGCGCCTTTGTCGCCTTCAGCATTCCCCGCGAAGCGGCCCGGGGCGGCACCGCCGGACGCCTGTCGACCATCAATGGCGTGTCCCAGGCGGTGATCGATTTGCCGGCCGGGCAGATCACCCGTGTGCGCCTGCTCAATCTCGATAACACCCTGACCTATCGCATCAACATCCCCGACGTTGAAGCGCAGATCTATGCCCTGGACGGCAACCCCATCGAACCGCGCCCGCTGGGCAAGGAATACTGGCTCGGCCCTGGCATGCGCATCTGCCTGGCGATCAAGGCGCCGCCCGCCGGTGAAGAATTGTCGATCCGCAACGGCCCGGTACGCCTGGGCACCTTCCGCTCGGTGGCCAGCACCGACACGGCGACCGAATGGCCGCCTGCGTTGCCGGCGAACCCGATTGCCGAGCCGGACCTGGCCAATGCCGAGAAACTCAACTTCAATTTCGAATGGGTTGGATCGGTCTCGGTGAACGTGGACAATAAGCCACCGAGCCTGTGGCAGATCAACGGCCAGGCCTGGGACATCACCGACAAGACCTGCGCCGACCGCCCGATTGCCAAGCTTGCAAAGGGCAAGAGCTACATTTTCGAATTGAAGAACATGACCCAGTACCAACACCCGATCCACCTGCACGGCATGAGTTTCAAGGTGATCGCCTCGAACCGCCACAAGGTGATTCCGTACTTCACCGACACCTACCTGCTGGGCAAGAACGAGCGTGCCCGCGTGGCGCTGGTGGCGGATAACCCGGGTGTCTGGATGTTCCACTGCCATGTGATCGACCACATGGAAACCGGCCTGATGGCCGCCATCGAGGTGGCGTGATGCGCCAGTTTCGCCCCACGGCGATTATCGACCGCAGCCGCGACCAGGACTTCATGCGTGAAGCGCTGGCCCTGGCTGCCCAGGGTGCCGCGCTGGGCGAAGTGCCGGTGGGCGCGGTGCTGGTGCAGGATGGCGAAGTAATCGGGCGCGGCTTCAACTGCCCCATCAGCGGCAACGACCCCAGTGCGCATGCCGAGATGGTCGCGATTCGGGCCGCTGCTCAGGCTGTCAGCAATTACCGGCTGCCGGGCAGCACGCTCTACGTCACGCTGGAGCCGTGCAGCATGTGCGCCGGGCTGATCGTGCATTCACGGATTGCCCGGGTGGTGTACGGCGCGCTGGAGCCCAAAGCCGGGATTGTGCAAAGCCAGGGGCAGTTTTTTACCCAGGGCTTTCTCAACCATCGGGTGCTGTATGAGGGCGGGGTGTTGGCCGAGGAGTGCGGGACGGTGTTGAGCGAGTTCTTCAAGGCGCGAAGAGCCAAAGGCTGACGCGATGCCCTGTGGCGAGGGAGCTTGCTCCCGCTGGGCTGCGTAGCGGCCCCAAAATCTGGGGAGCGCTGCGCACTCCAGCGGGAGCAAGCTCCCTCGCCACAACAGCAGTCTTATTTCTTCAACACAACAGCAGTCTTATTTCTTCGCGACAATCACCGCCCGCATCGGCGCCGGCAGCCCTTCGATGGTCTTGCTGTGATCTTCAGGGTCCAGGAAGTCGCTGAGGGACTGATACTTCATCCACGCCGTGCCGCGCTGTTCCTCGACCGTGGTCACGCTCACGTCCACACAGCGCACCTCACTGAAGCCCGCACGTCGCAGCCACAGCATCAGCGCCGGCACCGACGGCAGGAACCAGACGTTGCGCATCTGCGCGTAGCGGTCTTCCGGCACCAGCACTTGCTGCTGATCGCCTTCAACCACCAGCGTCTCCAGCACCAGCTCCCCACCCTTGACCAGGCAATCCTTCAGCGCCAGCAAATGCTCGATGGGCGAGCGGCGATGGTAGAACACACCCATGGAAAATACCGTGTCGAAGCCTTCCATGTTCGACGGCAGGTCTTCAAACGGGAACGGCAGGTGCCAGGCCTTGGGCGTCGGCAGATAACGCTGCACCGCCTGGAACTGGCAGAAGAACAACCAGTTCGGGTCGACGCCAATCACACTGTCGGCGCCGGCGCCGAGCATGCGCCACATGTAATAGCCGTTGCCGCAACCCACATCGAGGATGCGTTTGCCCTTGAGGTCCAGGTGCGGCGCGACCCGCGACCATTTCCAGTCCGAGCGCCATTCGGTGTCCACGTGCACGCCGAACAGATCGAACGGGCCCTTGCGCCACGGGCAAAGGCCCATCAGCGCAGTACGCATTTGCGCACGGGTGTCGTCGTCGCAATCGGTATCCAGCACCAGGCCGTTCAGCAGGTCGATTTCACTGGGCATGATCTTCGGCAGCGCATCCAGCGCGCTCTGCCAGCGTTCCAGGTCGCCATGGCCTTTTTCCATCTTTGCATCGAGTTGCGCTTGCAGGCCCTGGGCCCATACGGCCAGGGGAGTGCCGACCAGGTGGCGGGCGAGGGGAGAAAGATCAATCATGGCAAGGCAATCAACGAAGCAAAGTTAAGACACTGGAACCACGGCACGACTTTCGAGAACCCGGCCGCAAGCAGGCGTTCGCGGTGTTCTTCGAGGCTGTCGGGCTTCATGACGTTTTCGATGGCGCTGCGCTTCTGGGCGATTTCCAGTTCGCTGTAGCCGTTGGCACGCTTGAAGGCGATGTGCAAATCGGTGAGCAGCGCATGTTCTTCCGGGTCATTGAAGCGCAGCTTTTCCGAAAGGATCAGCGCGCCGCCCGGCAGCAGCGATTGGCGAATGCGCGAGAGCAACGCCTGGCGTTGTTCGGGGGCGATGAATTGCAGGGTGAAGTTCAGCGCCACTACCGAAGCCGGCTGGAATTGCAGGGCGAGGATATCGCCCTCGATCACCTCCACCGGCAGCAACTCCTGGAACATCGAGTCCTGGCCGTTGAGGTATTCGCGGCAACGCTCGACCATCGCCGCCGAGTTATCCACCGCGATCACCCGGCAACCGTCGGTGCGCACGTGACGGCGCAGGGCCTGGGTCACCGCGCCGAGGGACGAACCGAGGTCGTAGAGCACGCTATTGGGCTGGGCAAATTGCGCCGCGAGCACGCCGAGGTTTTCGACGATGGTCGGGTAGCCGGGCACCGAGCGCTTGATCATGTCCGGGAAAACCCGCACCACGTCTTCGTTGAAGGCGAAGTCCGGCACCTGGGGCAGGGGCTGGGCGAATAGGCGATCGGGTTCTTTGCTCACGGCTGTTCCGGCGACGAAGGGGGAAAGCCGGGCATTTTAGCGTAGGAGCTGGCTTGCCGGCGATGTTCGTTAACGATGACGCGTACTTTCTGGATGAACGCGGCAACTGTGGGTTTTTTCGCTGGCAAGCCAGCTCCTACAGGTTGACGGTTTTTTTCTGAGGAAAGGAAGAGGCCGTAATGCCCCACTGCCCCAGCCAGTAGCTGACAATCAGCAAATACGGCGCCGCTTCAAACGCCACCACAAACCGATTGATCCCGATCAGCGTGTCGGAAAACACGAACGACGCCGCACCTGCGGCCGCCAGGTATGCCGATCGCTTGGGCACTTCGCTGCCCAAGCGCGCCAACGCTCGCCACAGCATCGCGCTGATCACCAGCGCATACACCACCACCGGCACCAGCAATGGGCCCAGGCCATGGGAAATCAGAATGCTCAGCAAGATCGCGCCCACCACCAGCGCCAGTACCAGCGGCAAAATCGCCGGGCGGCGGCAGTCGCTCAAGTAGGCTTTCAGGTACGCCAGGTGTGCGAACAAAAACGCACCGAGGCCGAAGATGAACAGGTCGCCGGGCCAGGCCAGCAGTACATCGCCCACCAAGGAAAAAATCAGCCCCAGGCTGATCCAGCGTCGATAGTCAGTGGGCGGCGCATCATGCAGCCAGCCCAGCAGCGCCAGTACCGGCAATGGCTTTACCAACAGGCAGAGCAGGGTGGCGTGGGTGCTCAGGCCGTAGATAAAGGTTACCGCCCCCATCAACGCAAGGATCATCCATGGCATATCAGTTCACCGTAATGGCGCAGTCGAAGGTTTCGGCCGGTTCAGCTTCCGGCTCCCAGGGTTGTTGTGAGGTGAGGCGCAAACGGCCCTGGCCGGCGTTGAAGGCCTGGAAGCGCCAGGTGGATTGGCCGCCACTGCCGACCACGCCGGTGTCGTCGGTGTTGCTGTAGACCTCGGGGCTCAGGCTGCGCAGCACGCCGCCGGCCGAGTCCTGGATGGCCCAGCGGTAACCGGTGGTGGGATTGCTGGGCAGGGTCAGGATCAGGTTTTGCCCGGTCTTGAGTTGCAGCGGGCAGGCGCTCTGTTTTTCCACGGTGACGTTTTGCTTCGGCGCACTGGCGCAGGCGGCGAGCAGGCAAAGGCTCAGGGGGAGAAGCAGACGGGCAGCGGTCATGGGGGCTCCGTTGTTTGGCGACGAAGGGCGAGCATAACCGAAGATGAGACAAGGTGTGACAGATGGCGTTGTGTTGGCTGCACCGGCCTCTTCGCGAGCAAGCCCGCTCCCACATTCGACCGCATTCCAAAGCATGGACTCGGTCAAGTGTGGGAGCGGGCTTGCTCGCGAAGAGGCCAGCTCAGGCGCTACATAACTATCAGAACAACACCTTCGCCACATCCGCAAAGCGCTTGGCAAAGTGCACCGTCATCCCTTCCTTCAGGTACTCCGGCAGCTCTTCAAAGCTCCCCCGGTTAGGCTCCGGCAAGATCAACTCGTGAATCTTCTGGCGCCGCGCCGCAATCACCTTCTCGCGCACTCCGCCAATCGGCAGCACATGCCCGGTCAGCGTCAGTTCACCGGTCATCGCCACGCCTTTTTTCGGCGGCTGGTTACGCGCCAGCGACAGCAGCGCACTGGCCATGGTCACGCCCGCGCTCGGGCCGTCTTTTGGCGTGGCACCTTCCGGCACGTGCAGGTGCACGAAGGCTTCATCGAAGAACTTCGGGTCACCGCCAAACGACTTCAGGTTCGAGCTGATGTAGCTGTAGGCAATCTCGGCCGATTCCTTCATCACTTCACCCAGTTGCCCGGTGAGCTTGAAGCCACGGTTCAGCGTGTGGATGCGCGTCGCCTCGATCGGCAGGGTCGCGCCGCCCATGCTGGTCCAGGCCAGGCCGGTGATCACACCGGTGCCCGACAGCACTTGCTCGTTACGGAACACCGGCATGCCCAGGGAGGCTTCCAGGTCCTTGTTGCCGATCTTGATCACCGAGTCCGGCTCATCCAGCAGCTTGACCACCGCCTTGCGCACCAGTTTGCCCAGCTGTTTCTCCAACTGACGCACCCCGGCTTCGCGAGCGTAACCATCGATCAGGGCGCGCAGGGCGCCGTCGCTGATGGACAGGCTGTTTTTCGACACGCCGGCTTTTTCCAGCTGCTTGGGCCACAGGTGACGCTTGGCAATCGCGACCTTTTCTTCGGTGATGTAGCCCGACAGGCGAATCACTTCCATGCGGTCCAGCAACGGGCCGGGGATCGAATCCAGGGTGTTGGCGGTGCACACGAACAGCACTTTGGACAGGTCCAGGCGCAGGTCCAGGTAGTGGTCGAGGAATTCGACGTTCTGTTCCGGGTCGAGGGTTTCGAGCAGGGCCGAGGCCGGGTCGCCCTGGTAGCTCTGGCCCATCTTGTCGATCTCGTCGAGCATGATCACCGGGTTCATCACTTCCACATCTTTGAGGGCTTGCACCAACTTGCCCGGCATCGCACCGATGTAGGTGCGGCGATGCCCCTTGATCTCGGCCTCGTCACGCATGCCGCCGACGCTGAAGCGGTAGAACGGCCGGCCGAGGGATTCGGCAATCGATTTGCCGACACTGGTCTTGCCCACGCCCGGCGGGCCCACCAGCAACACGATGGAGCCGGCGACTTCGCCCTTATAGGCGCCCACGGCGAGGAACTCGAGGATGCGACTCTTGATGTCATCCAGGCCGGCGTGGTGTTTGTCGAGTACCTTGCGGGCGTGCTTGAGGTCAAGTTTGTCCTCGCCATACACGCCCCACGGCACGGATGTGGCCCAGTCCAGGTAGTTGCGGGTGACCGCGTACTCCGGCGAACCGGTTTCCAGGATCGACAGCTTGTTCATTTCTTCGCTGATGCGTTTCTGCGCCTGGGTCGGCAGGACCTTGTCCACCAGGCGTTGTTCGAATTGCTCGACGTCGGCGCTGCGATCGTCCTTGGTCAGCCCCAGCTCTTGCTGGATGACCTTGAGTTGTTCCTTGAGGAAGAACTCGCGCTGGTGTTCGCCGATCTTGCGGTTCACTTCGGCGGAGATTTCTTTTTGCAGGCGCGCGACTTCGACTTCCTTGCGCAGCATCGGCAGGACTTTTTCCATGCGCTTGAGCATGGGCACGCAGTCCAGCACTTGCTGCAGTTCAGTGCCGGTGGCCGAGGTGAGGGCGGCGGCGAAGTCGGTCAGCGGCGACGGGTCGTTGGGGCTGAAGCGGTTGAGGTAGTTCTTCAGTTCTTCGCTGTACAGCGGGTTGAGCGGCAGCAGTTCCTTGATCGCATTGATCAGCGCCATGCCGTAGGCCTTGACCTCGTCGGTCGGCTGGGTCGGCTGGTGCGGGTATTCGACTTCCACCAGGTACGGTGGGCGGTGGTGCTTGAGCCAGGTCTTGATCCGCACGCGGGTCAGGCCCTGGGCGACGAATTGCAGCTTGCCGTTTTCGCGGCTGGCGTGGTGCACCTTCACCAGGGTGCCGTACAGCGGCAGGCTGGAGGTGTCGAAGTGGCGCGGATCTTCGGGCGGGGTTTCCATGAAGAACAGGGCAAGAGAGTGGTGGTCGGACTTGCTCACCAGCTCCAGGGTTTCGGCCCACGGCTCTTCATTGACGATCACCGGCAACACTTGCGCCGGGAAGAAAGGCCGGTTGTGGATCGGGATGATGTAGACCTTGTCGGGCAGGTTTTGCCCTGGGAGGGCCAAGCCAGTGTTGGCGGAAGTGTGTTCAGCGTTTTCCGGGTCGGCGTAGTCGTTGAGGTCGATGTCCGGGAATTCTTGCTGGTCGCTCATGGGGCACCTGCATAAGGAAGTATGCAAGTTAGATGGGGCGGGTCGGCAGTGGTTTCAATGGGTGGGGTGAGATAGCAACATATTGCACAATATTTTCAAAAGCACCGCTGAACAGATGTGGGAGCGGGCTTGCTCGCGAAGGCGGTCTGTCAGTCGATGCATCTGTGACTGATGCGCCGCCTTCGCGAGCAAGCCCGCTCCCACATTTTCGATTGTATTTCGTCAGCTGAGTTTGTGCAGGTAGGCCGGTAAAGGTTGTTCAGGCAGCACCGACAGCACTTTCAACCGCTGCAACATCCGCTGCCGGGCCCGTTGCAGGTGCTCGCGCAGGTTCAGCGCGGCGGCGTCGAAGGCGCCATGCAACAGCAACTCCAGGATCAGCCGGTGCTCGGCCAGCATCGCCGGATCGGCACCGATGCCCAGCAGCCGGTAGAAAATCCGGCTGATGATCATCGGGCTTTGCCCCTGGCGAATCAGCGCGGCGATCTTGCGATTTTGCAGGCCGGCGAGGCAGTGCTGGTGCAGGTCTTCCTCGATCTGCTCGATCTCTTCCAGGCTGCAATGGGCGCTGTTTTGCGCATCGAGCACGCGCTGCAACATGGCGTGCAGCAGGTCGCGGTCGAGGTTCGGCGCGCTCTGGCGCAGGGCTTCGGGCTCCAGGCAGGCGCGCAGTTCGTAGTCTTCGGTGACTTCCCGGGCAGTCAGTGGCCCGGCCAGCCATTGGGAATAGGGTTCCTTTTCTACCAGGCCACGGTCCCGCAGGCGCATCAGCGCTTCACGCACCACCGCGCGGCTGACGTTGTAGTGCTCGGCGGCGGCCTGTTCATCGAGGCGATAATGCCCGAAGGCGATACAGGTCGAGAGCGCTGCGCCGATTTCCTCGACGATGCGCTCCCCCAGTGGCCGGGTGTCCACCAATTCATCTTCACCGTTGAGGCCCAGGTGCGCATGGCTCAGGGGCAGGCGCAGCGGCTCCATGTCCAGGCCGTCGGGGTTGATCAGGTAACCCCGGCCATCAAAGCGGCAGATCAACCCTTCGTCATGCAACAGGTTCAGCGCCTTGCGCACCGGCACCCGGCTGGTGCCGAACAATTCGGCCAGCGGCGCTTCCAGCAACACCAGGCCATGGCGGGCGGTGCCGTGGGTGATGGCGTCGCGCAGAACCTGGTGAATCATCGCGTAACGGGAAGCCGAGGCTGACACTGCTTTCATCGGGCTCTCTGGAGCAAACGGGTCGGTGGCCGGGGATTCTCTCATAGTTGCGCCTGTCACTCTGCGCCACGTCGGTGGCACTTTTTTGGGGCCTTCAGAGGGTTGATGTTACTTTTCTGCACCAAAATGTATTTATTAATAAAAGATACATTATTTCATTCCAGGCGAGCCTTAAACACCAGCCGATATTTCTTTTAATGCCTGAAACCCATCTAGCCCGTGGATCTGCTCCAAAGTGCCAGGTGTGGCAAACAAGCTGTCCACGAGACTGGCACGAAAGCTGCCTTTGTAAAATGTACATTTTATTAATATGTACATTTTTAAAAGGTCATTCCCATGTCAGACGCCACTTCAATGGCCGAGGATTTCGCCAGCGGTCGCAGCGACCCGGTGCAGGTCCTGGAACAGGCACTTGCCCACGCGAGCATGGCCCCCGGCGTGTTCATCTCCCTGACCGCCGAGCGCGCCCGCCGTGAGGCCGAAGCGTCGGCTGCCCGTTGGCGTGCCGGCCAGCCGTTGAGCGTGTTCGACGGGGTGCCACTGGCCTGGAAAGATCTGTTCGATGTGGCCGGCAGCATTACCACGGCGGGCGCGGCCTATCGCCGTAATGCGCCGGCCGCCTTGCTGGACGCGCCAAGTGTGGGCCTGTTGTGCCGCGCCGGAATGGTCAGCGTCGGCAAGACCAACCTCAGCGAGCTGGCCTATTCCGGCCTGGGCCTGAACCCGCATTTCGGCACGCCGCACAACCCGAGCAGCGTCGACCAACCGCGGATTCCCGGCGGTTCGTCGTCGGGTTCGGCAGTCGCGGTGGCGGCCGGCATCGTGCCGATCGCCATGGGCACCGACACCGCCGGCTCCATCCGTATTCCGGCTGCGCTGAATGGCGTGGTGGGGTATCGCAGCAGTTGCCGGCGCTACAGCCGCGACGGCGTTTTTCCGCTGGCTCACACCCTCGACAGCCTCGGCCCGCTGACCCGCAGCGTGCGCGATGCACTGGCCATCGACGACCTGCTCAATGGTCGCGACCAGCGCCCACCACGCCCGCCCCGCAGCCTCAATGGCCAGCGGTTCTGGGTCGAGCAAAGTGTGCTGGAAGACGCACGGGTTGAACCTGCGGTGCGCGACAATCTGCAACGTTGTGTGGACCGATTGAAGGCAGACGGCGCACTGATTGAGGTACGCCCCTCGAGGACCTTCCAGGCCACCCTCGACCTGATCCAGCACCAGGGCTGGCTCGGCGCCTTCGAAGCCTTCGCCCTCCACGAAGCCCTGCTCGACAGCCCTGATGCCGAGCAACTCGACCCCCGCGTTCGCCGTCGCCTTGAAGCGGCCCGCACACTGCCGGCCAGCCAACTGCTGGCGCTGTACGACGCCCGTCGCCGCCTGCAACAGCAGCTTGTCGACGAACTCGACGGCGCGATCCTCATCACCCCCACCGTGGCCCATGTGGCCCCGGCCCTGGCGCCGTTGGAAGCCGACTTTGAACTGTTCGTCAGCACCAACCTCGCCACCCTGCGCCTGACCATGCCCGGCAGCCTGCTGGACATGCCCGGCGTCAGCCTGCCCAGCGGCCGTGATGCCCTGGGCCTGCCCACCGGCCTGTTGCTCAGCGCCCCCAGCGGCGAAGACGCGCGCCTGCTTCGGGCCGCGCTGTCAGTAGAAACCGCACTCACTTTTTAAGGAGACACATCATGGCTAAAGACATCCTCTGTGCATTTGGCGTCGACGTCGACGCGGTCGCCGGCTGGCTCGGTTCCTATGGCGGCGAAGATTCCCCGGACGACATTTCCCGCGGCCTGTTCGCCGGTGAAATCGGTGCGCCACGCCTGCTCAAATTGTTCGAGCGCTACGGCCTGCGCACCACCTGGTTTATTCCCGGCCACTCGATGGAAACCTTCCCCGAGCAGATGAAGGCGGTGGCCGACGCCGGTCACGAAATTGGTGTGCACGGCTACAGCCACGAAAACCCGATTGCGATGACGGCCGAGCAGGAAGAAATCGTCCTCGACAAGTCCATCGAGCTGATCACCCAGGTCACCGGCAAACGCCCCACCGGCTACGTCGCGCCGTGGTGGGAATTCAGCAAGGTCACCAACGAACTGCTGCTGAAAAAAGGCATCAAGTACGACCACAGCCTGATGCACAACGACTTCCACCCGTACTACGTGCGCAAGGGCGACACCTGGACCAAGATCGACTACAGCCAGCACCCCGACACCTGGATGAAACCCCTGGTGCGCGGCGAAGAAACCGACCTGGTGGAGATCCCGGCCAACTGGTACCTAGACGACCTGCCGCCGATGATGTTCATCAAGAAAGCCCCGAACAGCCATGGCTTCGTCAACCCGCGTCACCTCGAAGAAATGTGGCGCGACCAGTTCGACTGGGTCTACCGCGAGCACGAACACGCGGTGTTCACCATGACCATCCACCCCGACGTGTCCGGGCGCCCGCAAGTGCTGCTGATGCTTGAGCGGCTGATCGAACACATCCAGAGCCATGCCGGCGTGCGCTTCGTCACCTTCGACGAAATCGCCGATGACTTTATCCGCCGCCAACCACGTACCTGACACCCGTACCTAAACCCTGGCCAACCTCCCGAGGCGCGATTCATGTCTATCTACAACAAGCTTGATCTGACTGGCTGGAAACCCCGGCAACTGACGCCCAAGGAAGTGCGTTTCGCCACCTGGATCGCGTTTTTTGCCTGGGTGTTTGCGGTGTATGACTTCATCCTTTTCGGCACCTTGCTGCCGGAAATCGGGCGGCACTTTAACTGGGGTGAAGTGGAGCAAGCGGAGATTGCGACATGGGTGGCGGTAGGCACCGCCGTGGTCGCGCTGGCCATCGGTCCGATCGTGGACAAACTGGGTCGGCGCAAAGGGATTATTTTCACCGTGGCCGGTTCGGCGATCTGCTCGGCGCTCACCGCCATTGGTGGTGCGTGGGGCAAGTCGTCGCTGATCCTGATCCGTTCGCTGGGCGGCCTGGGTTATGCCGAGGAAACCGTCAACGCGACTTACTTGAGCGAACTGTACGCAGCTTCCGATGATCCAAAACTGGCCAAGCGTCGCGGCTTTATCTACAGCCTGGTGCAGGGCGGCTGGCCGGTGGGCGCGTTGATCGCGGCGGGTTTGACCGCGCTGTTGCTGCCGGTGATTGGCTGGCAGGGGTGCTTCGTGTTTGCGGCGATCCCGGCGATTGTCATCGCGGTCATGGCGCGCAAGCTCAAGGAAAGCCCGCAGTTCCAGATTCACCAGCGCATCAGCGAGCTGCGTAAAAGCGGCGCGGTGAAAGAGGCGCAAAACGTCGCCGTGACCTACGGCGTGGACTATGACGAACACAGCAAGGCCGGCCTCAAGGCCGCATTCCGTGGCCCGGCCCGCCGTGCAACCCTGGTGATCGGTGCGGCGCTGCTGCTCAACTGGGCGGCGATCCAGGTGTTCAGCGTGCTGGGTACGTCGGTGATCGTCAGCGTGCACCACATCTCGTTCGAGAACTCGCTGATCATCCTCGTGCTGTCGAACCTGGTGGGCTACTGCGGCTACCTCAGCCACGGCTGGATGGGCGACAAGATCGGCCGGCGCAATGTCATCGGCCTGGGCTGGATGCTCGGCGGGCTGTCGTTTGCCGGGATGCTGTTTGGCCCGAGCAACATGGCGATGGTGGTGGGGCTGTACAGCCTGGGCCTGTTCTTCCTGATCGGGCCGTACTCGGCGGCGCTGTTTTTCATCAGTGAAAGTTTTCCCACCAGCATCCGGGCTACCGGTGGCGCGATTATCCATGCCATGGGGCCGATTGGTGCGGTGGTTGCCGGGTTCGGCGCGACCCAGGTGTTGTCGGCCGGGAGTGACTGGCAGACCGCTGCGCTGTGGTTTGGCGCAGTGCCGTGCTTCCTCTCCGGTGCGTTGATGTTTGCCGCGCGCCATGTGCGTCCGGAAACCGTCCAGTAAGGAGTTGATTCGATGAGTCGTAAAGTTGCATTGATTACCGGTGCCGCCAGCGGCATCGGCCAGGCCCTCGCGGTGGCGTATGCCCGCAGCGGCGTGGCGGTGGTGGGTGGGTATTACCCGGCCGATCCCCATGACCCGCATCACACGGTTGCGCTGGTGGAAGAGGCGGGCGGTGAATGCCTGATGTTGCCGCTGGACGTGGGCGATACAACCTCGGTGGATAACCTGGCGGCGCAGGCGGTCCAGCACTTCGGTCGCCTCGATTACGCGGTGGCCAACGCCGGTTTGTTACGCCGTGCGCCACTGCTGGAAATGACCGACGAGCTGTGGAATGAGATGCTCAACGTCGACCTGACCGGGGTGATGCGCACCTTCCGGGCGGCAACCCGGCACATGCATGAAGGCGGTGCGCTGGTGGCGATTTCGTCGATTGCCGGTGGCGTGTATGGCTGGCAGGAGCACGCGCACTACGCGGCGGCGAAGGCCGGCGTGCCGGGGTTGTGTCGGTCGCTGGCGGTGGAATTGGCGCCGTTGGGGATTCGTTGCAACGCGGTGATTCCGGGGTTGATCGAAACGCCCCAGTCGCTGGACGCGAAGAACTCCCTCGGGCCGGAAGGGCTGGCGAAAGCGGCGCGGGCGATTCCGCTGGGCCGAGTCGGGCGGGCGGATGAAGTGGCGTCCCTGGTGCGGTTTTTGACCAGTGAGGAGTCGAGCTACCTGACCGGGCAGAGCATTGTGATTGATGGTGGCTTGACCGTGCGCTGGCCGGACTAACCCCCAGTTTTAAGCCGGACTCGCTCCAAATGTGGGAGCGGGCTTGCTCGCGAATGCGGTGGATCAGTTCCGCATGTATTGGCTGGCACTCCGCTTTCGCGAGCAAGCCCGCTCCCACATTTTTGACCGCGTTCGCCGTTTGATTATTTCAGGAGTTCACCATGCCCCAACTCGCTAACCGCCGTGCCGTGATCACCGGTGCCGGCAGCGGCATCGGCGCCGCCATCGCCCGTGCCTACGCCGTCGAAGGCGCGCGCCTGTTGCTGGCCGACCGCGATGCCGCCACCCTCGCCGAAACCGCCATCACCTGCCGCAACCTCGGCGCCGAAGTCCTCGAGTGCGTGGCCGATGTCGGCACCGTCGACGGCGCCCGGGCCAGCGTCGATGCCTGCGTCACCCACTACGGCGGCATCGACATCCTGGTCAACAACGCCGGCATGCTGACCCAGGCCCGTTGCGTCGACCTGACCCTGGACATGTGGAACGACATGCTGCGCGTCGACCTCACCAGCGTGTTCGTCGCCAGCCAGCGCGCCTTGCCTCACATGATCGCCCAGCGCTGGGGCCGGATCATCAATGTCGCCTCGCAACTGGGGATCAAGGGCGGCGCCGAGTTGACGCACTATGCGGCGGCCAAGGCCGGCGTGATCGGTTTCACTAAATCCCTGGCCCTGGAAGTGGCCAAGGACAACGTACTGGTCAACGCTATCGCACCCGGGCCTATCGAAACGCCATTGGTAGGCGGCATCAGCGACACCTGGAAACGCGCCAAGGCCGCCGAGTTGCCCCTGGGTCGTTTCGGCCTGGCGGACGAAGTCGCGCCGACTGCCGTGCTGCTGGCCAGCGAGCCGGGCGGCAATCTGTTCGTCGGCCAGACCCTTGGCCCGAACTCCGGCGACGTCATGCCATGAGCGGGTATTAAGCATGTGCGGACTCTGCGGCCTGCTGGGCGAAGACCTGCACTGGAGCGACCCTTTGGGCGATGAATTGCCGCGCCGACGCGAACGTCTGCGCCGAATCGCGGCGATCAACCAGGTGCTGGCGGTGTTCCGGCTCAAGGTCGAAGACTTCCAGGGCGCGTCCTATCTGCTGCTGGGCGCCACCGGCAAACAGGAACTGGCCAGCGGCCTGGATCAACTGTGGCAGGCGGCAGAGACCATGCTCGGTCGACCGCTGGACCCGTTGGACCCGCGCCTGCTCGATCATCTGGAACTGTAGGAGCCCGGCTTGCCGGCGATGGCGTCCTTGATATCGCCATCGCCGGCAAGCCGGACTCCTGCAGGGGCATCATTGAGGTAGAACTATGAGCATCGCGCTAAACGTCATCACCGGCTTCCTCGGCAGCGGCAAGACCACCTTGCTCAAGCGCCTGCTGCAAGGTGAAAGCCTCGGCGACACGGCGTTGCTGATCAATGAGTTCGGCGACGTCGGCATCGACCACCTGCTGGTGGAGGAAGTCGCGCCGGACACGGTGCTGCTGCCCAGCGGCTGCGTGTGCTGTTCGATTCGCGGCGAGTTGAAAGACGCCTTGCTCGGCCTGTTGCAGCGTCGTGAGCGGGGCGAGATTCCGCCCTTCAAGCGGGTGATCCTGGAAACCACCGGCCTGGCCGACCCGGCGCCAATCCTCGCGACCTTGAACAACGACGTGCAACTGCGCGGGCGCTTTCATATCGGCCTGGTGGTGACGCTGGTGGACGCCAGCCACGCCGCTTTGCAAGAGCGCCTGCACCCGGAATGGCTGGCGCAAGTGGCCGCTGCCGATCGCCTGCTGTTGAGCAAGACCGACCTCGTCGAAGACTGTGGCCCGTTGCGCTTGCACTTGCAGGCACTGAACGCCGGCACGCCGATCCTCAATACCTGCGATATCGACAGCGGTGAACAACTGCTGCTTGGCGAAGGCCTGCGCAGTGCCGAGCCCGCTGCAGAAGTCAGCCGCTGGAAACTCCATCAAACCACCGCCGCCAACCATGGCGCTGCGCAAGTCTGCTGCCTGACCTTCGATCAGCCGCTGGATTGGGTCGGTTTCGGGGTCTGGTTATCGATGCTGTTAAGATGCCATGGCGAACGTATTCTTCGCGTCAAAGGACTGCTCAACGTGAACGCCAGTAACGCTCCCATCGTCATTCATGGCGTGCAGCATTGTCTGCATGCCCCGGTTCACCTGCCTGCCTGGCCGGGGACCGATCGGCAATCGCGCCTGGTGTTTATCCTGCGCGGGCTTGACCCGGCTCTGCTGCGGCGCTCCTTTGAAGTGTTCTCCAGAAGGTTCGCCGCATGATCACGCTTCGCGTCCTCGGCACCTCGGTGACCTTGCTCGAAACCTTGCGTGTGCGAGCGGAAAAAGAGCTGGGCATTCGCCTGGTGTACCAGGTGCATGATGTCGAGCAGGCCCAGCGCATTGCGGTGATGCAGCCTGACAGCTACGACCTCTACGACCAGTGGTTTCACAACGTCGACTTCGTGTGGCCGGCGCGGGCGATCCAGCCGATCGACACCCGGCGCATCGCGCTGTGGCACGAGATCAACGACCTGCCCAAGCGCGGACGCTTGTCCGCCAACGACCGTCTGGGCAGCGGCAGTGTGCCCAGCGAGCGCCTCTTCGTGCAGCACGACGGCAGCCTCGGCAGCACCGTCACCGAACGCATCAGCATGCTGCCCCTGACCCACAACGCCGACAGTTTCGCCTACCGCCCCGAGCGCTTGCCCGAAGGGTTCAACCGCGGCAACGAGAGTTGGGGCTGGTTGCTGGACCCGGCCTGGGGCGCACGCACTGCGTTGCAGAGCGACGCCGCCATCGGCGCCCTGGACGCGGCGCTGGCCGTGCAAGGCGCGGGCCTCGCGAGCTTCAAGGACATCGGCAACATGAGCATCGAAGAGATCGATGTACTGGCCGATATCCTGGTGCGTAAACAGAAGGAAGGCCACTTCGCGGCGTTCTGGTCCGATGACGAGGAAGCCGCGCAACTGATGCTCAGCCCGAGCATCGATATCCAGAGCCTGTGGTCACCGACCCTGATGCGCCTGCATCGGGCCGGGGTCAAATACCGCCTGGCGGTGCCCCGTGAAGGCTATCGCGCCTGGTTCGGCGGGTTGTCGCTGTCGCGCCATGCCAAGGGCCCGGTGCTGGATGCGGCCTATGCCTACCTCAACTGGTGGCTGTCCGGCTGGCCGGGTGCGGTGATGGCGCGCCAGGGTTATTACATCGGCAACCCGGCTCGCAGCCGAGATCACCTGAGCAGCGCCGAATGGGACTACTGGTACGCCGGCCTGCCCGCCCGGGAAGAGCTGTTGGGCAGCGATGGCTTACCGCTGATCGATGTGGGTGACGTGCGCGACGGCGGTTCCTATGAACAGCGCATGGGGCATATCGCGGTGTGGAACTCGGTGATGGATGAGCACAACTATCTCGTGCGGCGTTGGGGGGACTTCATGCGGGCGCGAACGTCGTAACGGCAGCCTGTCGCCAAATTAATGACATATAAACTCCCGTATTTATTGGGTGCACTTCTTCTCTTGCGCAGCTAATCTGGATAATTCAAATATCCCTGTAAAAAGGATATTTATTTGACGCCGGTTCAGCTATCGCGAGGGACGCGTATGACGAAGGGACGTTTCGGCTGGAGGGGGCAGGCGCTGCCAGAGGGCAACAGAATGAGGTGGCGCCATACGTTTCAAACCCGGATTGCCGGGGTGCTGGCGCTGCTGTTGCTGGTGGTCGTGGCAGCGGTGTATTTCGCGGTGAAGACCGCCACCAATCGCGCCGTGGAAAACCAGGCCCAGGTGCAGTTGGAAACCGGCAGCCAGGTGTTCGAACGCCTGCTCGACCTGCGTGGCCGGCGCCTGCAATACGGCTTGAACTGGCTGACGGCGGACCTGCCGTTTCGCCAGGCTGTCGCCGATGGTGAACCCGACGCGATTCTCGCGACCCTGCGCCGGCATGGCACCGGCCTGAGTTCCAGCGAGGTATTTGTGCTGGGGCTCGACGGCCGCGTGATGGTCAGCACGTCACCGGCGCTGACGTCCGGCCAGGCCTTTCCCTATAACGATGCCTTGCGCCAGGCCCGGCGCAGCGGCCTGCAAATGTTGATCGTGGCCCTGGATGGCCGGCCTTTCCTGCTGGTGCAACAGGAAGTCGTCGACCCCGCGCCGATCGCCCGTGTCGCCATGGGCTTTCCCATGGACGAAATCTTTGCCAGTGAATTGCGCTCCATGAGCAACCTGGAAGTGTCGTTCATCAGCGCGCAGCATGGTCAGCCCGGCGAATTGTTCAGTACTCAGCCCGAGGCGCTACAGGCGTCGATTGCCGGCGACCTGCAGGGCGCGTACATCAACCCGGTGGCGCAATTGAACCTGTTCCACGGCCAGCGCTATCTCAGCCAGGTGCTGCCGTTGGGCAACACGGCAGACGGTGGCGAGGTCCGGGTGCTGCTGCAAAGCCCGCTGGACCACGCCCTTGAATCCTTCGCGCCGCTGGACCGGCAATTTCTCGCGATCGCCCTGGTGGTGCTGCTGGTGTCGCTCGCGGGTGCGTTGTTTCTGGCGCGGCGGGTTTCACGCCCACTCAATGCGTTGGTGCAGGCGGCCGAACGCATCGGGGCCGGTGACTATCGCACACCGGTACAGGTGCGCAGCCACGATGAGTTCGGCCTGCTGGCCCAGGCCTTCAACGCCATGCAAACCGGGATCGCGGTACGCGAGCGACAACTGGCCCACAACGCCTTGCACGACCCGCTCACCGGCCTGCCTAACCGCGCGCTGGCCATGGAACGCCTGGGCAGCGCCATCAGCGCTGGCCGGCCGGTGGTGTTGCTGTACCTGGGGATTGAAAACTACCGGGTGATCAACGAAGGCTACGGCCCGGAAGGCGTGGAAGAAATGCTCCGCGAAGCCAGCCGCTGCCTGCTGTCGAGCCTGTCGGCCAGCGACACCGCCGCGCGCATCACCGGCAGCGAGTTTTTGCTGCTGCTGGAAAACACTGCGATCGACCGCGCGGTGGCCCTGGCTGACCGCTTGTATGGGCTGCTCACCGAACCCCAGCGCATTGGTGGCGATGAATTGCGCCACGAAGTGAGCATCGGCATCGCCGCCTACCCGGCCGACGGCCAGCAGGTTGAAGAGCTGATCAGCCGCGCCGCGATTGCCCGCCACGATGCGGCAGCGTTCCCGGGTTACTTACAGATCTACCAGCAGGACCGCGACCTCGCCCATCAACGCCAGATCAGCCTGATTCGTGACCTGCGCCGGGCGCCGACGGAGGGCGAGTTGTACCTGTGTTACCAGCCCAAGCTCGACCTGCACCATGGCCATGTGCGCCAGGCCGAAGCGCTGTTGCGCTGGCAGCACCCGACCCTGGGCCTGGTGTCGCCGGCCGAGTTCATTCCCCTGGCCGAGCGCACCGGCAGCATGGGCAGCCTGACCCAGTGGGTGATCGAAGAAGCCATTCGCCAACTGGCCGAGTGGGCGGTGCGCGGGTTGGAGGTGCAGTTGTCGGTGAACATCTCGGTGGATGACCTCGCCGATGACGGCCTGGCCCCGCGGGTGACCGAGTTGCTGGCGCACTACCGGGTATCGGCCCGGCAACTGATTTTCGAAATCACCGAAAGCGCGATCATGCACAACCCGGCCCAGGCCCTCAGCGTGCTGGAGCAACTGCGCGCTTGTGGCATCAGCCTGTCGGTGGATGACTTCGGCACCGGCTATTCATCCCTGGCGCAACTGCAACGCCTGCCGGTGCAGGAATTGAAGATCGACCAATCGTTTGTGCGCAACCTCGACAGCACTTCCGGCGACGGCGTGATCGTGCGCTCGACCATCGAAATGAGCCACAACCTGGGGCTCAAGGTGGTGGCCGAAGGGGTGGAGTTCGAGCCCAGCCTCAAGCTGCTCAAGCTCTGGAAGTGCGATACGGCCCAGGGCTATCTGATCAGCCGGCCGTTGAATGCCATGGCGTTTGAGATGTGGATGCGCCGCGAGCGCGTGCCGGTCTAGGGCGTCGGTGGCTGCACCGACACCGGTCTTTCAGTGTTCCACCGTTGCATCGACCAGGCTTTGCAACCGTTCCCACAAGCCTTCGACGTGGTGGCGCTCCGTCCCCAGCGCGCCAATGGACACGCGTACCATCCAGCGCTCGTCGAGAACGGCGGGGGTGACGTAGGCGCTGCCTGAATGGTTGAGCTTTTCCGCCCAGGCCCGGGTGTAGTTATCCAGCGCCTCACCATCAAGGCCTGGTGGCTCGTGGCGAATGCACAAGGTTTGCAGGGTAACGGCGGCTACCAGTTTCCAGTGTTTGCTGCCTTCAATCTGTTCTGCCAGCCAGCGGGCATTCGCCAGGTCACGCCGCAGCCGGGCCTGCAGGCCGCTGACGCCTTGCTCGCGGATCAGGAACCACAGCTTCAGCGCGCGGAACCGGCTGCCCAGGGAGATCCGCCAGTCGCGGTAGTTCCTGACCTGGCCGTCAGCCTTGGACTGTAGATAGCTGGGGTTGGTGGTCATGATGCGAATCAAGTGCTCGGGGTCGCGTACAAAGTACACCGAGCAATCAAACGCCGCCCCCAGCCATTTGTGAGGGTTGAGGACCAGCGAGTCGGCGTTCTCGATGCCGTGCCACAGCGCGCGGCATTCCGGGAGGATCATCGCGGCCCCGGCCATGGCTGAGTCGACATGCAACCACAGGCCGTGGCGTTGCGTCAGGGCGCCGATGGCTTCCAGGGGGTCGATGGCCATGGCTGCCGTTGTGCCGGTGGTCGCAATCACCACACAGGGTATGTTCCCGGCAGCCAGGTCTTGTTCGATTGCCCGCCCCAATGCATGCGGTGACATTGCATTGTGTTCGTCGGTTGCCACGGTACGGATATTGTTCTGGCCGAACCCCGCCAGGATCGCGGCCTTGTTCACTGAACTATGGGCGTGGGCCGAGGTGTAGACGATCAAGGGGGCGCCGCTGTTTTGCAGGCCATCGTGCATCAGCGCGTAGTTGGAGCTGCGTTCGCGGGCGCTGATCAGCGCCACCAGGGTGGAGGTCGAGGCCGAGTCCTGGATCACTCCGCTCCAGTTGGCGCTCAGGCCGATCATGTCGCGCAGCCAATCGGTGGTGACTTCCTCGATTTCGGTCAGGGCCGGGCTCGATTGCCACGACAATCCCACCACGCCCAGGCCGGTACTCAAGCAATCGCCGAGGACGGAGGACAGTTCCACATTCGACGGGAAGAACCCGAAGAAGCTTGGATGCTGCCAATGCAACAGACCGGGCATGATCAGTGTTTCGACGTCGCCCATGATCTGTTCGAACGGTTCGGCTGTCTCAGGCGGGCTGGCCGGCAATGCGGACCTGATTTCGCCCGGGGCCGTGATGGGTTGCACACCGCGTTGCTCGATGTTTTGTCGATAGTCTGCAATCAGGTCGATCATGGCGTGGCCATGTCGGCGGAATTCTTCAGGTGTCATATCAGGGTGTCCGTCAGGAAGAGAAATAAAGGCGTTAGCACCAGAAGTAAAACGGCTGGCCAGTGGTATAGCCGATAAACGACTGGATGCTGATGCGCTTGCCTGAATCGAAACCGCAAATGGCATGGGGACGGCGAGTATTGATAATCACCAGTTCGTTTTTCTGCGGCTGGATGCGCAGCGGTTTTTGCAAACGATCTTCGGGCAGTTCCGCCCCTTCGAAACGGATGACCTCGTCGTAGGTAAACGCCTCGGTATCCCAAATGACCAGTTCACCTCCGGAAGGTGGTACTTCGAGGTAAATATTCGCGCTGAATTGATGTTCCAGTTCGGCAATCGACAAGGGCAGGCAATCGACATGGGGGACTGTTTCGGAGAGGTGGGCTGTCTCCGGGAACATGGCGCGGATAATGCCGCAGAACATCGGCTGGCCCTGGAACGCCGCGGTTGTCGCGCCTTCTGGCCACACCTGCCGGATATGCTCCATCAGTAGATGGATGGGTGGTTTGCGCGGGGCACAGAGGTCATCGATCACGCAGCGCATGTGGGTGGCGTCTGCGTAGTATTTCTGTTGCGAATAGCTGTCTGCGGCCTTGCCATAGGTGGAGTTGAACGGTGTTCCCCAGCGATGGACACCATAGAAATGCTGGACAACTTTTCCGTGCTCATAGGTCTCGTGGTTATATTCCTGGAGCGTCGCCGTTTCATTGATATGTTTATTTAGTACTTCGCTGGTTTGTTCATTCGCGTAGTCAGGTACCCGGATGGCAAGTATTTCTCCGCGAATAAGTTTTTCCAGGCTGAGTGTGTCGAGTTGCTCAAGCGCCAGGATCCCGGGCGCCTGGCTATGCGGGACTGCAGGTATTGATTCAACGCTGTTGAGGTCCGTCATGATGAAAACTCCATGTTAGTTACAGCACGTCATATAGATAACGTTTGTTTGGCTGGGGATTTACTGGCGACAGTGAGCGTCGGATGGCGCAGGGCCAAAGTTGAGGGAAAGACTTTTGGGGAGGTATAGGACTTTTCCGAGTAAACTTTTAAATACATCGGCGCTATCGGATCGCTTTATTTCACGCATAAAAAAAGGCGGCTACCCACTTAGGTAGCCGCCTTTTTCTTACTGCCGGTTTTGCTTAATCCGGCAGTTTGAACGCCATCACATAGTCACCCTGCTTGGTGCCCAGGGAACCATGACCGCCGGCCATGACCAGCACGTACTGCTTGCCGTCCTTGCCGGTGTAGGTCATTGGTGTGGTTTGCGCGCCTGCCGGCAGGCGGCCTTCCCACAACTGCTTGCCGTTTTTCACGTCATAGGCACGCAGGTACTGGTCAAGGGTACCGCTGAGGAAGGACACGCCACCGGCGGTGGTGAAAGTCCCGCCCAGGCTTGGCACGCCCATGGTCAGTGGAATCGGAACCGGCGAGCTGTCACGCACGGTGCCGTTCTTGTGCATCCAGATGGTCTGGTGGTTGGTCAGGTCGACCGCGGCCACATAACCCCACGCCGGCGCCTGGCACGGCAGGCCCAGTGGCGACAGCATGGCTTCGAGGATCACACCGTATGGCGCGCCTTTGTTCGGCTGCACGCCTTCGGTTTCGCTGACCCGTGGGCCTTGCTTGGCAATGTCGGCGGCCGGGATCAGTTTCGATTTGAACGCCATGTAGCTTGGGTTCACGAACGCGATCTGGCGAACCGGGTCGACGGAAATGCCACCCCAGTCGAACACGCCGAAGTTACCTGGGTAAACGATCGAGCCCTGCAGCGACGGCGGGGTGAACGGACCGTCGTAGCGCATGGATTTGAAGTCAATCCGGCACAGCATCTGGTCGAACGGCGTCACGCCCCACATGTCACGCTCCTTGAGGGGCGGTGGCATGAAGTTCAGGTCGGACTTCGGTTGGGTCGGTGCGGTGTGATCGCCGGCCACTGCGCCTTGCGGTACAGGGATTTCATTGATCGGCACTACAGGCTGACCGTTCGAGCGGTCGATCACGTAGATGCTGCCTTGCTTGGTCGACGCCATTACCGCTTGCTTCACGCCGTCAGCGGTCTTGATGTCGATCAGCGAAGGCTGGCCGCCCACGTCCATGTCCCACAGGTCATGGTGAGTGAACTGGAAGGTCCACTTCACGTGGCCGCTGTCGATGTCCAGGGCAGTCAGGCCGGCGCTGTACTTCTCGGAGTCCGGAGTCCGGTCGCCGCCGTACTGGTCGGGCATCTGGTTACCCATCGGCAGGTAGAGCATGCCGAGTTTTTCGTCCACCGCGAACATCGACCACATGTTTGGCGAGTTGCGGGTGTAAGTCTTGCCCTCGGCCAACGGGGTGGTGTCGTCCGGGTTGCCGCTGTCCCAATTCCACACCAGCTTGCCGGTGTGCACGTCGAACGCACGGATCACGCCGCTAGGCTCGTCGGTGGAGACGTTGTCGGTCACGTGACCGCCGATTACCACCAGGTTCTTGGTAACGGCCGGTGGCGAGGTGGAGTAGTAACCGCCCGGGGCGAAGGTGCCGATGTTGGCACGCAAGTCGATCTGGCCTTTGTCACCGAAGTCTTCGCACATCTTGCCGGTGTCGGCGTTCAGGGCGATCAGACGGGTGTCGGCGGTAGGGACGAAGATGCGTTTCGGGCAGGCATTCGGCGCGGCGGCCGGGCTGGCGCTGCCAGTCGGGCTCTGTTCCGAGGCATAGACCGCGTCATCGTGATACGACACGCCACGGCAGGTCATGTGCGCCCAACCCTTGAAGTTGGCAGCACCTTCGCTGCTGATCTTCGGGTCGAAACGCCAGATTTCCTTGCCGGTGTCCGGGTCCAGGGCAATCACCTGGCTGTGAGGCGTGCACACGTAGAGCATGCCGTTGACTTTCAGCGGGGTGTTTTCCGCGGTGGTTTCACCGGGATCGCCTGGGCCAGGGATGTCGCCCGTACGGAAGGTCCAGGCTGGAACCAGCTTGTGGGCGTTTTCCGGAGTGATCTGTGCGAGTGGCGAGTAACGATCACCGAAGGCCGAACGGCCATAGGAGTTCCAGTCACCATCAGCCTGGGCCGGCGCAGTGCTGGCCATGCCCGGTACCGCATCGCGGTCCAGCTGGCCTTTCTTGACCATGGCGCCCGGGTCGGTGAATTGGCTGGCCAATGCAGCGGCGCCGGCCAGTACGACGGCGACGCTCAGCGCGCCAGTGCCCAGCGGCGAGGCTTGGCCACGCAGCAACGGACGGCGGAACCACGGGAGCAGCATGACGATGCCGAGGGCAAACAGCAGGGCCAGGCGCGGTACCAGTTGCCACCAGTCCAGGCCGACTTCCCACAGCGCCCATACGGTGCTGGCAAACAGCACCAGTGCGTACAAGCCCAGCGCCGCACGGCGTGTAGCCAGCAGCAACAGGCCTGTGACGGTGATGCCGAGACCGGCCAGCAGGTAATACAGCGACCCGCCGAGCATGCTCAGCTTGATCCCCCCGGCCAACAAGGCCAGGCCCATTATCAGCAGCAAGATCCCCAGCAGCCTGGGCAGCAGGCGACTTGGACTTGAAGCACCATCAGTGCTCATAGTGTGGTTCTCCGTTACGTTTTGAATTGATTGCGCACAGTTCACTGTAGATGACGTTCCGGCGCAGGCTTGGTTCAGGGCTAATTCGTTTTCTTCAGAATTTACTTACACCGTCAGAATGAGCTTTGCAGCTTGATCCCGCCGATGAGCGCGTCATCCACCTGGGCCACGGCTCCGGGGTGACGGATGTATTGCAGGTTCGGGCGCACCGTCAGCCACTGGGTGACATGGATGCCGTAATAGAGCTCAGCGCTGTATTCCGTGTGTTGAATCGGCAGGTAGGACGGGTCATCGAAGTCGTATACCGCGTGGGCCTGGTTGCTTGCCTCGGCATTCTTGCGGTAGGCCGGGTTGACGTGCACCCGAGCCACGGCGAAACCGATATCGTCCTTGGCGCGAGCGTCGAACAGGCCCTTGTAGACCACGCCGGCTTGCACGTAGTTATCCACAGCGTTGGTTTTCTTGTCGTGCATCGTGCCGTTGGCGAACACGTTCAAGCCCCGCGAATGGTCGCTGGCCAGGCTGGTGACTTGCTGCTGCACCCCCAGCCACACCCCGTGCTTGCTGGAGGCGCTGCGATAGGCCTCGCCGCTGAGGGCTGCCGGCTGGTCGTTGCGGTCTTTATACACATCGCTGGCCTTGGCGCTGCTGTAGTAGTAGCCGGCGCGGTATTCGCCGGGCAGGCCGTTCAGCGTAGGCGTCCACACCAGCTCAACCGGGAGCAGGGCGCCTTGGGTGCCGCTGCCGCTGAGCTTGAAGCCGTTGCCGCGATCGAGGTTGGACGGGTTCTGTTCGTAGGCGCCGACCTGGGCGTACAACTCGGGCGTCAGGTGATATTTGACCCGCAACGCCCACTGGCTCACCGGCCAGTTGTACCAGATGCTGCCAACCCAGTTACCGACCTGCGAGCCGCAGAATGCGAGGTTCTGGAAGTCGCAGGGGAAGCTGTTGAAGTCTTCACCTTCGCCAAAGCGCCCGGCCTTGATGTCGAGCTTTTGGTCGAAGAATTTCTGCTGGTACCACATCTGCGTCAGGCGCCAGGTCTGGCCACGGCCCCAGACTTCCTGGGACGAGGTAAAACCGCCCACACGCGGATCGTTGACCCGGTCATTGGTGATGTTGTTGCCGCTGCGCTCGGTTACCGTCAACTGGAACTCGGCGTCGTGCCAGCCGAGGATCTTCTGCAGATCCAGGTGCGTGCCCAGGCCGAATTGGTCGCTGTAGCGCGCAGTGCGGTCGTGATCCGAGCCGCCGTGCAGGTTGCTGCCCATTTCGCCGGTGTAGTCGAATTTGAAGTCGTAGCCTAGTTGAGACAGCGCTGTCCGAGTGCCGCCGAAATCACCCAGCATCCACGGTGATTCAGCGTCAAAGGCAGGTGCGGCCTGGGCACAGTTGATCAGGCCGAACGGTAACAGCGCAGCGCACAGGCGCAGGTTTGGGAAAGCAGGCATAGGCAAAATGGGGTCTTAATATTTTATGGTTTTGAAACGCAAACAGCGGCCTGGCGCGTTCGCACAAGGGCGTTGAACACGGGCGGTCGATGGTTTGGTGGAATGATGAAACGTTTCAGTTTGTTGCTGACAAGGATAAAGCCCTGGCGCGGGGAGAGAAAGGGCTAAACGGAAGATGGATTCTTTCGGATTTGGTAATAGTGCGCTGGATCGTCGGATTTGGTAGCAATCTGTGCGTTGGTTTGTGTTTGAGGGCGTGGTTATCTGCGTCACCAAAACAGATGGGGGGTCGACATGGAAGGCGACGACAACGTAGGTGAGGCAAAGGCCGTAACAGCCGGGGAACTAGTCATTATTCTCGGTCAGTATCACAGTGCAATTGCTAGGCTCGGCTCCGGCATCATTAGCTTGTCCGGTGCGCTCAAACATAGTGAAGACGTGGATGTAAAACAGGCGGCAGATGAAGCATGGGTGAAGCTGAATGAGTTTATCGACTGCATGGAAGGTGTAGCTGATGGACTGAATGCTTTGACCCAAAAGAAGGAGGCCTGAAATGGCGAATGACCTCAAGGATAATGTGAGCTATCTTCGCCAGGAGTACCGTCAAGGTTCGTCATCAGGCTACGACCGCAAAGGCGGCGCAGGCGGTGGGGGCAACGGAGGAGAAAACGATTTGGAAAAGCGTATTTCACAAGTTGAGGCAAGATTGGAGCGCGTCGAGACGAAGCTGGATGGCATGCAGGAGCACATGGCCACCAAGTCCGATCTGATGCAGACCAAAATCGACCTGCTCGAAGCAACCTCCAGGTTGGATCTCTCAATCGCCAATTTCAGAACGGATATGCAATCGTTGGAAACCCGACTGCTGAAATGGTTTGTCGGAACAGCTGGCGCCTTGTCTGCCATCGCCTTTGGCGTCGCCCGACTCGTCCACTGACGTTTTCCGTTCGAAGCCCGGCTTCCCGCCGGGCTTTTTGGTTTTTAAGCCAACTTCGCCAAACACTCTTCAAGAATATCCAGCCCTTCCTCCAGCACCGCCGCTTCAATCGTCAACGGCGCCAGCAGGCGGATGATATGCCGCGATTTGCCGCTGGGCATCAGCAACAAACCCGCCTCGCGGGCCAGTGCCAGCAGCTGGGTCAGTTGTTGTGGCGCCGGGCTGCCGTCGGCGTTGGCCAGTTCGATGCCACGCATGGCGCCCACGCCGGTCAAGCGGCCGAGGTAGGGGGAGAGCCTTTTCGAACACCATGATTCATAGCGACTGACGATCGCTTCTTCCTGCTGCGTGCCCCAACCTTGCAGGTGCTCGTCCGTCATTTCATCCAGGGTGGCCAAGGCCGCCGCGCAGGCAATCGGGTTACCGGAGTAGGTGCCGCCGAGGCCGCCTTTGGGCAGGTTGTCGAGCAACGTCTTGCGACCCACCACCGCACCCAACGGCACACCGCCGGCGATGCTTTTGCCCAGCAGGATCAGGTCCGGTTCGATGCCCAGGCGTGAGAAGGCGAAGCGCTGGCCGGTGCGGCCGAAGCCGGACTGGATTTCATCGGCAATCAACAGGATGTTTTTCTCATCGCAGAAGCGTCGCAGGGCCTGGGCAAATTCCACGTCCAGCGCCAGGAAACCACCTTCGCCCTGCACGGGTTCGATGATGAAACAGGCCACGTCGTCGACGTCGATTTCCACGCTGAACAGGCGGTCCATCGCTTTGAGTGCTTCGCCGCAGGTCACGCCGTTGTCGCGGCTGGGGTAGGGCAGGTGGAACACCGGCCCCGGCAATACGCCGACTTTTTGCTTGTAGGGCGCGACCTTGCCGTTGAGATTGAGCGTCGCCAGCGTGCGCCCATGAAACGCACCGTCAAAGGCGATGACGGCGGTGCGGCCAGTGGCGCCGCGGACAATTTTCAGGGCGTTTTCCGCCGCTTCCGCACCACTGTTGGTGAGCATGCCACTGACCGGGTAATCCACCGGGATGAATGCGGTAAGACGGTCCATCAGTTCGATGTAGGGCGCGTGAGGCGCAGCATTGAAGGCGTAGTGGGTGAGCCTGGTGGCCTGGTCGCGGATCGCCTCCACCACACGCGGGTGGCAGTGGCCCAGGTTGAGCACGCCGATGCCGCCGACGAAATCGATGAAGCGCTTGCCGGTGGTGTCCCAGACTTCGGCGTTCCGGCCATGGCTGAGACTGATGGGGTGGACGATGGAAATCGACTGGCTGATGGTTTCGCGGCTCATGGATCCGGGACTCAAGAATAGGATGCGTCCTTTTATCTAAGCCGTGAGCCGCCTTGCCCCGCAAACGAAATAAAGTCGCCGGGTCATTATTAAAAGTCGGGATGTGCTATGGCGAGGGAGCAAGCTCCCTCGCCACATCCACCATCCAGTTCAGGAACGCCTTCACTTTCGGGATCTCCCCGGCATGCTCGGCATGGGCGATAAAGTGCGCGCCGGCACTCGGCATTCTGTAATCCCAGGGGATCATCAGGCTGGCGTTCGCCAATTCCTCGGCCACCAGATTCTGCGGCACCAACGCCACGCCGTACCCCGATTGCGCGGCGCGGATGCACATGTAGAACGTGTCGAAACGCGGCCCGTGGTAGCTGTTTTGCGAGTGCAGGCCTTGTTCCAGAAACCACTCGTGCCAGGCTTCCGGGCGCGAGGTGCATTGCAGCAAGGTGTGGCGGGACGAGGCGTCGCTGCCAGCGGCAACAAACCCGGGGGCACAGACCGGCACCACGGCTTCGCGAAACAACTCGATGCAAGTTGCCCCCGGCCACGCTCCCTGGCCGAAGAAAAACGCGATATCCGCCTTGGCCTGCAACACGTCGAACGGCTCCAGTTCGTTGCGCACGTCCAGATGGATATTGGGATGGCGCGCGGCAAAATCCTTGAGCTTGGGCACCAGCCAGCGGTCACCGAAGGTCGGCTGGGTGGCGATGCGCAGCACTTCGGTCTCGCCACCGTAGGTGAGGATGTAGCGGCTGGAAATATCCACCTGGTTGAGGATCTTGCGTACTTCCTCCAGGTACAGCGAGCCCGCCGGCGACAGGTACAAACGCTGGCGCACCCGCTGGAACAGCGGGTGGCAGAGCATCTCTTCGAGCTGTGCCACCTGCTTGCTCACCGCGCTCTGGGTCAGGTGCAGTTCTTCGGCAGCGCGGGTGAAACTCAGGTGGCGGGCGGCGGCTTCGAAGCACTGCAGGGCGGTCATCGAAGGGGTCAAGCGTTTCGAGATCATGAGAAGTTCATTCCAAATCGGAAGGAGCCTTTGCCTAAACGTCGTTTGTGGCCAAGGTGTAAAGCCGTTGATACTGACCGGCAACACTATAAACGGCGCGGGTTTGTGGCGCCGAATAATAAAGACCGACAGGGAGCGCCTTGCATGAAGCACATGAAATCCACGTTGGCGACATTCACCGCCGCAGCACTATTGGGGCTGGCCGCAAGCGCACACGCGGGGGCGACCCTGGATGCGATCCAGAAGAAGGGTTTTATCCAGTGTGGGGTCAGTGATGGGTTGCCGGGTTTTGGCGTGCCGGACGCCAACGGCAAGATGACCGGCATTGATGTGGACGTGTGCCACGCCGTCGCCGCAGCACTCTTTGGTGATGCGTCGAAGGTGAAGTTCAGCCAGTTGACCGCCAAGGAGCGTTTCACTGCGTTGCAATCCGGCGAGATCGACCTGATTTCCCGCAACACCACCTGGACCAGTTCCCGTGACGCGGGCATGGGCATGGTGTTCACCGGCGTGACCTACTACGACGGCATCGGGTTCCTGGTGAACACCAAGCTCGGTGTGAAGAGCGCCAAGGACCTGGACGGCGCGACCATCTGCATCCAGGCCGGCACCACCACCGAGCTGAACGTCTCGGATTACTTCCGCGCCAACGGCCTGAAGTACACGCCGATTACCTTCGACACTGCTGACGAAAGTGCCAAGGGCCTCGAAGCGGGCCGCTGCGACGTGCTCACCACCGACCAGTCGGGGCTGTACGCCCAGCGGATCAAGATGGCTCACCCGGATGAGTTCGTGGTGTTGCCGGAAGTGATTTCCAAGGAGCCATTGGGCCCGCTGGTGCGCAAGGGCGACGACGAGTGGTTCAGCATCGTCAAGTGGACGTTGTTCGCCATGCTCAATGCCGAGGAAATGGGCATCACTTCGCAGAACGTTGAAGAGCAAGCCAAGTCCAGCAAGAACCCGGACGTCGCCCGTTTGCTCGGCGCAGACGGTGACTACGGCAAGGACCTGAAACTGCGCAAGGACTGGGTCGTGCAGATCGTCAAGCAAGTGGGCAACTACAGCGAGGTGTTCGAGCGCAACATCGGCCAGGGCAGCGTGCTGAAGATCAAGCGCGGCCTTAATGCCCTGTGGAGCAACGGCGGGATCCAGTACGCGCCGCCGGTTCGCTGAGGTTTCACGAAGAAACCGTGTCCTTGCCCGCCGCCTTGGAGCGATACAACGCCTGATCGGCCCTGGCCATCAGGCAGGCGGGTGACTCATCGTTGCGTCGCTCTACCACGCCGAGGCTCAACGTCACTTTGAAGCTGCCCACGG
The DNA here is from genome assembly GCF_013385565.1 of Pseudomonas sp. E6002. Lineage (NCBI taxonomy): Bacteria > Pseudomonadati > Pseudomonadota > Gammaproteobacteria > Pseudomonadales > Pseudomonadaceae > Pseudomonas > Pseudomonas sp. E6002. The sequence continues at coordinate 132,436 of NZ_JACAPT010000006.1, read as the reverse complement.
CGGGCAAGTCCTTGAGCGCACAGCGCATCCGCTCGGCCAATTCCCGCGCGGTCTCCAACGTGCTTTTGGGCACGATGACCATGAATTCATCGCCGCCCCAGCGGGCCAGCAAGTCGCCGTGGCGAATGCAGGCCTCCAGGCATTCCACCACGCGCACCAGGGTTTCATCGCCTACGGCATGGCCGTGCTGATCGTTGATGGGCTTGAAGTCGTCAATGTCCATGGCGATCAGCGACAGCGGCAGGCGAAACCGTTGGGCGCGAGCGCACTCTTCCAGCAGGACGCGTTCAAGGCGGTAACGATTGGCCACGCGAGTCAAGGCGTCGCGTTCGGCCAGGGAGCGATTCTCGTCCAGTTGCAACTGCAGTTGTTGATTGACCCGCGACAGCTCGCGGGTGCGCTCGGCCACCAGGGCTTCAAGGGATTGATTGCGGCGCTCCAGCTGTTCGATCGACTGTTTGCGCGCCTGGATACTGCGGTGGGCGCCGACCATGCGTGCCACCGAGCCGTCGTCGTTACGTGCGATCACGTAGCCGCGGTCTTCGATCCACAGGTAGGAGCCGTCTTTCTTGCGGCAGCGGTATTCGGCTTGATAGTGAGTGGTGCGGCGGTTGATGTAGTTATCAAACAGCACCATCACTTGAGGATAGTCATCGGGATGAATCACGTTTTCCCAGGTGAATACGCTGTTTTCCAGGGAGTGATGGGCATAGCCGAGCATTTCGTACCAGCCGGGGTTGCGGTAGACGAACCCGGTGTTGGCGTTCCAGTCCCAGATCCCGTCGCTGACCAGCTCCATGATGGCATGCAGCATGTCGGCGTTAAGGTCGCAAAAGTCCTTCCTTGACGGTTCGCTGCCGGATGTATCGTCCATTGCGCACTCCCTGCGTGGACTGGCTCCTGGGGCCAGCCAAAATTGATGCCGATACTCCGTGGCTGGCGGTACTGTACAACGGCGCCTTGGCGCTTAGAAGGGGGTCTTTGGTCTAGTGAGAGTGTGGCTAAAAGCCACTACTTGCTTGGGTTCAGCTTCTGATCAGGCGCCGCCATCCTGGTCCTGGGCGCCCCATTGGCATTGTGCTGATAAATCGCCTCAGGCTGCCCCTGCCGGTTAAAAAACACCTGCCCGATCCCGGCAGAATTCCAGAGCCGTTCGCCCGCTTCAGCGTGTTCCGGAATGTGCGGCACTACCTGCATGAGTCGGCGACGGGTGAACCAGTTCAGCGGTGAGCGCGGTGAGTAGAGCCATCGATTGAGACGGTCGAACCATTCCAGCAAGCGCGGCGGGAATTCGTTCTTGATGCCGCTGCTGGTGATCTGCCAGATTTTTGGACCGGCATTGCGGTGGCGAATCAGCACTTCATAGACGAACGAGTAGTGCACGTCTCCCGAGAGGATCACGTAGTTGCCCGGTGTGCGGGAGTGACGAAAGATGTTGAGGATCACCTGTGCTGCGCCGCGGTGGGCCATCCAGTTTTCCGCGTCCACCAGCAGCGGGTAGCCGCACCAGCTGAAGGCCTTCTGCACGGTTTCGATCAGTTTGACGCCGAAGATCGGCGCCGGTGAAACGATGATCGCGCAAGGGTGATCCAGCAGCTCCTGTTGCAGTTCGCTCAGTGCTTCCCAGTCCAGCAGGCCGGAGGGTTGCTTGAGGTTGAACTCGCTGCGCCAGCGCCGGGTACGGGTGTCGAGCACTACCAGTGCGGGGGTGGTGGGCAGCACGTAATGCCATTGCTGGAACTTCAGCAGGTCATCCACCAGCTCATCTTGAGCGTCAGGCTGCAGGTAGTTGTCGTGGGCCTGTGTGGTGAGCGCCAGGGTTTTGCCGATCACCGTATCGAACGCATCCGGGTTATTGCCCCAGCCCTGGCACAGCATGTAGGCCAGCAGTGCGTTGCCGATGATGCGCTTGGAGAACGGATGCCCGTAGGCGGTTTCTTCCCATTGGGCGCTGAGGTTCCAGTCGTCGGTGATGTCGTGATCATCGAAGATCATCAGGCAGGAGAGGTGGGCGAACACCCTGGCCACGCCACCCAGGCCGTCACGGAACGTGTCGATCTGCACTTGCTCGTGCCCATAGCGTACGTGCCCTTCGGCGCGCAGTTGCGGCGCTTGCGGTGTGATCAGCTGCCACGGTACGGGCGACCACGCCAGCAGGTACATCGCCATGACTTCGGCAAAAGTCACCAAGTGGTTGTCGGCGCTGCTGCTGGTGAAAATAGGCTTCTTCACCCCGCCAAAAAAACGCTCGCGCAGGGTCTCGTTGCTCTTCAGGGCGGGCAACAGGTCGGCTCGATGGTAGTAGCTGGCGGCATGCTCATAAAGCGCGGCGCTGTTGTCGACGACGGCACCGTCGAGGTGTTCGTCGAACAGGCCGAGGCGCGTGATCAGCGCATGAATGGCCCGCAGCATCGGCCCCGCGACATCGTCGGCGTAGACCTGGTCGCCACTCATCATCAACAAGGCCGGGCGTTCCTCCAGGGTGTTCGATTCGGCCAGCAGCCGGTCGACACACAGCAAACCGTCGGCTGCGCTGTGATGGGGCTTGCGGCAGGAACCGTGGACCAATTGGTGGATGCGGCTGTGCAGGACGAAATGCGGGCCTTGTGCGCCCGGGTAGAGCAGGTGCGGCGCCCATTCGGCGATACCGGCACGGTTTACCAGCAGGTCGTAGCCGATGCTCACGTCCTGGGGCAGGGCTTCCGCCAGCGGTACGTCGATCAGATGGATAAAGGCCTGGCGCCCGACGGGCACCACCTTGCATTGGCTGGCGTCCAACTCGATATCGAGCGCCGCGCCTTGGGCGACTTGCAGCCTCAGGGTCAATGCCAGGGGACGACTTCCCACCAGCCACATCACCAGGCGCCGCGGTTCCAGGCGTCGCAGCAACGGGCCGGCGAGTACAGCGGGAAGTGTGTCGGGGTGAGGCATCAAGGCAACGGCTCTGGGCAAGGTTGGGCCGAAAAGGTAACGCATTGAATGTCAGCGTTTTGTTAAGGCGCGATACCCGGGCGAGCCGCAAATTACCCGGCGCCCACTGGCCCGGGCTATAAACCTTTCATCTCAAATCATGACTGCGTGGCGCAGGTCTCGCCTTCGGCAATCATCCAGCGCAGCACTTCGGCCAGGGCCACACTGTGCTGGCGCTCGACCCAGCGCACACCCTGCGGGCTGTACCGTTCGACATAGCGGCTCAGCACCAGGCGGCCCTGCTCCGACGACAGGCTCAGGCGAGTCTCCCGGCAGAGCAGCGCGCTGGTCCCGCGTTTACGAACCTGACGTTGCAGGACCAGTGAGCTTGATTCAGAAATCATCGCCGGCTCCCTGTGCACAATTATCGGCCTGAGGCGACGTCGCCCCCTGCTTGCCCTCCAGCACAAAGGCCGCGCGGTGTTCGGCCACCACGTTACGCAAGGCACTGTAGTAGTCCGGCAGCTTTTGCAGGCTGTCGGTCAGCGGCAGCAACGAGGCGCGCGTGTCCACTGTGCCACCCACCAGGCTGATGGTGCCCAGGGTTTGCACGGTATCGCTGTCGCCCAGCGGCGCCACCAGGAAGTTCAGGACCTTGCCCGCCGCATCGCGGCTGTTGCCGGTGCCCAGCAACGGCAGTTCGACAATCGGCCCGTTGCCAATCCCCCACACGCCAAAGGTCTGGCCGAAATCGGCGGTGTGGCGAGGGATGCCCAGCGGGTCCGAGACATCAATCAAGCCGACGATCCCCACGGTGGTGTTCACCGCAAAACGTCCCAGGGTGTTGATCGAACGCCGTGGGTTGCCTTGCAGCAGGTCGTTGATGAAGACCTTGGGCTCGCTGAAGTTGCTGGCGAAGTTATGCACACCCTGCTGGAAAAACTCCGGCATGTATCGGTAGCCTCGGGCTACAGGCGCCAGGGCGTAGTCATCCACCGCGCGGTTGAAGGCGAACACGCCCCGGTTGACTGGTTCGGCGGGGTCATACACCGGGTAGGAAACCTGTGCGCAGCGTGTGGTACTCGTTACGTTGGCCGGGCTCGCGCAGCCTGTGAGGTAAGACACAGTCAGCAACAACACCGCCTGGCGAGCCAGGTGCTGGGGATACGTCAGCGAGCGCATGGGGTCAGTCTCCGGGAAAAGGAAGCCGATGCTGGCAGCCGCAGCTTGCGCAAAGATGTCTGCTTTATTGCGCCGTTGACGCTTTATTGCACGATTGAAATATATGACGGGCCGCGTCGAATGGTTTTAGATGGCGCATCGACAAGACCAAGTGATGCCCATCGGTGAGCCATCTTTTAATCGTGGACGATGACCTCGAGGTCCTCGCCCTGCTGAAGAAATTCTTCCTGCAACATGGCTACACGGTCGAGACCGCCGCCAATGGCGCCGAGCTGTGGGCGGCCATGGAGCGTACACCTGCCGACCTGATCATCCTCGACCTGATGCTGCCGGGGGATAACGGCCTGTTGCTGTGCCAGCGCCTGCGCCAGCAATACGCAACACCGGTGATCATGCTGACCGCCATGGGCGAACTGAGTGATCGCGTGGTGGGCCTGGAAATGGGCGCCGATGATTACCTGAGCAAACCTTTCGATGCCCGTGAATTACTTGCCCGGGTGCGCGCCGTACTGCGTCGGGCGGGTGAAAACCGGCCGACGTTGGGGGATGTGTCGCGCCCGCTGATTCGTTTCGCCGGCTGGCAACTGGACCTGACGCGCCGTGAGTTGCGCTCGCCGGACCAGGTGATGATCCCGTTGTCGTCCGGGGAGTTCGACCTGCTGCTGGTGTTCGTCGAACACCCGCAGCGCGTGCTCACCCGCGAGCAATTGCTGAACCTGGCGCGGGGCCATAGCCACGACGCCTTCGACCGCAGCATCGACGTGCAGGTCAGCCGCCTGCGACGCAAGCTGGAGTTCGACACCAAGCGCCCGGCGATGATTCGTACCGTGCGCAACGGTGGTTACCAGTTCACCGTCGCGGTGACCCGCTCATGAGCCGCTTCAAACCTCGGGACACCGTGGCCCGCTGGATTGCCCTGACCATCCTGATTGCGATGCTCACAGCGCTGGCCTTCAATGCGCTGTTTGTGCAACTGGCTGGCGTTTGGGCCAGGCCGCCGTTGGGTGAAACCGGCCTGTTGGAGAAGGTCGCGGTGATCGTGCGGATGATCGAAGCGGCAGAGCCGTCCCAGCGCGCGCAACTGACTCGGGCAGTGGCCGATGACAGCTTCAATGTGAGTTGGTCGGCCACCCGCACAGGCATTGATGTGCCGGTTCTGGAAGACCCGGGGTTTCACTCCGACCAGGTGTTCAAGCAGCTGCTCAAGGGGCCGGAGCGGCGAATGGAAGCCTACGAACCGTCCGACTGGCCTGGCCCCGGCGGGCGCTATGCGCTGGTGGTGCAACTGGTGGATGAATCCTGGCTGATGTTCAGCGCGCCGTCGCGCAGTTGGGGCCTGGCGGAAGGCCCGCGAAGCCTGATCGTGCTGATGCTGGTACTGATTTCCACCGCGCTGGTCACGCTGATCGCCACCCGGCGCCTGGCCCGGCCGCTGCAGTATTTCGCCCAGGGTGTGCGACGTTTCGGCGCCGACTTTCGTGCGCCGCCTATCGAGCCGGTCGGCCCCCAGGAAATCCGCCAGGCGATTCTCGCGTTCAACGGCATGCAGGCGCAGTTGCAGCACTTCATCCAGGACCGCACCCAGATGCTCGCCGCGATTTCCCATGACCTGCGTGCGCCGCTGACCCGCCTGCGCCTGCGGGGGGAATTCATCGAAGATGCCGACCAGCAGCACCGCCTGTTCCGGGATGTCGACGAGATGCAGGCGATGATCAACACCGCGCTGGAATTCTTTCGCGACGATGCGCGTCTGGAACAGGCTACCCAACTTGACCTCGCTGAGTTGCTGCAAACGTTGATTGACGATTACCGCGACCAGTCCATCGACATCACCTTCAATGGCCCGCCACGGCTGGTGTATTTCGGTCGCCCGCTGGGGCTCAAGCGAGTGATGACCAACCTGATGGACAATGCGATCCACTACGGGCGGGCGCCGGAAATCGAACTGCAACAGAGTCCGGGCGTGGTGACGATACGGGTACTGGACCGTGGCCCGGGCATCCCGCAGGAGCAGCATGAGCAGGTGTTCCTGCCGTTCTTTCGGCTGGAAGGCTCACGCAATAAAAGTACCGGCGGGGTCGGTTTGGGCCTTTCCACGGCACGGGCGATTGTCCTGGAACACGGTGGAACGCTGACGTTGGAGAATCGCCCGTGTGGCGGGTTGGCCGCCGTGGTGGTGTTGCCGGTTTAGGAAGGCTTAAACCCTCACGGCAAATTGCCTTTTCCCAGATCAGTCAGATTACCGCTATTCGACTGAAAACTTTGCTGGTTGGAACTGCTACGCGAGGGCTCATCGTTTGGTTTGGGGGCCGGCTGAACAGGTTGGACGGGTTGAGTGGCTTGAGGCGAATGAGTGGGCCCATTGAAGGATTGGATATGGAAAGCGCTGCCAATGATTGGAAAGGACATAGATGTTGGCTCTCATTAGAAAGGACGTGAAGTGTGCGCATTCACCTCCCTTTGAGTGCGTCCTGATCAGTGGCCCTGGCCCGGTCCGGCGTTCCGGGCCTTTGGGTTTCCATATGCTTCGCCGTCTCGATGAGGCGCCGTTTCAAGCCGGCTTGGGCACCGTAAACCGAAATTCGCTGCCTCGCCCCAACTCACTCTCAGCCTCGATCCGCCCGCCGTGGGCCTGCACGATGCCTTGGGTGATGTACAAGCCCAGGCCGCTGCCGGTGGGATTGTTTTCGGTTTGCGTCCAGTAGCGATCAAACACGTGAGGCAACTGATCAGGGGCGATCCCTTCGCCGGAGTCACGTACCGAAAACACGATCTCTTCGCCATTGCTCAACGCACTGATGCCGATATTGCCCTGGCGCGGGGTGAACTTGATGGCGTTGCCGATCAGGTTCGACAGCACCTGGAACAACCGTTCCGGGTCGGCATGGATTTGCAGCCCGGGTTCGGCATTGAAGGACAGGTCGATGCCCTTTTCCATCGCCAGGGGCGCGAGCAGTGAATAGGCCTCCTCGAACATCTGGCTCACGTCCAGGGCCACCGGCTTGACGGTGTAGCGCCCGGCTTCGATCTTCGAGGTGTCGAGCAAATCTTCCAGCAGCACATTCATGCGCCCGGCGGCTTGTTGCATGGTATCGATGGCCGAGGAAATCCGTCGCGAGGTGTGTGGGCCATCGGAACTGAAGGCCTTTTGCATCATGCCGCAGAGCATCGAGATCACCGTCATCGGGTTGCGCAGGTCGTGGGAAACCACCGCCACCAGTTCATCCCGGGCGCGCACCGCCTGTTGTTCACGCAGCACCTGGCGGGCCAGGTCATTTTCCAGGGCCGAGCGGCGCAGGTCGTTGGCGGCGAAGCGGTCACCGTGGCTCCATTTGGTGGAAATGCCGGCCATCTCCACCTTCCAGATTTCAAACGAGGTGCGTGGGCGAAGGTGCAGGCCCGCGTCGGTGCTTTCCAGGTCCAGGGGTTTGTTCGGGTCGCCGCTCCAGTTGATGTTTTCCTTCACTTCGGGACGAAACCACAACACGCCGTTGTCCACCGGCTTGGGCAAGCTCATGGCCAGCACGCCACTGGCTACGTGCTGGTATTCAGCCGCCGGCGGGTAAACCGAGGCCAGGTTATGGCTGGCAAACACCGGCTGCCCGGCCTCTTGCAGCCACTTGTGCAGGGCGCGAATCTGCGCAGGTTCCGGGCAATTGCCGTAACGGTGCAGTTGCTTGTCTTCGATGATTGCCACACCGCCTGCGAGGGTCAGGTCCATCAGCAATTGCGGACGCTGCGCCAGGCCATCGAAGACGTTTGCGGGCGAGGCCTGCATGGCCTGGCTGAGCAAGGCCAGGGCCTCGACTTTTTCTTCGCGCTGGCGGCTTAGGTCCAGGGCCTCCATGGCGCTGATCTGCAACGACAGCACCTGGCCGATAGTCTGGCACGCGGTGCGCAAATCATTGGGCACCAGCAGCGGCTGGCGGTTGCCGCAACTGATCAGGCCCCAGAGTTTGTCGCCGGCCATCAGGGAGATGCTCATGGACGACAGCACCCCCATGTTTTTCATGTACTGGCAGTGAATCGGCGACACGCTGCGCAGGGTGGCGAAGCTCAGGTCCAGGGGCTGGCCGGTGTCCGGGCGTAACCTGGGCACCAGCGGCACTGCCTCGTAATCGGCATTGGGGATGATCCGCAGCCAATTGGTGCGGTACAGCTCCCGGGCTTGTTCGGGGATGTCAGACGCCGGGAAGAACAGGCCGTTGAACAATTCCATCGACGGGGCGGACGCTTCGGCGATCACCTGGCCGTGGCCTTCCTCTTCGAAACGATAAATCAGCACCCGGTCGTAGCCGGTCATGGCCTGGATTTCGTTGACGCTGATTTCATACAAGGCTTGCAGGGTTTTCGCCGCCTGCAGGCGTTGCAGCATCTTGCCCAGGTTGCTGGTCCGGCCATTGAGTGCCCGCGGCTGGAAGTCCTTGAGCCGTGGTTCGAACTCCAGCACCAGTACATCCTGATGGCGGTGCAGCAAGCCTTCGAACTCGGCGCCGTTGAGGGTCATGTGCAGCGGTGCGGCGTCGAAAAAGCTGTTTTGCGTGACCATGGCCCGGACGGCTTCGGCATGTTCAATGCCGATCAATGTGTGCAGCGGCTGGCCCAGCAAGGATTCCGGCGAGTGTTTGAACAGTTCGGCTACGTTGGCGCTGACCTGCACGATATGCAGGTCCGGCTCGGACAGGGTCAGCAGCGCACCGTGGGGCTGGATGGCCCCCGGGAAGCGGATGGGTTCGTCTGCACAGTTGGCAAGCAACTCTTCAAAATCTTCGGGTTTCATAGCAGTACCTCCTGGCTGTCGAGCCATTGCTCAAAGCAGCTGAATGTCGAGCGGGCCGCGTTCACGGCGCGCAGTTTGGCGTGCGCATCGAGGGGCACATGGCTCAGGTAGTCGAGAAAGTCTTTCCAGCGCCGACCGGTTTCAGCGCCGTACACGTTGAGAAACGCGCCGCCGTTGTCGGCATCCAGTCCCAGGCGCTGGGCCATTTCCCGGCGCAGGATCTGCCCGCCCAGGGTGGCGCCTTCCAACACATACAGCGCGCCCAGGCAGGCGGCCGGCGTGTCGAGGAGCGGTAGCGACATGCAATGGGGAAGGGCGGCGATGGCTCGGGCGTCCAGGCCCAGGGCGTGAAGATCCGTCAGCAGGGTGGGAGTTTTGCGACGCAGCACCTGATCAAACCCCACTGGGATCAAGCCGCTGTCGTTCAGCGTCGTTTCCAGAGGGTTGTAGAACCCGTAATAGGCCTGGAGCAGGCGTTTATACCGAGTGTGATCCAGCTGCGGGGAGAAAAACGGCAAGCGCTTTTCCAGGGCGACGTGCAGTAAAGCGGTACCCGAGCGCAGGGCTTCAAGTACAGGGGGCGCACCAACGTCATGGGCCTGTGAATGCATTCAGTAAACTCGAACTGGGGGCCTGCTGGCCATGTAAGGTTGCTTAATAACTGACCGCAGGAGTCGCCGTGAAGTTCGCCTTGGCTGATATCGCGATGCTATCAGTGCATGGGCGAACCCTGCACCAGGGCCGACTGCACGCAGTCGATCAGGCGCTTGGTGGTCCATGGCTTGGGCAGGAACCGCACGGTGCTGCCCAACTGCGAGGCCATTGCGGTGTTGCCCGAGGTCAGCACCACCGGCAGCGTCGGCCAGCGATGGGCGACCACCTTGCTCAAGTCGTAGCCATTGAGCAGGCCGGGCATCTGGATATCGCTGACAATCAAGTCTACCGGATCACTGGCTCGTTCAAGAAAAATCATCCCTTCGTCTGCGGACGGGAACGAGGTCACCACCGCGCCGAAATCCTCCAGTACATCTACCATCAACGAGCGAATGATTTCGTCGTCTTCCAGCACCAATATCGATGGCTGAGCCATGATCCTTACTCCACCATCCGGGTTAAGTAAGGTGGAGTGGGGCGCCGTCGATTAGGTTCGATTGGATGTTTTTTTTGCGATGGGTGGTCATTTGGTTGTCTTTGAATTGCGTCAGGGCAGGGCGCTCCACTGGCGAAACCTGCTAGAAGCGTTCATCCAGCAGCGCCGGCAACGTCAGCTCCTTGACGAAACTGGCGCCGGACAGGCTCAAGACCATACGCACCACCTGCACCACGTCATGCACCGGAATCAATTGGCCCTCACCGCGCTGTTCGGCCTGGGTGCGTGAGGTGCTCAAGGAATCTTCGGTATTCAGATAGCCCAGGTTCAGGCAAGTGACACCCAGGCGTTGCTGGCGATAGCCTTCACGCAGCGCATCGGCGATGCCGCGCAAGGCGAATTTCGAGGCGCCGAACGCCACTTCGGGCCGGCCGCTCTGGGGCAGTCCCGAGGTCGAGCCTGTGAGGATGATGCGCGGCTGTGGGCTCTTCAATAACACCGGCAGCAGCCGCTTGATCAACAACAGCGGTGCGGTGATGTTGCAACTGACGATGGCTTCCAGTTGCGTGTCCTCGTCGGTGAGATAGCTGTACGCCGGATCAAACGCCCGCGCCTCCCAGATGCCCAGGTTATAGATCAGTGTGTCCAGCCCGCCTGCCTCCACCGCCTGCTCGATGACGTGCGCCGCTTGGCCAGGCACGCCAAGGTCTGCTTCCACCCAGCGCACCTCGGCGCCAGTGCTGCACGTCAAGGGATCAGGGCGACTGCGGGACACCCCGATCAGCGTATCCCCAACCCCGCCCAGCCCTTCCATCAAGGCCCTGCCCAATCCTTTGCTTGCACCGACCACCATGGTTTTCATCGCTTGTCTCCTGAACCGCTGTGCCGAGAGGAGCGGGCATGCAAGCAGAGTGGTGGGGTGATATCAATTGAGTGGCTGTTTCCAGATGTTAATCTCAGGTGTTTCAACGATCCCGGGTTGCCTCATGCTCACTGTTATCCGACTTGCCGCCGCACCCGACGCAGTGTGTTTACCTGCAATAGAGCGCAGTGCGGCCCAGTCCTTTCGTGCGATCGAATCCTTGAGCTGGCTGGCCGATGCCGAGGTCATGAGTGTTGAACGTCATCTGCAGTTGATCGCGTGGGGTACGTGTTGGGTGGCGGTGGATGCTGCTGGCCAGGCCCAGGGTTTTCTCAGCGCACAGATGTTTGATGACGACCTGCACATCCATGAACTGTCGGTGGCGCAGGTCATGCAGGGCCGTGGCGCAGGGCGGCAATTGCTTGAGGCCGTGATGAATGAGGCTCGCTCGCGCCGGTTGCGGGCAGTCACCTTGACCACATTTTGCGACGTGCCCTGGAACAGCCCGTTTTATCAGCGGCTGGGATTTGAGCAAGCACATTCGCTGGCGCCGGATCATCGTTTGGCAGAGGCTCTGCGTGAGGAGTATCGTCACGGTTTTGCGCCGGGCAGTCGCTGTGCCATGTCATGGCAAGTCCCCAGCTGAACCGGCACAACGGATGGAAAGTTACCCATGAAGTACGTCGTATTATTCAGCCTCGCCCTGATTGCCGGTCTCGTCAGCCTGCCGGCAGCGGCGGCGGGAGACGCCGAAGCCGGTGGAAAGTTATTCAGCAAAACCTGCGGCGGTTGCCATAGCGTCGGCGAAAATGCCCGGGGCGGTTTCGGGCCGCAGCTCAACGGCATCATTGGCCGCCCGGCCGGCACGACCACTGATTACCAGTATTCAGATGCGATGAAGAATTCAGGCGTGGTCTGGACGCGGGACAAGCTGGCCGTCTACATCGAGGCACCGAAAAAGGTCGTGAGCGGCACCCGGATGATTTTCTGGGGGATCAGCGACCAGGAGAAGATCGATAACCTGCTGGCGTACCTTGCGACGTTCCAGGCGCAGTAATTCACATTGATTGACGGCACGCGTCCCGATAATGCCTCGGGGCCTTTCCTGTCACTCGCTTGAAGGCGTTGCTGAACGCACTTTCAGAACCGTACCCCAACGACTGCGCTAACACGCCCACTGACAGATTCCCCTCGCGCAACGCTCGTTGCGCAAGGCGCATGCGCCACTCGGTCAGGTACGCCAACGGTGGTACCCCGGCAACGCTCTTGAAGTAGTGCGAAAAGGTGGTGCGCGACATCGCAGCCGCCGTAGCCAGGTCTTCCAGTGTCCAGGCACGCCCCGGCTCGCTGTGTATCAAGCGCAGCGCGGGGGCCAGGCGCTTGTCGCTGACCGTGCGCAGCCAGCCTTCGGGTAATACGCCCGAGGTCTCGACATAGGCCCGCAGGATCTGGATAAACATCAACTGCGCCAGTTGCGCCGACGCCAAGCTTGCCCCGAGCAAATTGGCTTGCCCCTCATGTGCCAACTGGCCGAGTAGCCATTGCACGATTGTCGCTTGCGGCGACGTGGCCCGCACGTGGATCAGGGGCGGCAGCGCGTTGGCCAGCAGGCCGCCACTCTCCGGGTCCAGTTGCACGTAGCCGCCGATTTGCACACAGCCCTGGCCGTCACCGATTTGCGGGAAGCGGCCGGCGTCAGCGAATAATTGCCGCGCTTCCAAAGGCGCGACCGACACATCGCCTGCAAGCACAAACGAGCGTTGCGCACACAGCAGGAACACATCGCCCGCCTCAATCAACACCGGCGCCAGTTCGCCATCCATCCACAACCAGCACTGCCCCTTCACCACCCCGAAAAACTTGATCTTGTCCGGCGCGGGAAAACGCAGGGCCCAGGCGCCGCCCGCGCTGAAGCCGCCGGTCATCACCGATTGGGCATTCACGAACGTGAGAATCTCGGAAAACGGGTCGCTGGGCATATTCGTACTTTTACGCATGTAAATGGGATAATCGAGTATTCAGAGTACGGCTTTCGAGGGGTAGCGTGTTAACCACACGTCCAATGGAGACTCTGTCATGCCCACAGTACAAAAACCGATCCACAGCGGCTATGGAGCAGCAACCACCGTCGCCGAAGTCATCCGGGGCGTCGATCTCTCGGGCAAGGTGGCGATTGTCACGGGCGGCTACTCCGGCATTGGCCTGGTCACCGCCCGTACCCTGGCTGCCGCGGGCGCCCGCGTGATCGTCCCGGCCCGTGACCTGGCCAAGGCACGCGCCGCACTCAAACCTTACCCACAGCTGCAACTTGAACCCCTGGACTTGATGGACGCCCAGTCCATCGAACAGTTTGCCGTGCGCTTTCTGGCGACAGGCTGCCCGCTGCACCTGCTGATCAATAACGCGGGCATCATGGCGCCGCCGCTGAGCCGCAATGCCCAGGGCTACGAATCTCAGTTTGCGACCAACCATCTCGGGCATTTCCTGCTTACCCAGCGCCTGTGGCCGGCCTTGCAGCGCGCCGAAGGTGCACGGGTGGTGACGCTGTCCTCACGGGGGCATGTGCACGGCGCCGTCGACTTTGACGACTGGAATTTCGAGCGCCAGGCCTACGATCCATGGAGGGCCTACGGTCAGTCCAAGACTGCCAATGCGCTGTTCGCCGTGCATCTGGATACGCTCGGTGCGGCGAGTGGGGTAAGGGCTTTTGCGGTGCATCCCGGTGGAATCATTACCGATCTGGTGCGGCACATGAAGCCTGAAGTCTTGCAGGCATCAGGCTATGTCGACGAGCACGGGAAACCGGTGATCGACCCTGAGCGGAACATGAAAACCCCGGAGCAAGGCGCGGCCACCAGTGTGTGGTGCGCGGTGAGTGGGCAGTTGGCGGGAATGGGCGGGGTCTATTGCGAGAACTGTGATGTGGCGGCGGCAGTGAGTGCGGAATCGGAAGAGCAGTTGGGTGTCAGGCCGTGGGCGGTGGATACCGGGTTGGCGCAGCGGCTGTGGATACTTAGCGAGCAGCTTGTCGCAGGGCGATAGGCCGCAGTGTGGGGTCAGCTCACTGACCCCATCGGCCCATCAAGAACCCTGCGGCGTTTCTCCGCGCGCCAAACGCGCATTGATATCGTCGATCACCGCCGGCAGTTCGACGATGGTGTCGATCAGGTAATGCGGCCGCGAGCCCTCGAATATCTGTGTAATGCGCGCACGCTCCAGCGCCAGCTCAGCAGCAGGCAGCGCCTTGTATTGCTCGTAGGTCAAACCCAGTGCGTTGCCGGAACAGGTCAACGCCACCGTCCACATGCCGGCGCTACGGCCTTCCAGGATCCCCGGCCAGGTGTCGTCGACCTTTACGCACGCGGCCACATCGCTGACCCCCAGGGCAATCACGTTGGCCAGTGCCTGCGCCGGATGCGGGCGCCCGTTGGGCACTTCGTCGGTCGCCACCACATGGTCGGCGACGTAGCCGTTCTGTCGCGCCAGCTCGACCACCTTGGCCATCACCACCGCCGGGTACCCGGAGCAGGAGCCAATCTTCAAGCCCTGCCCGCGCAAGGTGTTGATCGCCTCAAGGGCGCCGGGAATGACCGCCGAATGCAGCGCGATTTTCTCGATCTGCAACGGCATGAAGCGCTCATACAGTGCGGTGACATCCTCGTCAGTCGGCAAGCGATCAAATACCGCCCGATAACGCTCGGCAATCTGTGGCAGGTTGCACAAGGTGCGGATGTGATCCCACTTGCCCATGCCCATCGGGCCGCGGGCTTCCTCCAGGGAAACGGCGACGCCGAACTCGCCGAACGCCTCGACAAAAATCTGCGTGGGGGCGAAGGAACCGAAGTCGACGACGGTGCCGGCCCAGTCCAGGACCACGGCTTGCAGCTTGGAAGGTTGTTGGTAGTGCATGGCAAGTCTCCATTTTCAGGTGTGAGCAGGCCGTCCCTCTCTCAAAGAAGAGGTAAGCGCCTGGTGAGGGTTTAAACGGTCAAGACGATCAGGTGGCCGGGATCGGGCTGGCCTCGAATAGCTCGGCGATCATCGGTCGGTTGCGGCGGATGCCCAGGCAACACAAGTGGTAGTCGATGAAAAACGGATGGTCGACGAAGGTGATCGGCGTGGTGCCCGGGGTTTCGGCGTATTCCACGGCAGACACAAAGCCGATGCCGATGCCCTTGGTGATCGCGTGCACAATGGCTTCGCGACTGTTCAGCTGCATCACGCAGTTCACGGCGATGCCCTGGCGCTTGCAGCTTTCTTCCACCAGTTGCCGGGTGCGTGAGCTTTTCTCGCGCATCACCCACTTTTCGCGGCTGATCTGTTCCACGTGCACCTCTTTCTGCCGGGCCCACGGGTGGTCATCGCGCACCACCGCAATAATCGGATAGCGCCGGTACAGCTGGGTATCAAAGCGCTGGTCGAACTCCGAAAGGGCCAGGATCGCCACGTCGATATCGAAGTTGAAGAGCCGGTCCAGGGTTTCCTTTTCCGGGGAAAACGAGGTTTCCAGTTCGATGTCCGGGTGGCGCTGCATCAGCTCGTAGGTCAGGTTCATCGCGATCGGCGGCGACACCGCGCCCAGGCGCAGCAGTCCGGTCTTGCGCTGCTTGAAACTCTGCAACAGTTGCATGGCTTCATCCTCCTGGCCGAACAGCCCCTGGGTGATCCCGTAAAGGGTGTGCCCGGCGGCACTCATCTCGATAAACCGCCCGCGACGGTGGAACAGCTCCACCGAGAACTGCTTCTCCAGCCCGTTGACCTGCTCGCTGACCGTCGGCTGGCCGACGCTCAGGTATTCGGCGGCGAGGGTGAAACTGCCGGTCTTCGCCACCGCATGAAACGAGCGCAGCCACTTGTGGTACTGGTACATAACGAGTCCTGTTCCTGAGGTCCGCCGGGCCGGTCATCAACGTCGGATAAACAACGCCACCGCTGCGCTGCACAGGCAGGCCGAGGTCACGACGATGAAGATCAGCGAGGTATTGCCGGTACTGTCGAGCATACTGCCGATCAGCGGTTCCGCCAGGCCGGCGAACAGATAGGATGAGAAATTCATCACGCCCGTGGCCGTACCCGCACGCTTGGCGCCGACCAGGTCCGGGCACAGCGCCCAGAAACTCGACGCCGGGCCATACACGAAGAACCCGCAGAGGAACAACGCTACCAGGCCGATTGCGCTGTGGGGCGGCAAACTCCACATCCACAGGCTGGTGGCGGCGCCGAGGAACATGTAGAGCATGATCGCCAGGTAGCGTTTGGAGCCGAACAGCTTGTCCGAGACCCAGCCGTTGCTCAGGGCGCCGATGGCCATGCCCACCGGCAGGGCCACGGTGATCCACTTGGGGTCGATCATGCTGTCGCCGCTTTTCCAGTTGGCCCCGAGGAAGTGCACCGGCACCCAGACGATCAGGCCGTAGCGGGCGGCGTTCTGGAAACCCAGGGAGATCGCGGCGATGATCAGCCGCGGATTTTTCAGCACCGCCTTGTAGCGCTGCGCCGAGGATTCGACTTCGCCGTGGGCCACTTCATGATTCTTGTCTTCGGCATTCGCCACGCCAGTATCGGCCAGGGGCTCGAAGCCCATGTCTTGAGGCCGCTCGCGGGCCACCAGGTAGAAAATGATGCCGCCCGCCAACATCAACAGCACCGGCAGGCGGAAGATCCAGCGCCATTCCAGTTGGAACACTTCCAGCACCACGATGGAGGTGACGTACGACAGGACCGAGGCGCACCCGGCCGCGAACACATAAAAGCCATACACCTTGCCGCGCTCGCCGGCGCTCCACCAATTGGAAATCAGCCGGCTGCCGGGTGCCCAGCCGAGGGCCTGGAAGTAACCGTTGATGCCCCACGGCAGGATCAGCCCGGCAAAGCCGCTGGCGAAACTGGTGACCCAGTTGGCCGCGCAGGACAGCACCGCGCCCAGGGTCATGATGCGGCGGCCGCCGAACTTGTCGGCGAGGTTGCCGTTGATCGCCTGGCCAATCGCGTAGGCCCAAAGCATCGCCGCGGAGGCCCAGCCGAGGGTTTCCTTGGTCAGGCCGAACTCGGCCTGGATCCCGGGGATGGCAAAGCCGAAGGTCTGGCGGCCGGTGTAGAAAAACAGATAACAAAACATCGCCGCCAGCAGCATGCGCCACTGGGCTACGCGAAACGATGAGGTACGGACGGCAGGAACAGGCAGCACGTGTGCACGATTCATGATGTTTTCCTTATTGTTATTCGCCCCGGCGACCGCAGCCGCTGGGGGGCACTCTTGATAGGTGCAACAGGAAACGACCGAATTACGGTGAGTCTAGGCCGCTTGCGCGCCGATGAAATTCTTGCCGCGTGCGCCTTGCAGGGCGAAGCGGATCATCGCCTCGGCCTCGGTGGCATTCACGCCGTAGTCGGCAAATTCGGTCTTCACGTCCAGGCTGTGGAGGAAGTCGCGCAACTGCGCCTGGGCCTGCTGCAGGTCGGTGCCGAATACCCGTTGCAGAGTGCGGTCCCGCGCGGCGTCGTGCCCCCATGCCAGGCCCAGTACCAGCGGCAAAGTGAAGGAACAGGCGATGCCATGGGGCAGGCCGTGGTGCAGAGTCATCTCATAAGAGATGGAGTGGGCGAGGGCGGTCTTGGTGTTGGAAAAAGCCAGGCCGGCTTTCAGCGCCGCCAAGGCCATGCGCGAGCGCAATTCCTGGTTGCCGAGGTCACGCCGCAAGCGCGGCAGGCATTCCAGGATGTCTTCGATGGCGGAGATGGCGAAGGTGTCCGAGACCGGGTTGGCGTTGACGTTCCAGATCGATTCCAGCGCATGGGACAAGGCATCCAGCCCGGTGGACACCGTGACCCCGGCCGGCACCGTCAGCATCAACTGCGGGTCGATGATCGCCACTGTCGGCCAGGTGCAGTCCAGGTGCAGCGAATACTTCTTGAGGCTGGCGGAGTCCCAGATCGTCGCCCATGGCGTGACTTCGCTGCCGGTGCCGGCGGTGGTCGGTGCGGCAATCAACAGCTTGTGGCGGGCCGGCGCGAAAGGTTTACCGGTGGCCAGCAACGCCAGCAGCTCGTCGAAATCCCCGGAATCTGTGCCGACGATCAAGGCCTTTGCCGTATCAATTGCACTGCCACCGCCGACGGCGACCACCACCTGGCAGTCACCGGCCTGCAGCCAGAAACGCTCGTAGGTGTCGCGCAGTTGGGCCACGTCAGGGTTGGGCTGTACGTCTTCGATGACGTACACCAGGCGTTCGCCCAGCAGGGCCTGGATGCGGTCTACCAAACCGAGCCCGCGGGCTTCGGGAAAGGTCACGAGGGCGACGCTCTGGCCTTCGGTAAGAGCGGCGAGTTCTTGCAGGCAGCCCCAGCCGAAGCGGGTGTCTACCGGGTTGTGGAAGCGGGCAGTCATGGCGGGTTCCTGGTTTTTGTTATTGGAAGTGCCGCCATAGTCGGGGAGGGTGAGGTGGACCTCAAATCGATAGATTGTGGGGATGGATTGGCTGGGCCGATAGTACAGCCCGACCGTCAGGTGACTTCAGCGCACGTTCCGGAACAACATCAATCGCGCACTCTCATGCAGGCCACGGGTCAGCCCCTGCAACCGCTCAAACTCCTCGGGATACTGCTGAGCCACATTGTCCCTCGGCGTTTGCGACGCCAGGTCATGCAGGGTCGGCGAGCTGCCGTCGTGCTCCATTTGCAGCAGGAAGTCCTTGGTCACGCCGCCGATCAGCGGGAACGTGCCCTCGCGCAATACCAGCGGCACCACGCGCTCGCCTTCCGGCGCAGGTTGCTGGATATCCCGGCCCATCGCGCCATTGCGGAACGGTATGCCCGCCATGCCGGCCACGGTCGGCAGCAGGTCCGCCAGGCCGACGGCTTCTTCGATCACCCGGGGTTGCAGGCCGGGCGCGTGGATCATCATCGGCACGTTGTTGCTTTCCAGCCCAAGCTGCTCGAATGCCGGCGCCATGTGCGGAATCTGGCTGATTCGGGTGTTGTGGTCGCCGAAAAACACGAAGATGGTGTTGTCGTAGTAACCGCCAGCCTTGGCGATTTCCATCAGGCGGCCGATGTTGAAGTCCAGCAGGCGCACGGCGTTGTACTGCTCGACGCTGCGGCTGCCTGCGGCCTGGACTTGTTCCACGGTGAGGTCATGCACCTTGAAGCCATCGTTGGTCTTGGGGATGGTAAACGGTCGGTGGTTGCCGGAGGTTTGCAGGTAGGCGAAGAACGGTTGGTCCTTGGGGATGGCCCGCAGCAGTTCGTCGCCTTCCTTGAACAGGTCCAGATCCGAAACGCCCCACACGTCCACCCGTGGCGAGCGCCAGTGGCTTTCGTCATACAGCTTCACCCCGTCGATGCTCTGGCGGATCAAGGCGTTGATATTCGCCCAGCCGGCATTGCCGCCGATCATGTAGAGCTTCTGGTAGTCCTCGAACGCATTGATCAAGGTGTGTTGCCGGGTGATCAGCGGGTTGCGGGTTGCCGTCTCCTGGCGGGTAACGTCGGGCACGCCGGTGATGCTCGCCCACACGGTTTTGGCGGTGCCGGTGACGGGCACGTAGAAGTGTTTGAAGAACCAGCTTTCCTTCGCCAGCTTGTCGAGGTTCGGCGTGGGGTTCAACGGGTTGCCATAGGCGCCCACGGCGCTGGTGCCGAGGGACTCGAGCATCACGAAGATCACGTTCGGCGGGCGCTCGCCCTTGAGCCGATAAGGCTGCACGGCTTGTTCACGGGCGAAGTTCAACTGCTCGGGGTCGGGCTGGCTGACCCCCAGATAATTCGCGACTTGCGGGTAATGCTCTCGTACCCGCGCCTCATCGAATTGCGACTGGCCGACCTTGAGGGTGTCGTACAGAAACAGCACCGGGTTGAGGCCCACGGCGGCGATCTGGTTGTTGCCGGAAAAGAACGCGTCGCTCCAGCGCAGGGGCACCGGGTTTTCGATATTGAGGTTGGCGACGCGGCCGAGCAGGGCCAGCAATACCGCGATCACGCCGACGGTGGCCACGGATGCGATGGCCAACTTGCCAATGGGTTTGCGTTCGCCATCCAGGGTGATGCGTTCAAGGCGAACCAGGGCGTAGGTCCATAGGCCGACGGCGGCAAGCCAGCTCAAGGTTATCCACAGCACCGGGTAGGTTTCCCACACCATCTGTTGTGAAATCTGCGCGTCTTCCAGGTAACGCAGCACCGTGGCGTTGATGCGCACACCGAGGTAGGCGTAGTGGCCGAAATCGATGATGTACACCAGCCCGACGATGGCCAGCGCCAGCAGTAGATAACCCCGTGCCAGCCAGCGCAGGGCGGGGACAGTCACCAGGTTCCAGCGTGGCAGCCAGGCGAGCAGTGCCAGGGGCAACAGGATCAGCACCGCCAGGCGCAGGTCGAAACGCAGGCCGATGCCCACGGTTTCCAGCAGTGCGGGGTCCCTTAGGTCGACCCCGGAAAATCCCCATACAAACACCAGCCGCAGTGCCGCCAGCAACGCAAATACCAAACCGATCGCGCCCACGCCGTAGCGCAGGCGGCGCGAGTGCAACCATCCCATCATTGACCTCTGTGCAATTTTAAAAGAGGGCGCCAGGCAGCCATCGCCAGCATCCACAACCCGGCCACCAGGCAGTAGCCCGTCAGCAGTGGGTCGATCAGATAGTCCCAGTAGTTTTCCGAGGCCTTGAGCCGCAGCGCGAACGCCAGGGTGCCCGCCGCGAGCATCCACACCGCCAGCGTACTACGCAGCCAGAGCATCAACAGTGCTGCCACGCCTATCAGCACGATCATCGGCCGAGGGTTGAAACCCCAGCGGTAGGGGTCGAAATACGTCAGGCCCATCGTCGCCGGGTACAGCACCAGGCTCAGGGCGCCAAACAGCAACAGCACCTGGACCTTCTGCGGGCGCTGGAGCGGCTGCACCACGCCCAACCGGCACAGGCTGACCCACACCAACAACACCAGGGTGCTGATGGCCAGGTCATCGGTGAAGCTGCGCACATACGCCGCCAACGGCAGTTCGTTGACCGGGATAAAACTCACCACCACCAACACCGGCAGCAGCCAGGGGCGCCAGGGTGTTGTGACGCGCAACAGGCTGAGCAGCACAAAACCCAACAGCACAAAACTCAAATGCGCTTGCCATACAGAAACCATCACAGGCGCTCCGACAGCCAGGCTTCGTTGAAGCTGACATGTTTGATAAAGGTGTTATTCCACGAGTACACCAGGTGGTACATGCCGTCCGGGCTGCGGCTGAAGTACGGGTACTCGTATTCGAAATCGCAGCCACGGGGCTTGCACACCCGGTAGTCCAGGTTGCTGAGGAAGCGTTGTTCCAGCGGCAGGCGCAGGGCGCCGCTGGAGGCGCGGAAGCCTTCGCCGATGATTTCCTTGTAGGCCTCGGGGGAGAACGGTTGGCCCAAGGGGTCGGGGGATTGATCCAGTTCCACCACGGTGCGCCACTGATTGAGCTTGGCATCGGTGCCGTACAGGCTGAGCTTGAAGCGGCCGTCCTGCAGGTCGTTGAGGGCTACCAGCAAACCGTCGCCTTCAGTGCTGACGGCTGCCAGCGAGGAATTGGGATTGGACGGTTCCAATGGGTAAGGCTCGCTCCAGGTTTGGCCGGCGTCTTCGGTGCGGCTGGCGAGGACTCGGTGATGGGTTTCGCCGGCGTAACGCAGCATGGCGATGGCGCGTTGGCCGTCCTGCGGGACGATGGTCGGCTGCAGCGAGTTCTTCCCACGGCTGATACGGAATTTGTCGACCACCGCACCGTCGGGGCTCAAGTACAGGTACTCGGCGAATTTGCCCATGAACTCGTGGTACACCGGCAGGCCGATGGAACCGTCAGCGTGGAATACCGGTGCGGCGCGCACCAGCGTGCTGATATTGAAGAAAGGCGAGGTGATCAGTTGCCGAGGGGCCGACCAGTTCGTCCCCAGGTCATCCGAGACCATCACGTTGATCGCGCTGGTGGCCCAGCCGCCTACCGACACCGAAACGTAGAACATCCACAGGCGATTGTCCGGTGCCAGGGCGATCACCGGGTTGCCCAGCTTGCGGATGTAGCGGTGCGTGCCGTCGCGCGTGCTTTCGCGGGTGGCCAATACTTGCTCCGGCCCCCACTCGGCACTTTTCGCGTCAAAGCGCGCGGTGCGCACCTGCACATCGGCGGCGCCCTCGCGGGACCCGGCAAACCACACGGCCATCAGGTCGCCGCCGGGCAGGGCGGTGACCGAGGAGGAATGCACAAAGTCATTGAGCTGCGAGGAGACAAAGCGGCTGCTGTATTGCGGGGCGGCCGCTGTTGGCGAGCTGTCCTTGGGGCCTTGGGCAAACGGCGCCAATACGTGGGGCGGATGGCTTTGCCAGGCAGCGAAAAACACCACCAGCAGACTGCAGATCATTAAAAGCGGGCGCATAGAGAACCTGTCGGGAAAAAGGATTACTGCGCACGGTCATCCGGCAGGCGCCTCCTGCGGCCGGTGAGCATGGATAACGGCAGGTTGTCCCGCACCTGGATACTTTCAAACAACGCCGCCAGCACATGCACGCTTACCAGGCCGGCCAGTACATTGGCGGCAGTTTCGTGCAACAGCAGCGGCCAATCGGCGCCCCACAGGGCGTCGACTTCCTGCATCAAAAAGCCACTGGCACCGATAGCCAGCAGCGCCAGCAACATCAGAATCATCACCAGCGCGCCAATGGGCGAATGGCCCAGGCGGTGCTGCGGCCGGCGGTTGAGCAGTGAACGCACATGGCCCATGAGCCGTTCCGGTGTTGGCCAGAAGTCCGCCCAGCGCGCGCTGCGCGGACCGACAAATCCCCACACCAACCGCACCAGCAACCAGGCCATGGCGTAATAGCCCAGCCATACGTGCCAGTCGTCGCCTGCTTCGTTGAAGAAGTAATTGGCCACAAAGACGCCGGCGATGGAGAGGTGAAACACCCTCACCACCGGGTCCCAGAGGCGCAGGGAGGTGGCTGGCATCAGCCCTTGATCTCTGTCTTCACGGCCTTGCCGGTGACTGGATCGTGGTAGATCTCGACCTTGCGCTTGTCCTTGTCAAAGCCATAGATCTCGTAGCAGTTGCCGTCAGTAACCTTGAACTTGCTGATCTCGTAGCCCTGGGCCTTGAGTTGCTCCTGAAAGGCCTTCTGGTCCTGCCATTGCGAGCGCTCGGCAGTGGTGCATTGCGGGCCGGCGAAGGCCATGGGGCTGGCGATAATCAGCGACAGCAAGAGAATTTTGCGCATGGAAGCACTCTCAGCAGATGTGGGAGATTTCACTGTGCAAAACCAACCTTAGCGAAAGCTTAGTTGGCAACGGCCCGTAACATCTTTCCCGAAATAGCCTCGACGGTTACACGGCATCATGCCGCCGGTTACTCCAGAGAATCAGTTATGCGCCTGCTCCTTGTCGAAGATGATCGTGCCCTTGGCCAAGGGATCCGCGTGGCCCTGGGCGCCGAAGGCTACACCCTGGACTGGTTGCAGGATGGCGTCAGCGCCTTGCACGCGTTGCGCACCGAAAGCTTCGACCTGCTGCTGCTCGACCTCGGCCTGCCACGCCTCGACGGCCTGACTCTCTTGCAAACCCTGCGCGCCGAGCAATACGACCTGCCGGTGCTGATCCTTACCGCCCGCGACGGCACCGCCGAGCGCATCGCCGGCCTGGACGCCGGCGCCGACGACTACCTGGTCAAACCCTTCGACGTCGAAGAGTTCAAGGCCCGTGTGCGCGCCCTGTTGCGCCGCAGCCAGGGCCGCGCGCAACCATTGCTGGAGCATGCGGGCGTGAGCCTGGACCCGGTGACCCAACAGGTCAGCTATCAAGGCGAGGACGTTGTGGTGACGCCGATGGAATACCAACTGCTGCACCAACTGATGGTGCGCCCCGGCAAAGTCGTCACCCGCGAGCGGTTGTCCCGCGCGCTGTACGGCTGGCAGGACCGCGTCGAAAGCAACACCCTCGAAGTCCTTATCCACAACCTGCGCAAAAAACTCTCCACCGAACTGATCCGCACCGTGCGTGGCGTGGGCTACATGGTGGAACTCAAACCATGAATTCGGTCCGCGCGCGCATCCTCATTCCGGTACTGGTGCTGATCCTGCTGGGTGATGGCCTGATCAGTTGGCTGGTGCTGCGGGACAGCCACCACGAAATCGAAGAAGTCTACGACGCCCAACTCGCCCAAAGTGCCCGTTTGCTGCAAGGCGTACTGCGCCAGCGCGACCCCGGCGATGCCGACTGGGACCGCCTCTACCAGGCTTTCGATCAAGCCATGAGCCGCGTCGGCGAAGACGGCGCCGCGCACCCCTACGAAACCCGCCTGACCTTCCAGGTATGGCGCGCCGACGGCCAACTGCTGGTGCGCTCCACCGACGCGCCGATCCTCAACGCACCGCCCAGTACCCTCGGGCCTCACGACCTGATGGAAAACGGCAACGACTGGTGCGCGTTCATGCTCGCCGACATGCAACAAGGCCTGCTGATCTGGGTGGGCGAGCGCGACGACATTCGCCAGGACGTGATCCAGCGCATCATCCGCCACACCCTCTGGCCCATCCTGATTGGCGTGCCGCTGCTGGCGTTGTTGATCTGGCTGACCATCGGCTGGGGCCTCAAGCCCCTGCGCGCCATGGCCCAGGCCATTCGCGGGCGGGACAGCAATACGTTGCGACCGCTGCAACTTGAACCGTTGCCGGCGGACCTGGAACCGATGCAAACCGCGCTGAACCGCCTGCTGGTGCAGGTGGATGACCTGCTGGAGCGGGAGCGTCGGTTTATCGCGGACGCGGCGCATGAACTGCGCACGCCGTTGGCGATATTGCGCATTCACGCGCAGAACGCCCAGAGCGCGGAAACCGAGGAGCAGCGGCGAGAGGCGTTGGACTTCCTGGTGAATGGCGTGGACCGGGCGACGCGTATTGGCAGCCAACTGCTGACCATGGCGCGCATCGAGCCGCAGTTGAACAACACCGTACGAGTGCGTGTGCCGTTGACGGAGTTGGTGCGCGAAGAACTTGCGGAACTGACGCCCCTGGCGATGGAGAAAGGCGTTGAGTTGGTGCTGGAAGGGGATGAGGAATGCTGGATTGAAACGGACCCGATAGCGTTGGCGATTGCGCTGCAGAACCTGGTGACCAATGCGCTGAATTTCTCGCCGGCGGGGAGTGAGGTGAGGGTGATGGTGCGGGGGACGGATTCAGGAGGGGTGCAGCTGTGTGTGGAGGATGCGGGGCCGGGGATTGATGAGGGGGAGATTGGGCGGTTGTTCGAGCGGTTTTATAGCCGTGGGAATGCAAATGGGGCGGGGTTGGGGTTGGCGATTGTGCAGATGATCGTGGGGAAGATTGGGGGGCGGTTGGAGTTGTATAACCGGGAGGTGGGTGGGTTGTGTGCGCGGTTGAGTTTTAGCGCCTGTGGGGTGGAACCGGTGGGAATACCACACCGTTGAAGGTGTGGGTGCAGCAGTCGCAAAACGGCTTCATGAACGCGGGTGTCAGTTGTGGGTTAACCTTTTGCAGCAGGCCAGCCTCGTCGACATACAAGCCGCTGTAGTAACTGGATTCGTCCGTTCGTACGTACTCTTTTTTGTCGCTTTCATGCAGAGCAACCATCCAGAACACAGTTTCCGGGCGGTCCAGGCGGGCGTTGGCTTCGCTGAACACACCATCCCAATGATGGCCGACCTTGGACAGAAGAAACCGAAATAGTGGCGTGTAATCGAGACCGTGCCGGTGATGGCTATGCATTGATCCACGGCTGAGCATGGAATTCTTTTCACTTTTACTATGGCGTTGTTGCCTGTAGGTGCGGCAACTGCCGTGACGCACGTTGTGCGTGCGGGTGTTGACTGAGCGGTAGAGAGGGGGCTTTTTCATTGGATTCCTTTATGGTTTCTTGGAGGATTGGGGCGGCCATGTGCCTTGGGAGCTGAAAGAGATTTGGTAATCGAAGTTCACGGGTTCAATTACGTGCTGGAAATGCGGTTGGATAGTCGCTATCCAGCTTGGGCGAACGTTGAACACGTCCGCATATATCGCCGTTTCTTGACTCAACCCTAGTGTTTCAAAAAAGCTCTCCGCGTCATCAATATCTGCCGAGTATTCATCTGCCTTCACGTAATTGCTTTGCTTGTCGTACCAACGCAATCTGACTTTCATAACCATGATGTGTTTTCCACTTATCTGTATATGCGGCGTTCGGGTTTTGCTCGACCTCGGCGCTCACCGGTGTAGGGATCGAATGCGTCTAGGTGGGCAAGGTCACTGTTTCGATAGACTTCTAATTCGCCTTTCTTGGAATCCCACTCAAATATTTTCCTCCCTTTGGCATCTATCCAGCGCTCGCGTAAGCCGCTACCGCCTTTTCTAGGTGTCACGGGTCTTTGGTCTATCAGACCTGGAAAGCCTGTTATGTCTGCAGCGTTGGGGGCCGGGAAATAATCATGGTCCGGGTTTTTAAGCCCCTTTCGTGGTTCGTTAACCACCACATACAGCGGCCGAACCCCCGACTCCACCGAAAAAACCAGAATAAAATCCCGATACTCCGGCGGATAAATCGGGTTCACCAGCATCTGTTTGGCCGCCTCCGTCGGCGGATAAATCCACATCACCGGTGCTTGCGGTGCAGCCTCCAATGCCGGAATGCCAAGGGTGTCGCCAGGATCAATGGCCGGCGTCCAAGTAAGCTCCACACCCTCGCCAAGATCCGCCACGAACTGACTGTCACGACTCTGAAACTGCACCACATCGATCATCTGCCAGTCGGTATTTTTACCGGTGTAAAACCCATATCCCTTCAGCGTCCCATCGGCGCGTTGCTCGATATGCAACCGCATCCGCGAACGGGCTTTTTGCAGGTGACGAAGCTGCTCTTCGCTATAGAGCGCACTGTCGCCAAGCTCCGACGGCCAGGCCAGCGCCACCAGCCCTGCAAGCAAACCCCCAGCGGCGGCACCGACCGCCGCAGCCGCGGACTCCAACGCGGATGTGCGCAGCACAAGCTGGCCAAGCCCAACGGGTAGGGCACTACCGCTGATTTTCCTGAGGGAAACGCCGCCTTGGCTGTCCACTTCCCGTCCGCCTAACAGCGTGAAGTGGCCGTAATCCTTGATCAGCTCAAGCGGCACATAACCGGTGGGGTTGTTGTAGCTGATGATCCCGTCGGGCAACTGGCACGACTTGGCGAATACATGGCCTGGAATCCTCGCGGGTTCAGGCGTGGGCGCAGGAGGTGCTTCATACAAATCAATGAACGGTGAATACGGAATCTGCTTAGGTTGCGGAGTCAGGATTCGCCGCTTCAGCTGCTCTTCTTCGGTAATTGGATACGCGCGCTCTGTCATGACGACTCACTTCCCTGTGCAAGGAAGCGAGCCTATGAGAGCGGAGAAGAACCTGAAATTCTCGTTGTTCGATGGGAGGTGCGGGAAAAGTCACTTTAGCAATCGCTACATTGATTCAAGCACGCTTACTCTGCCTGAGAGCGCTGTATCTGCGCGCCCAACTGCGCGGCTTTATTACGTAACCCGTCCAACCGGTCGTTCAACTCCTTGTATCCAGGCTTCCAGAAAAAAACGCCGTCTTCGCTGCTTTGTCCAAGAACGAGGTCATTGAACGAGCCCATTCCGCCGTATGCAGAGCGCAAATAGGTGATTCCGGAGTAATCGGATGCTTGCAATAAGGTTTTGGCCTTACGCATCCATCGGCTCCAGTGATTGTCCCTATCGCTTTCCAGCAGGATGGCAAGTTCCTCAAGCACATCGATTAGCTCTGCGGTTTTTGGGCCCATAGTGGGAAATCCTTAAAAGCGGAGTTTTCGTAACGGTTCAAAGCACATGCCTGGAAATCACCCTCGATATCTCAACAATCGACGTCTTTCCCGTGAATTCAAACTTCACTTTCCCCACCGCCGAAAAGTAAATCTCCAACTCCGAATCCAGGTCAAAGGTCCCCGAGGTTTCCACCGAATACGCGACGATATTTTTATACGGCAGGGACGTGAAATCCTTTTTGCTGCCGGTAATTCCCTGCACGTTCACGGCGATGATGCGCTTGGTGGTGAACACCACCCCATCGCGCATGGCCTTGTAGGAATCGATGACCTGCTCATCATCCAGCAGCAATGACGAAACGCGCTCGGCGTATTCGTTGTTTTGCTTGAGCTTGAAGAAGCCTTTGTTGTTGAAGTCGATCATGTGCCTTTCCTTGGGTGAGTGGTGCAGCAGACGCCGGTACCGGTGTATGACGTTTTGCTCGCGGATCTGTATCTAACGGCGTTCCTTTTATCGACCTACCATGGCGCCAACAACCCGCCGGCCATTACAAGGTTTTACGTCGTCAAGGAGCCACACCATGCCCGAACTCTCCAGCGTGCTTGCCTACGGCCTGATCTCGCTCGGCATGGTGCTGACGCCCGGCCCGAACATGATTTACCTCATTTCGCGGTCGATCTGCCAGGGGCGAGTGGCCGGGCTGATTTCCCTGGGCGGCGTTGCGATGGGTTTTGTTGTCTATATGTTCTGCGCGGCATTGGGTATCACCGCGTTGGTGATGGCGGTTCCCTATGCCTACGACGCGCTGCGGCTCGGCGGGGCGCTGTATCTGGTTTACCTGGCCTGGCAGGCGGTGAAGCCGGGTGGCCGGTCGCCGTTCCAGGTGCGGGACTTGCCCAAGGACAGCCCGCGCAAGCTGTTCATGATGGGCTTTGTCACCAACCTGCTGAATCCCAAAGTGGCAGTGATGTATCTGTCGTTGCTGCCCCAGTTTATCGACCCCAACGGGCACGCCAGTGTGCTCTCGCAATCGCTGGTACTGGGCTTTACGCAGATCATGATCAGCGTGAGCGTCAACGGGCTGATCGCTCTGATGGCGGGCTCGATCGCGGGGTTCTTCATCCGCAAACCGGTCTGGCAAACCGTACAGCGCTGGTTAATGGGCTCGGTGCTGATGGGCCTGGCTGTGCGCATGGCGGTCGAAGGGCGGCGGTAAGTCGCGCATTACAGGATGGCTTTCAGGTAATCCTTGAGTGCGTTGAGCGGGGCATCGAGTGCTTCGAGTGTCGTCGCTTGGCGTACATCCACCGCAAGCCGTTGCAGCTCGCGGCCCATCACGGTGTGTGCACCGCCCAGGGATTCGAGGGCCAATGCCAGGCACTCGTCGATCTTATGCTGGATGGCATTGATATCGCCCTTGCGCACCAGCAAGCCAAACACCTCCCGCTCATAGCCGTCCATGACCAGGTCGTCCCGCAGAATCGGGCTCGCGCCTTCGGTCTCATGCACCAGCTTGAGCGCAAAAAGCGCTACAGCTTCCAGCGTCTGTTCCATGGCCAAGGTTCCTCTTTTCTCGCGTTCGCCCGCCCATCATCACTTTCCTGCAGGCGAAAAAAAAGACCTTGAATTTCAAGGTCTTTTTTTAAGATGGTGCCCCGAGGGAGACTCGAACTCCCACTCCTTTCGAAAACGGATTTTGAATCCGCCGCGTCTACCAATTCCGCCATCAGGGCTCAATGGCGGCGAAGTATAGAGATGAGATTACCGTTGGTCAATCACGTTTCATGGTCAATTTTCACTATTTCCGCTAGACTTCCCGGCCCTGCTAGACGAACCCCATCATGCGCGTTGCTGACTTTACTTTTGAGCTCCCTGATTCGCTGATCGCTCGCCATCCTTTGGCCGAGCGTCGCGCCAGTCGACTGCTGACCCTGGACGGGGTCAGCGGTGCCCTCGCACACCGTCAATTCACTGATTTGCTTGAGCATTTACGCCCAGGCGACTTGATGGTTTTCAACAATACCCGGGTGATTCCGGCTCGCCTTTTTGGCCAGAAAGCATCCGGCGGCAAGCTGGAAATTCTGGTGGAGCGGGTGCTGGACAGCCATCGCGTGCTGGCCCATGTGCGCTCCAGCAAGTCGCCGAAACCGGGTTCGAAGATCCTTATCGATGGCGGTGGCGAAGCAGAAATGCTGGCCCGTCATGATGCGTTGTTCGAGCTTGGGTTTGCCGAGGAAGTGTTGCCGCTGCTGGAACGCGTCGGCCATATGCCGTTGCCTCCTTATATAGACCGCCCGGATGAAGACTCGGACCGCGAGCGTTATCAGACGGTGTATTCCCAGCGACTGGGCGCGGTGGCTGCACCGACGGCGGGGCTGCATTTCGACCAGCCGCTGCTGGATGCGATTGCCGCCAAAGGCGTTGAAACGGCCTATGTGACCCTGCACGTGGGGGCCGGCACGTTTCAGCCGGTGCGTGTGGATAACATCGAAGACCACCATATGCACAGCGAGTGGCTGGAAGTCAGCCAGGACGTCGTGGATGCGGTTGAAGCGTGCAAGGCGCGCGGCGGGCGGGTGGTGGCGGTCGGTACGACCAGCGTGCGCTCGCTGGAAAGCGCGGCGCGCGATGGCGTGCTCAAGCCGTTCAGTGGCGACACAGACATCTTTATCTACCCGGGCCGGCCGTTTCATGTGGTCGATGCTCTGGTGACCAATTTCCATTTGCCGGAATCCACGCTGTTGATGCTGGTGTCGGCATTTGCCGGTTATCCCGAGACCATGGCCGCTTATCAAGCCGCCATCGATAACGGATACCGTTTTTTCAGCTACGGTGATGCGATGTTTATCACCCGTAATCCGGCGCCGCGCGGCCCAGAGGAACAATCATGAGTCGTATGTCGTTTGAATTGCTGGCCACGGATGGTAAAGCTCGCCGCGGCCGTTTGACTTTCCCTCGCGGTACCGTCGAGACCCCGGCTTTTATGCCGGTCGGTACCTACGGCACGGTAAAAGGCATGCTGCCGCGTGACATCGTCGCCACGGGCGCCGAGATCATCCTCGGCAACACCTTCCACCTGTGGCTGCGCCCGGGCACCGAAGTGATCAAGAAGCATGGCGACCTGCATGACTTCATGAAGTGGCAAGGCCCGATCCTCACTGACTCCGGTGGTTTCCAGGTGTTCAGCCTGGGCGCCATGCGCAAGATCAAGGAGGAGGGCGTGACCTTCGCCTCCCCGGTGGACGGCGCCAAAGTGTTCATGGGCCCGGAAGAGTCGATGCAGGTGCAACGTGACCTGGGCTCCGACATCGTGATGATTTTCGACGAGTGCACGCCGTACCCGGCCGATGAAGACGTCGCGCGGATTTCCATGGAACTGTCGTTGCGTTGGGCCCAGCGCTCGAAAAACGCCCATGGCGATAACACCGCTGCCCTGTTCGGTATCGTGCAGGGCGGCATGCATGAAAGCTTGCGCAAGCGCTCGCTGGAAGGCCTGGACAAGATCGGCTTCGACGGCCTGGCCATCGGCGGCCTGTCGGTGGGCGAGCCCAAGCACGAGATGATCAAGGTGCTGGATTACCTACCGGGCCTGATGCCGGCTGACAAACCTCGTTACCTTATGGGCGTTGGCAAACCGGAGGATCTCGTAGAGGGTGTGCGCCGCGGTGTGGACATGTTCGATTGCGTGATGCCAACCCGTAATGCCCGCAATGGGCATCTGTTCATCGATACAGGCGTGCTGAAGATCCGTAACGCGTTCCATCGCCATGATGAATCGCCGCTGGATCCTACCTGTGACTGCTACACCTGCCAGAACTTCTCGCGCGCTTATCTGCACCATCTGGACAAGTGTGGGGAAATGCTGGGTAGCATGTTGAATACCATCCACAATTTGCGTCACTACCAAGTCCTGATGGCTGGTTTGCGCGAGGCTATTCAACAGGGTACATTGGCCGCCTTCGTCGATGCCTTCTATGCCAAGCGCGGGCTGCCTGTGCCGCCCTTGGACTGAGTTTTCCGACCCTAAGATTCACTATTTGCAACTGGAGTGCTAAATGAGCTTTTTTATCTCTAATGCCATGGCTGATGCCGCTGCACCGGCCGCTGCCGGTCCTATGGGCGGTGGTTTTGAGTGGATTTTCCTGGTCGGCTTCCTGGTCATCTTCTACCTGATGATCTGGCGTCCACAGGCCAAGCGCGCCAAAGAGCAGAAGAACCTGCTGGGCAGCTTGCAGAAAGGCGACGAAGTCGTGACCACTGGCGGCATCGCCGGCAAGATCACTAAAGTGTCCGACGCTTTCGTGGTTCTGGAAGTCTCCGACACCGTAGAAATGAAGTTCCAGAAGGGCGCCATCGCTGCCACGCTGCCAAAAGGCACGCTCAAAGCGATCTAAGTAACAACCTTTACCAATCGACGGGGCGCGCAAGGCGCCCCGCGTTATAAGCGGGCGGCGTGATGCTGAACAAATACCCTCTGTGGAAATACGTACTGATCCTGGCGGTGCTGGCGATCGGTTTTATTTATTCCGCTCCCAATCTCTATCCTGATGACCCGGCTATCCAGATCACTGGCGCCAGCACTGCGCTGCAGGTCAATCAGGCTGATCTGGACCGTGCGAGCAAGGCGCTCACCGACGCGGGTATCCAGGTTAAAGCGGCAAGTTTGGCTGCTGATGCGAAGGGCGGCTTGTTGCGCCTGACCAAGCAAGAAGACCAATTGCCGGCAAAAGACGTTGTGCGCAAGGTCATGGGTGATGACTACGTCGTCGCACTGAACCTGGCACAGACCACGCCAAAATGGCTGCGCGCGATCGGCGCACACCCGATGAAGCTGGGTCTGGACTTGTCCGGTGGTGTGCACTTTCTGCTGGAAGTGGACATGGACAAGGCCCTCGACGCTCGCCTGAAAGTCTACGAAGGCGATGTGAAGAGCCTGCTGCGTAAAGAGCGCCTGCGTTATCGCAGCCTGCCGCAGCTCAACGGTGCCATCCAACTGGGCTTTGCTGACGAAGCAACCCGCGAACAGGCCCGTGCGCTGATCCGCAAGAACTTCAACGATTTCGACATCGTTCCGGCCGACCTCAATGGTCAGGCGGTACTGCGTCTGGCGATGACCCCGGCCAAGCTGGCGGAAATCCGTGAATACTCGATCAAGCAGAACTTGACCACGGTACGTAACCGCGTCAACGAGCTGGGTGTGGCCGAGCCGATCGTTCAGCGCCAGGGTGCCAACCGCATCGTGGTTGAACTGCCGGGCGTGCAGGACACCGCTGAAGCCAAGCGTATCCTGGGTAAAACAGCCAACCTGGAATTCCGCCTGGCGGCTGAGCCGGGTGCTACCCGTGCTACTGCAGAAGAGTTCGAGTTCCGTGAAGGCAATCGTCCTCCTGCACTGATCGAGCGTGGCTTGATCATTACGGGTGACCAGGTGACCGACGCCAAGGCTGGTTTCGGCGAGCACGGTACGCCTGAAGTGAACATCCGCCTGGATGGCCACGGCGGCGAACTGATGAGCCGCGCAACCCGCAGCAACGTCGGTCGCAGCATGGCGGTGATCTTCATCGAGCAGCGTCCTGTCACCACCTACACCAAGCAAGTGGTTGACGGCGTCGAGAAAGACGTACCGGTACAGACCTTTAAAGAAGAGAAGAAGATCATCAGCCTGGCGACCATCCAGTCGCCGCTGGGTGCTCAATTCCGCATCACCGGCCTGAACGGCCAGGGTGAGTCGTCCGAACTGGCGCTGCTGCTGCGTGCCGGTGGCCTGGCCGCCCCGATGTACTTCGCTGAAGAACGTACCATCGGCCCGAGCCTGGGTGCTGACAACATCACCAAGGGTATCGACGCTGCTCTGTGGGGCATGCTGTTCGTCTCCCTGTTCATCATCGCCATCTATCGCTTCTTCGGCGTCATCGCCACCGTCGCGCTGGCGGGCAACATGGTGATGCTGCTGGCCCTGATGTCGCTGCTGGGTGCAACGCTGACCCTGCCAGGTATCGCCGGTATCGTACTCACCATGGGTATGGCGGTTGACGCCAACGTACTGATCTTCTCGCGGATTCGTGAAGAGATTGCTGCGGGCATGACCGTGCAACGGGCAATCAACGAAGGCTTCGGCCGGGCATTTACTGCAATTCTCGACTCCAACCTGACCACTCTGTTGGTCGGCGGGATTCTCTTTGCCATGGGCACCGGCCCGGTCAAAGGTTTTGCGGTGACCATGTCCCTCGGTATCTTTACCTCGATGTTCACGGCCATCATGGTGACCCGCGCAATGGTCAACCTGATCTTTGGCGGACGTGACTTCAAGAAGTTGTGGATTTAAGGGGCTGCCATGTTACGTACAATCAACTTCATGGGCGTTCGCAACGTTGCGTTCGGCTTCACCATGCTCCTTACCGTTCTGGCGTTGTTCAGCTGGTTCCATAAGGGCCTGAACTACGGTCTGGACTTCACCGGCGGTACGCTCATCGAGCTGACCTACGAGAAGCCGGCCGACGTTAGCCTGGTGCGCAACGAGCTGGTCAAGGCCGGCTATCACGAAGCCATCGTCCAGAGCTTTGGTGCAACCACTGACCTGCTGGTGCGTATGCCGGGCGAAGACCCGCAACTGGGTCACCAGGTAGCCGAGGCCTTGCAGAAGGTCGGCGGCGACAACCCGGCGTCGGTCAAGCGCGTCGAGTTCGTGGGCCCGCAGGTAGGTGAAGAGCTGCGCGACCAGGGCGGCCTCGGCATGCTGATGGCGCTGGTCGGCATCATGATCTACCTGGCTTTCCGCTTTCAGTGGAAGTTCGGTGTCGGCGCCATTGTGTCGCTGATCCACGACGTGATCGTGACCGTGGGTATCCTGGCCTACTTCCAGATCACCTTCGACCTGACGGTATTGGCGGCGGTGCTGGCAATCATTGGCTACTCCCTCAACGACACCATCGTGGTATTCGACCGGGTTCGTGAGAACTTCCGGGTGCTGCGCAAGGCGACGTTGATCGAGAACATCAACATCTCCACCACCCAGACCCTGCTGCGCACCATGGCGACTTCGATCTCCACCTTGCTGGCGATTGCCGCACTGATGGTGTTCGGTGGCGACAACCTGTGGGGCTTCTCGCTGTCGCTGTTCATCGGCGTGCTGGCGGGTACCTACTCGTCGATCTACATCGCCAACGTGGTACTGATCTGGCTGAACCTCAACAGCGAAGACTTGATCCCTCCTGCCAGCACCGGCAAGGAGGTCGACGACCGCCCTTGATGGGTGATTGTTGATCTGCTGTTACAAATAAGGCGCGAGTATTGAACTCGCGCCTTTTTTTTTGCTCCAAGGCTGGGTATAGCGCGGATCGTTCGGTCCGTTTGTGATGGTCAGGAGGTTCACGTGAACAAGTCGTTACTGGTTGGTGCGGTATTGGGTGCTGTCGGTGTGACTGCCGGGGGTGCTGTTGCCACCTACAGCCTGGTAAAAAGCGGCCCTGAGTATGCGCAAGTGCTGGCGGTGCAGCCGGTGAAAACCCAGATTAAAACCCCGCGTGAAGTCTGCAAGGATGTTGCCGTAACCCGGCAGAAACCTGTGCAGGATCAGCATCAGATCGTCGGTACGGTGGTCGGTGCGCTGGCGGGCGGCCTGTTGGGTAATCAGGTCGGCGGCGGTAATGGCAAGAAGCTGGCCACCGTGGCCGGTGCGGTCGGTGGCGGTTACGCTGGTAACAAGGTTCAGGAAGGCATGCAGAACCGCGATACCTACACCACCACGCAAACTCGTTGTAATACCGTTAATGACATCAGCGACAAGGTTGTCGGGTACGACGTACGTTACACCCTGGACGGCAAGGAAGGCTCCGTGCGCATGGATCGTGATCCAGGCAACCAGATCCCCGTCGACAAGGAAGGGCGCCTGGTTATCGGTCAGAACCAGCCGCAGCAGTAATCCCAGGTATAAAAAAAGCACCCCGAGGGGTGCTTTTTTGTGCTCGCTCGCTTAGCGCTTCAGCGAAGCCGGCAGGTGCGGCTGGATCGCCGTCAGGACTGCCTTGAAGCATTTGGTGTTGCCGGCAACCACGTGACCCTTCTCCAGGAAGTCGTGACCACCGGTGAAGTCGCTCACCAGGCCGCCCGCTTCTTGAATCAGCAGTGCGCCTGCAGCCATGTCCCACTCGGACAGGCCCGACTCCCAGAACGCATCAAAACGACCGGCAGCGACATACGCCAGGTCCAGGCTGGCTGCGCCGGCGCGACGGATGCCGGCGGTCTGGCCAACCAGGGCGCGGAACATGCCCAGGTAGTTTTCCAGGTTGTCCATCTGGTCGTCACGGAACGGGAAGCCGGTACCCAGCAGGGCGCCGTCGAGGCTGGTGCGACCGCTGACGCGCAGGCGGCGACCGTTCAACTGGGCGCCACGGCCACGGCTGGCGGTGAATTCTTCCTGGCGAACCGGGTCCAGCACAACGGCGTGTTCCAGGCGGCCACGGTATTTGCAGGCAATGCTCACGGCAAAGTGCGGGATACCGCGCAGGAAGTTGGTGGTGCCATCCAGTGGGTCGATGATCCACAGGTAGTCTTCGCCTTCGCCGCTACCTTTGTGCAAACCGGTTTCTTCACCGAGGATGCCGTGGGTAGGGTAGGCCTTGCGCAGCGCGTCGATGATTTTCTGCTCGGCGGCGCGATCCACCTCGGATACGTAATCCTTGGCGTCTTTTTCGTCGACCTTGATGGTATCCAGGCGCTCGATGGAGCGGAAGATCAATTCACTGGCGCTGCGGGCGGCGCGCAGCGCGATATTCAGCATGGGCTGCATGGATGTGTCACCTAAGGTTGTTAAAGAAAGCCGAGCATTCTAGCAGAAACTTTCTTCAGGTGAAGGACGACGTTACCTTTCATGGCATAACCTTAGGCTGTTCTGTAAGATTTGCTCCCCTTTCCCGTGTCCGAGAGCGCCTCCCTTGCTGCAAAACATCCGTGTCGTCCTCGTCAATACCAGTCATCCCGGCAATATCGGCGGCGTGGCGCGAGCCATGAAGAACATGGGGCTGACGCGCCTGGTGCTGGTGGAGCCGCGGGTGTTCCCGCACCACGAGGCCGATGCGCGCGCGTCCGGCGCCAATGACATCCTCGAAAAAGCCCAGGTCGTTGCCACCCTGGAAGACGCCCTGGTCGGCTGCAACCTGGTGCTCGGCACCAGCGCTCGCGACCGTCGCATCCCATGGCCGCTGCTGGATCCTCGCGAATGCGGGACCAAAGTCGTGGAAGAGGCCGCCGGCGGCGCTGAAATCGCCTTGGTATTCGGCCGTGAAGACTCCGGCCTGACCAATGAAGAGCTGCAGCGATGTCATTATCACGTGCACATTCCATCAGACCCTGAGTTCAGTTCGCTGAACCTCGGGGCAGCGGTGCAGGTGTTGAGTTATGAAGTGCGCATGGCCTGGCTGGCCGCTGAAGGCCAGCCAAGCAAGGTTGAAAAGGATGAGGTTGCTTCAACCAAGAGTGGCGAACTGGCCACCATGGACGAGCTGGAGCGATTCTATGAGCACCTGGAGCAAACCCTGGTGGCCATCGAGTTCCTCGATCCGGAAAAACCGCGGCACTTGATGGCGCGTCTGCGCCGGCTATACGGACGCAGCTCGGTCAGCCGGGCAGAAATGAATATATTGCGTGGCATCCTCACGGAAACCCAGAAAGCGGCCCGTGGCGAGCTTCTTAAGCGGAAGGATTAAAAATGTTCGAGCGTTTGCGAGAAGATATCCAGAGTGTTTTCCACCGTGACCCGGCGGCGCGCAACGCCTTTGAAGTGCTGACCTGCTACCCGGGCATGCACGCGATCTGGATCCATCGCCTGTCCGGCGCCTTGTGGGGCATGGGCTGGAAATGGCTGGCGCGGCTGGTGTCGAACTTCGGCCGTTGGTTGACCGGGATTGAGATTCATCCGGGCGCCAAGGTCGGCCGCCGCTTTTTTATCGACCACGGCATGGGCATCGTTATTGGCGAGACCGCCGAGATTGGTGATGACGTGACCCTGTACCAGGGCGTGACCCTGGGTGGCACAACCTGGAACAAAGGCAAGCGCCACCCTACGCTGGAAGATGGCGTTGTAGTCGGGGCGGGCGCGAAGGTGCTCGGTCCGTTTACCGTGGGTGCGGGCGCCAAGGTCGGCTCCAATGCTGTGGTGACCAAGGCTGTACCGCCTGGCGCAACGGTTGTCGGTATTCCCGGGCGGATCATCGTCAAGCCGGAAGTGGGTGATGAGCAGGAAGCCAAGCGCAAGGCCATGGCCGAGAAGATCGGCTTCGATGCCTATGGCGTCAGCGAAGACATGCCTGACCCGGTAGCGCGTGCCATCGGCCAGTTGCTGGATCACCTGCAGGCGGTAGACGGCAAGCTGGACGGTATGTGCGGTGCCCTGAAAGACCTGGGCAGCAGCTACTGCGCCAAGGATCTGCCTGAGCTGCGCAAGGAAGACTTCGCCGAGATCAAGGACGAAAGTGCCGCCACCAAGGCTGGCTGAAGTCTCGCAATCACTGCAAAACCCATGTGGGAGCGGGCTTGCTCGCGAAAGCTGCGCGTCAGTCACCGAATATATTGACTGAATCACCGCATTCGCGAGCAAGCCCGCTCCCACATTTTGACCTTCATTAGTCCCGAATTCCCGCTTGGCCCTGTTCCCGCTGGTCCATCCCGTCCCGCCCTGCTATGATTCGCGCGCCCTTTTTACGGGTATTCCTGACTAAAGTACTAGGTCTTATAGTTGACTTAAATACTCGGGAATCGCATACTTGCTCCCATTCTGAAACACCTTGGTACTTGTCCATGAGACTGACTACAAAAGGCCGATACGCGGTGACCGCCATGCTTGACCTGGCCTTGCACGCGCAAAATGGGCCGGTGTCCCTGGCCGATATCTCCGAGCGCCAAGGCATTTCCCTGTCCTACCTCGAGCAGTTGTTCGCCAAGTTGCGCCGCAGCAATCTGGTTTCCAGCGTTCGTGGTCCAGGCGGCGGCTATCAATTGTCCCGCGAGATGCAGGGCATCCAGGTCGCCCAGGTGATCGACGCGGTGAACGAATCCGTCGATGCCACCAAATGCCAGGGCCTGGGTGATTGCCACGCAGGCGACACCTGCCTTACGCACCACTTGTGGTGTGACCTGAGCCTGCAGATCCATGAGTTTTTGAGTGGTATCAGCTTGGCTGATCTTGTGACTCGCCGTGAGGTGCAAGAAGTAGCCCAGCGTCAGGACCAGCGCCGTTGCAACACCAAGGCGCCGCGTCTGGACAAGATTGAAGCGTCCGCCGTCGAGTGACAGCCGAAGAGCTAACGGCACGCCAGCCAGCCTGATTTAGGAGAAAGTCCATGAAATTGCCGATTTACCTTGATTACTCAGCGACCACCCCGGTTGATCCGCGTGTCGCGCAAAAGATGAGCGAATGCCTGCTGGTTGACGGAAACTTCGGTAACCCGGCGTCCCGTTCCCACGTTTTCGGCTGGAAAGCTGAAGAGGCAGTGGAAAACGCTCGTCGCCAGGTCGCTGACCTGGTGAATGCCGACCCACGTGAAATCGTCTGGACCTCCGGTGCAACCGAGTCCGACAACCTGGCAATCAAGGGTGCGGCGCATTTCTACGCGACCAAAGGCAAACACCTGATCACCACCAAGATTGAGCACAAGGCTGTCCTCGACACCATGCGCCAACTGGAGCGTGAAGGTTTTGAGGTTACCTACCTTGAGCCAACCACCGACGGTATCGTGACCCCTGCGATGATCGAAGCCGCGATGCGTGAAGACACCATCCTGGTTTCCGTGATCCACGTGAACAACGAAATCGGCACCATCAACGACATCGCCGCCATCGGCGAGCTGACCCGCTCCAAGGGCGTGTTGCTGCACGTCGACGCTGCTCAGTCCACCGGCAAGGTCGGTATCGACCTGTCGAAACTGAAAGTCGACCTGATGTCGTTCTCTGCCCACAAGACCTACGGCCCTAAAGGCATTGGCGCGCTCTACGTGAGCCGCAAGCCTCGCGTACGTATCGAAGCCACCATGCACGGCGGCGGTCACGAGCGCGGCATGCGTTCGGGCACCCTGGCGACCCACCAGATCGTCGGCATCGGCGAAGCGTTCCGTGTGGCCAAGGAAGACATGGCTGCCGAAAACGTGCGCATCAAGGCCCTGAGCGATCGCTTCTACAAGCAGGTCGAGCACCTTGAAGAGCTGTACATCAACGGCAGCATGACCGCCCGTGTACCGCACAACCTGAATTTGAGCTTCAACTACGTCGAAGGCGAGTCGCTGATCATGGCGCTCAAGGACCTGGCGGTTTCGTCCGGTTCGGCCTGCACCTCGGCTTCCCTTGAGCCGTCTTACGTCCTGCGCGCCCTGGGCCGCAACGACGAACTGGCTCACAGCTCGATCCGCTTTACATTCGGCCGTTTCACCACCGAAGAAGAAGTCGACTACGCCGCGCAGAAAGTCTGCGAGGCCGTCACCAAGCTGCGTACCTTGTCCCCGCTGTGGGACATGTACAAGGACGGTGTCGACATTTCCAAGATCGAGTGGGCGGCACACTAAATATAGAAGCCGCCACCCAAAAGGCTCTGTAAAGACGTGGCGGAAAACGCAGGCGTGTTTGCAGGGTTCCAGAGCGGCCCTGATGAGTGAGGATTCAGTACCATGGCTTACAGCGAAAAGGTCATCGACCACTACGAAAACCCGCGCAACGTCGGCAAGATGAACGCGGAAGACCCTGATGTCGGCACCGGCATGGTCGGCGCTCCGGCGTGCGGCGACGTTATGCGCCTGCAGATCAAAGTCAACGAAGCTGGCGTTATCGAAGACGCCAAGTTCAAGACCTACGGTTGCGGTTCGGCCATCGCCTCCAGCTCCCTGGCGACCGAATGGATGAAAGGCAAGACCCTGGATGAGGCTGTGACTATCAGCAACACCCAGCTGGCCGAAGAGCTGGCCTTGCCGCCAGTGAAAATCCACTGCTCGGTACTCGCAGAAGACGCCATCAAGGCGGCCGTTCGCGACTACAAGCAGAAGAAAGGCTTGATCTAAGCAATTTGGCGACGAGTAAGGAGTCACGATGGCTATCAGCATGACAGAAGCGGCTGCGCAGCACATTCGCCGCTCCCTGAATGGGCGCGGTAAAGGTGAGGGGATTCGTCTGGGTGTTCGCACCACGGGCTGTTCCGGCCTTGCCTACGTGCTGGAGTTTGTCGACGAGGTGGTCGAGGAAGATCAGGTGTTCGAGAGTCACGGCGAAAAAGTGATCATCGACCCGAAAAGCCTGACCTACCTGGACGGCACCGAACTCGATTTCGTCAAGGAAGGGTTGAACGAAGGCTTCAAGTTCAACAACCCCAACGTACGCGGTGAATGTGGCTGCGGCGAAAGCTTCAACATCTGAGGCTGATCGTGGGTACTCCTTGTCATTTCGCTTTGTTCGAGCTGCAGCCGAGTTTTCGACTGGACCTTGAACAGCTTGCCACGCGCTACCGTGAATTGGCGCGTGGGGTGCATCCGGACCGCTTCGCTGACGCTTCCGAGCGTGAGCAACGCCTGGCGCTGGAGCAATCAGCCAGCCTCAACGAAGCCTATCAGACGCTCAAGAACCCTCCCAAACGCGCGCGCTACCTGCTCGCGATGGGCGGTCGCGAGCTGCCGCTTGAAGTCACGGTCCAGGACCCTGATTTCCTGATGCAGCAGATGCAATGGCGCGAGGAGCTTGAAGAACTGCAGGACGAGGCTGATCTGGCCGGAGTCGCAGTGTTCAAGCGCCGTCTGAAAGTGGCCCAGGATGAACTCAACGAAAGCTTCGCAGCCTGTTGGGATGATGCAGCGCAACGTGAACAGGCCGAACGCCTGATGCGGCGCATGCAGTTCCTCGACAAGCTCACCTACGAAGTGCGCCAGTTAGAAGAGCGCCTCGACGATTAACCCAGTGCCGCCCAGGTTGCACGCCTGATATACAGATAAGTCCTGATTACCATGGCCCTACTGCAGATCGCCGAACCCGGTCAAAGTCCTCAACCGCACCAGCGTCGTCTGGCGGTCGGGATTGACTTGGGCACTACCAATTCGCTGGTCGCTGCATTGCGCAGCGGTCTTTCCGAGCCGCTGCCCGACGCGGATGGCCAGGTCATCCTGCCGTCTGCCGTGCGTTATCACGCTGACCGCACCGAAGTGGGCGAGTCGGCCAGGCTGGCGGCGTCTACCGATCCTTTGAATACCGTGCTGTCGGTCAAGCGCTTGATGGGTCGTGGTTTGTCCGACGTCAAGCAGCTGGGCGACCAGCTTCCATACCGCTTTGTCGGCGGCGAATCACATATGCCGTTCATCGACACGATCCAGGGCCCGAAAAGCCCGGTGGAAGTGTCGGCCGATATCCTCAAGGTCTTGCGCCAGCGCGCCGAAACCACCTTGGGTGGCGAACTGGTAGGTGCGGTGATTACTGTTCCTGCATATTTCGATGACGCTCAGCGCCAGGCCACCAAGGATGCGGCGAAACTTGCCGGCCTGAACGTGCTGCGCCTGCTCAACGAGCCGACCGCAGCCGCTGTGGCTTACGGCCTGGATCAGCACGCCGAAGGCCTGGTGGCAATTTACGACCTGGGCGGCGGTACCTTTGATATTTCGATCCTGCGCCTGACCGGCGGTGTCTTCGAAGTGTTGGCTACCGGTGGCGATACCGCTCTGGGTGGCGATGACTTCGATCACGCCATTGCTGGCTGGATCATCACCAGCGCCGGCTTGTCTGCCGACCTGGACCCGGGTGCGCAACGTAATTTGCTGCAAACTGCCTGTGCCGCCAAAGAAGCGCTGACTGACGCTGCGTCGGTTGAAGTTTCCTACGGTAGCTGGTCGGCTCAACTGACCCGCGAAGCGTTCGATTCGTTGATCGAACCGATGGTCGCCCGCAGCCTGAAAGCCTGCCGCCGCGCCGTGCGTGATTCCGGTGTCGAGCTGGAAGACGTGGTCGCCGTGGTCATGGTGGGTGGTTCGACCCGCGTGCCGCGTGTTCGTGAGGCGGTAGCTGAAGCCTTCGGCCGCCAGCCGCTGACTGAAATCGACCCGGATCAAGTGGTGGCTATCGGTGCCGCGATCCAGGCCGATACCCTCGCCGGTAACAAGCGTGATGGTGGCGAACTGCTTCTGCTCGACGTGATCCCGTTGTCCCTGGGGCTGGAAACCATGGGCGGCCTGATGGAGAAGGTGATTCCCCGCAACACCACCATCCCCGTTGCCCGCGCCCAGGACTTCACCACGTACAAAGATGGCCAGACGGCCATGATGATTCACGTGCTGCAAGGCGAGCGTGAGCTGATCAGCGACTGCCGATCCCTGGCGCGCTTCGAATTGCGCGGCATTCCGGCGATGGTTGCCGGTGCGGCGAAGATTCGCGTGACCTTCCAGGTCGACGCCGACGGCTTGCTCAGCGTTGCCGCTCGCGAACTGGCCTCCGGCGTTGAAGCCAGCATCCAGGTCAAGCCGTCCTACGGCCTGACCGACGGCGAAATCGCCAAGATGCTCAAGGATTCGTTCCAGTACGCCGGTGACGACAAGGTCGCCCGCGTGCTGCGTGAGCAGCAAGTCGACGCCCAGCGCCTGCTCGAAGCGGTTCAGGGCGCCCTTGAAGCTGACGGCGAGCATCTGCTGGATGCCGAAGAGCGCATGGTTATCGACCTGCAAATGCAGGAACTGGCTGAATTGATGAAAGGCACCGATGGTTACGCCATCGAGCAACAGACCAAGCGCCTGTCGCAAGTGACCGATGCCTTTGCCGCCCGTCGTATGGACCAGACGGTAAAAGCCGCCCTGGCGGGCCGCAACTTGAACGAACTTGAGGATTAACTGATGCCGCAGATCATTTTTCTGCCACACGCCGAGCATTGCCCGGACGGTATGGTTGTGGAGGCTGAGACCGGCAAGTCCATTCTCGAAGTCGCTCACGATAACCACATCGAGATCGAAAGCGCCTGCGGCGGCGTCAACGCCTGTACCACTTGCCATTGCATCATCCGCGAAGGTTTCAATAGCCTCGAAGAGGCTGATGAGCTGGAAGAGGACTATCTTGATAGGGCGTGGGGCCTTGAGCCGACGTCGCGATTGAGCTGTCAGGCAAAAGTGGGAACAGAAGACCTTACCGTCGAAATTCCGAAGTATTCGCTCAACCATGCCGCCGAAGCGCCGCATTGATTCAAGGAAATGTCATGAGCCTGAAATGGGTTGATGTACAAGAAATCGCTATACAACTTGCTGAAGCTCACCCGGATGTCGATCCTCTGTCGGTGAACTTCGTCAAGTTGCGCAACCTGGTGATGCAGCTGCCGGAATTTGACGACATCCCGGATCGGGGTGGCGAAAAGGTTCTTGAGGCGATACAAGGCCTGTGGATCGAAGAAGCAGACTGAATCGCCTTTTTACGCAGTTAGGCAATACCCAAGAACCCGCGTATAATTCGCGGGTTTAATTTTTCGCAAATTACCGTTTCTGGAGTTACACCATGGCTGTTCAACGTACTTTCTCCATCATCAAGCCTGACGCTGTTGCAAAAAACGTCATCGGCGAGATCACCACTCGTTTCGAAAAAGCCGGCCTGAAGGTTGTAGCTTCGAAACTCAAGCAACTGTCCAAGGCTGAAGCTGAAGGCTTCTACGCTGAGCACAGCGCTCGTGGTTTCTTCGGCGACCTGGTTGCCTTCATGATCTCCGGCCCTGTTGTTGTTCAGGTTCTGGAAGGCGAAAACGCTATCGCTCT
Organism: Pseudomonas sp. E6002; assembly: GCF_013385565.1. Classification (NCBI taxonomy): domain Bacteria; kingdom Pseudomonadati; phylum Pseudomonadota; class Gammaproteobacteria; order Pseudomonadales; family Pseudomonadaceae; genus Pseudomonas; species Pseudomonas sp. E6002. The sequence goes on along the minus strand of NZ_JACAPT010000006.1, from coordinate 88,110 downwards.
GAACCGTGAGCTGATGGGCGCTACCAACCCTAAAGAAGCTGCTGCCGGCACCATCCGTGCTGACTTCGCTGAATCGATCGACGCCAACGCCGTTCACGGTTCGGACTCCGAAGCCGCTGCTGCCCGCGAAATCTCGTACTTTTTCGCTGCTACTGAAGTAACCGCTCGCTAAGCATTGGCTTAAAAGAGCGAAGGTGAATCCATGACTACATTGACTGCAAAAACCAACCTGCTGGGTCTGACTCAACAGGAAATGGAAAAATTCTTCGACTCAATCGGGGAGAAGCGTTTTCGTGCCGCTCAGGTAATGAAGTGGATTCACCATCTTGGCGTCGATGATTTCGACGCCATGACGAACGTCAGCAAGGCCCTGCGCGACAAGCTCAAGGCCATTGCCGAAGTTCGCGGCCCCGAAGTGGTCAGCGAGGACATTTCCACCGACGGCACCCGTAAGTGGGTGGTGCGCGTGGCGTCCGGCAGCTGCGTCGAGACCGTGTACATTCCCCAGGGCAAACGCGGCACTCTGTGCGTTTCGTCCCAGGCAGGCTGTGCCCTGGACTGCAGTTTCTGCTCCACCGGCAAGCAAGGTTTCAACAGCAACCTCACCGCCGCCGAAGTCATCGGCCAGGTGTGGATTGCCAATAAATCGTTCGGCAGCATCCCGGCGACCGCCGACCGTGCCATCACCAACGTGGTGATGATGGGCATGGGCGAGCCGCTGCTGAACTTCGACAACGTTGTCGCGGCCATGCACCTGATGATGGACGACCTGGGCTACGGTATCTCCAAGCGCCGCGTGACCCTGTCGACCTCCGGCGTGGTACCGATGATCGATGAGCTGGCCAAGCACATCGACGTCTCCCTGGCGTTGTCGCTGCACGCACCGAATGACGCATTGCGTAACCAATTGGTGCCGATCAACAAGAAGTATCCGCTTAAGATGCTGCTCGAATCTTGCCAGCGCTACATGGCGACCTTGGGCGAAAAGCGTGTGTTGACCATTGAGTACACCATGCTCAAGGACATCAACGACAAGGTCGAGCACGCGGTCGAGATGATCGAGTTGCTCAAGAACGTACCGTGCAAGATCAACCTGATTCCGTTTAACCCGTTTCCCCATTCTGGCTATGAGCGGCCGAGCAACAACGCCATCCGCCGTTTCCAGGATCAACTGCACCATGCAGGCTTCAATGTCACCGTGCGCACCACCCGCGGCGAAGACATCGATGCGGCATGTGGCCAATTGGTAGGACAGGTGCTGGATCGCACCCGTCGCAGCGAACGTTATATCGCCGTGCGTGAATTGAGTGCCGCCGACGATATGCCGCAAAGCGCCGCGACTCGAACCTGAGAGAGGATCTCTATGCCCTTGCGCCTTGCGCTGCTTTTGCTTGTTGCCAGCCTCGCGGCTGGCTGTGTTTCATCGGGCCATGACAGCCCGTTGCAAACCGGCAAGGGCCGTGACGAAGCGCGAGCTGCTTATGTGCAGCTGGGCTTGGGGTACTTGCAGCAAGGGATGACCGAACAGGCCAAGGTGCCGCTGAAGAAGGCCCTTGAGCTGGATGGCAGCGACGCTGACGCCAATGCTGCGCTGGCTTTGGTGTTCCAGGCCCAGGCCGAGCCCGAATTGGCCGATCAATATTTCCAAAAGGCCCTGGCCACACGCCCTGGCGACCCAAGACTGCTGAATAACTACGGCAGTTTTTTGTTTGCGCAGAAACGTTATGCCCAGGCATCCGAATATTTCCAGCAGGCTGCGGCCGATACCCTCTATCCTGAGCGTTCGCGGGTTTTCGAGAACCTGGGGGTGACCTCAATGCTTCTCGGCCAGCGCGACACCGCACGCCAGCAACTGGAAAAAGCCCTGCACCTGAACCAGCGCCAGCCACGGGCCTTGCTCGAAATGGCTGAGTTGTCCTTCGAAGACAGGCATTATGTGCCGGCACGTGACTATTACGAGCGTTTTAGCCTGCTGAGCGGGCAAAATGCACGTAGTCTATTGCTCGGTGTGCGCCTGGCGACGGTTCATGAAGAACGCGACAAGGCCGCACGTTTTGGCCAGCAACTCGAACGACTCTATCCCGGTACGCCGGAATATCAGCAATACCTGTCGGAGCAATGATGAAAGCGGCGCACCCGGAAGTTGTAGCAGCTAATCGTGGAAACCCAGGCGAGACCTTGCGTCAGGCCCGCGAAAGCAATGGTTGGTCGCTGGCAGAAGTGGCCCTCAAGCTCAATTTGACCACGACTTCATTGGGCAACCTTGAAGCTGGCGCATTCGACAAGCTGCCAGGGCATACCTTTGCCCGCGGCTATATCCGCGCCTACGCCAAGTTGCTGGGTATCGACCAGGCTGCATTGGTCCAGGAGTTCGACCAAATCACCGGTACCGATTCCCAGGGCAGCAATGTCCATGGTCTTGGCCGCATTGAAGAGCCTGTGCGGGTTTCCCACACCATTTTGCGCATTGTCAGCCTGTTGCTGCTCATCGCCGTGATCGGCGGTGGTTTTGTATGGTGGCAGGATCAGACCGCCCAGCGTGGCAAGGACTTGTCCAGCAACGCCATGGAGCACGTCGAAGTCGAAAGCGCCGACGGCACCACCCAGATTCATCCGTTAGATGAGCCGGAAGACCAGGCCGTGGCCCAGGGTCAGGCGGCGCCTGAGGCAGAGCCAAGCGCCGAGCAGCCTGCGCCCGAAGCAGGTACTGCCGCCGCAGTGGCACCCGTCGCACCCGCTCCAGCGGTTGCAGTGACGCCTGCTGCTCCAGCTCATACGCCAGCAACGCCAGCAACGCCAGCAGTACCGGCGCAGGCTCCGGCAACAACGGCTCCCGTCGCCCCGGCGATTTCCGCGCCAACCACCCCGGTACTGATCGCCGGTGATGGCCGAGTACAAATTACCTACGTCGCTGACTGCTGGACGCAAGTCTCCGATGGCAACGGCAAGGTGCTGTTCAGTGGTCTGAAGCGTAAGGGAGATACACTTGACCAGGGCGGCAAGCCTCCTTTGACGCTGCGTCTGGGCTTTGCCCGTGGCGCGCAAGTGGCCTACAACGGCCAGCCTGTGGACGTGGCGCCGTTCACCAGTGGCGAGACTGCTCGCCTCAAGTTGGGACAATAAAGTCATGCACGGCGAATCTCCAATCAAACGTCGCGTATCGCGCAAGATCTGGGTCGGCTCGGTGCCGGTGGGCGGCGATGCCCCCATCGCAGTACAGAGCATGACCAACAGCGACACCAATGATGTGGCGGCCACTGTCGCCCAGATCAACCGCCTGGAAGCGGCGGGCGTCGACATCGTGCGTGTATCCGTACCGGACATGGACGCTGCCGAAGCCTTTGGCCGCATCAAGCAACTGGTCAAGGTGCCGCTGGTCGCCGATATTCACTTCGACTACAAGATCGCGTTGCGCGTGGCCGAGTTGGGCGTCGATTGCCTGCGGATCAACCCGGGCAACATCGGTCGTGAAGACCGGGTTCGCGCCGTGGTGGATGCCGCCCGTGATCGCGGGATTCCAATTCGCATCGGCGTCAACGCCGGCTCCCTGGAAAAAGACCTGCAAAAGAAGTACGGCGAGCCGACGCCGGCCGCACTGGTCGAGTCCGCGCTGCGCCACGTAGAACACCTTGAACGCCTGAATTTCCAGGACTTCAAGGTCAGCGTAAAGGCTTCCGACGTGTTCATGGCGGTAGAAGCGTACCGCCTGCTGGCCAAGGAAATCGTCCAGCCGCTGCACCTGGGTATCACCGAAGCCGGCGGTTTACGCTCAGGCACAGTGAAATCTGCGGTGGGTCTCGGTATGCTGCTGGCCGACGGGATTGGCGATACTATTCGCATCTCCCTCGCGGCAGACCCGGTAGAGGAAGTGAAAGTCGGTTACGACATTCTCAAATCCCTGCATTTGCGTTCCCGTGGCATCAACTTCATTGCCTGCCCGAGCTGCTCGCGGCAGAACTTCGACGTGGTGAAAACCATGAACGAACTGGAAGTACGCCTCGAAGACCTGCTGGTGCCGCTGGATGTCGCGGTGATCGGCTGTGTGGTCAACGGGCCGGGTGAGGCCAAAGAGGCCCATGTGGGCCTGACCGGTGGTACGCCAAACCTGATTTACATCGACGGCAAGCCGTCGCAGAAATTGACGAATGACAATCTGGTGGATGAGCTGGAACGGCTGATCCGCCAGAAAGCGGCCGAAAAGGTCGAAGCTGACGCAGCGGTTATCGCGCGCGGCTGATCGAACGAATTTAAGGATTTGATGTGAGCAAGTCTCTGCAAGCCATTCGTGGCATGAACGACATCCTGCCTGAGCAGACGCCCCTGTGGCGCTACTTCGAGGGCACTGTCGCGCGCCTGCTGGATAACTACGGTTACAAGCAGATCCGCATGCCGATCGTCGAGTTCACCGAGCTGTTCAAGCGCTCCATCGGTGAAGTGACCGACATCGTCGAAAAAGAGATGTACACCTTCGAAGACCGCAACGGTGACTCCCTGACCCTGCGTCCGGAAGGTACTGCCGCGTGTGTGCGTGCGGTGCTCGAACATGGCCTCACCGGCGGTGGCCAGCCGCAGAAGCTCTGGTACATCGGCCCGATGTTCCGCCACGAGCGTCCGCAGAAAGGCCGTTATCGCCAGTTTCACCAGATCGGCCTGGAAGTCTTCAACCTCGACGGTCCGGACATCGACGCCGAGCTGATCGTGCTGACCTGGCGCCTGTGGGGAATGCTGGGCATCCGCGATGCGGTCAAGCTTGAACTCAACAGCCTGGGCACCAGCGAATCCCGGGGCCGCTACCGCGAAGCCCTGGTGGAATTCCTGTCGGCCCACCTGGACAAGCTGGACGAAGACAGCCAGCGCCGCCTGAAAACCAACCCGCTGCGGGTACTGGACACCAAGAGCGCCGAGACCCAGGCCGTACTGGTGGACGCGCCGAAAATGGCCGACTACCTTGACGACGAGTCCCGTATCCACTTCGAGGGCCTCAAGGCTCGCCTGGATGCAGCCGGTATTCCTTACGTCATCAACCCGAAACTGGTGCGTGGCCTCGATTACTACAGCAAGACCGTGTTCGAGTGGGTCACCGACAAGCTCGGCGCCCAGGGCACGGTGTGTGCCGGTGGTCGTTACGACGGCCTGGTCGAGCAGATGGGCGGCAAGCCGACCACCGGCGTAGGTTTTGCCATGGGCATCGAGCGGCTGATCCTGCTGCTGGAAACCCTGGAGCAGGTTCCCGAAGAAATCTCCCGTCAGGTGGACGTGTACTTCTGTGCCTTTGGCGAGGCGGCCGAACTGGCTGCCCTGGCCCTGAGCGAGAAACTGCGCGACCAACTGCCGAACCTGCGCCTGCAAGTCAATGCCGGCGCCGGCAGCTTCAAAAGCCAGTTCAAGAAAGCCGACAAGAGCGGTGCGTTGTATGCACTGATCCTGGGTGATGATGAGTTGGCCCAGCAAGTGGTAAGTTTCAAACCCCTGCGTGGTCAGGGTGAACAACAAAGCATTGCCTTTGATGCGCTTGCAGCGCACCTGGCCACCTGCATCGTGCAGGGTTGAAGCTGTCAAACAGCCGATTTAGCGATTAAGGAGTATTGGGGTGTCGAGTACTGATGATGACCAGCTGGCCGAGTTCAAAGACTGGTGGCAGCGCAACGGCAAGCCCCTGGTCACTGGCGGCTTGCTGGCTTTAGTAGTGGTGTTCGGCTGGCAAGCCTGGCACAAGTATCAGGCTAACCAGTCGCAAGGCGCCTCGATTATCTATCAGCAACTGCTGGAAACCACGCTGACGCCAAACGGCAAGCCTGACCTGGCCCAGGTTGCAGACCTGGCCGGCAAGCTGAAGAGCGAATTCGGCGGTAGCACCTACGCGCAATACGGCAGCCTGTTCGTCGCAAAAGTTGCGGTCGACAACGGCAAGCTGGATGACGCAGCCTCCGAGCTGAAAGCCATCACCGACAAGCCGGCCAACCCGACACTGGGTGAAATCGCACGTCAGCGTCTGGCTCAGGTACTGGCGGCACAGAACAAGGCCGACGAAGCACTGAAACTGCTCGACGGCGATGCTGACAAGGCATTCCTGGCCACTCGTGAAGAGCTCAAGGGCGACCTCCTGGTCCAATTGGGTCGTACCGACGAAGCCAATGCTGCGTACCAAAAAGCCAAGGCGGCGCTGTCTGATGAAGCGGCGGTCGGTGGCTTACAAATCAAGCTCGACGACTTGGCCAAAGGGGATGCGTGACGTGATCCGTTGGAAACATGCAGCATTGCTGGCTCTGGCCGTTTTGGCCGCGGGTTGCAGCAGCAACAGCAAAAAAGAACTGCCTCCGGCCGAGCTGACCAGCTTCAAGGAAGAAGTGGTCCTGCAAAAGCAGTGGAGCCGCTCCATTGGTGACGGTCAGGGCGATCTGTACAACCTGATGGTCCCGGCGATCGACGGTGACACTATCTACGCCGCTGATTCCACCGGTGTTGTGGTCTCCATGGATCGCATGAACGGCGACGTCAAGTGGAAGAAAGACCTCGAACTGCCTGTGTCCGGCGCCGTTGGCGTGGGTTCTGGCCTGGTGATGCTCGGCACGCTGAAAGGCGACGTCGTGGCACTGGATTCGAGCACCGGTGAAGAGAAATGGCGCGCTCGCGTGACCAGTGAAGTGCTCTCGCCGCCTGCTACCAACGGTGACGTGGTTGTCGTGCAGACCCAGGATGACCGTGTGATCGGCCTCGACGCCGCCACCGGTAACCAGCGCTGGTTGTATGACAGCACGCCGGCGGTCCTGACCTTGCGCGGTACCAGCGGTCCGGTTGTGACCAGCAACCTGGCACTGGCAGGCCTGTCGACCGGTAAAGTGGTCGCCCTGGACACCCAGAACGGCGTGCCGGCCTGGGAAACCCGGGTCGCGATTCCTCAAGGTCGTTCGGAACTGGACCGCGTAGTGGACATCGACGGTGGCTTGCTGCTGTCGGGTGATACCCTTTACGTCGCTACTTATCAGGGCCGTGTTGCGGCGCTGGACGTGCAGAGCGGCCGGATCAACTGGCAGCGTGATGCTTCCAGCTACGCCGGTGTCGCCCAAGGGTTTGGCAGCGTCTACGTAAGCCTGGCGTCCGGCACCGTTGAAAGTGTCGACGAGCGTTCCACCACTGCATTGTGGAGCAACGACTCCCTGGCCCGCCGTCAGTTGTCGGCACCGGAAGTGTTCTCCAGCTACGTAGCGGTAGGCGACTTTGAAGGTTACCTGCACCTGCTGAGCCAGGTGGACGGTCGCTTCGTGGGTCGCGAACGTATCGACAGCGACGGCCTGCGTGCCCGTCCGCTGGTGGTAGGTAACATGCTTTACGTGTATGGCAACAGCGGCAAACTGGAAGCGCTGACCATCAAGTAATGGTTTGACTATGCTTGGGGTAATTCCCAGGCGGCCCTGCTTCGGCAGGGCATGCGGCGCTTTCGAGCGCTGCCCCGAGCACCAGCCGCTGCCTTGCAGCGGCTTTTGTATTTTCTGAAATAACGAAGTGGAGAGCCGCATGGTTCCCGTAATCGCCCTGGTGGGCCGACCGAACGTCGGCAAGTCCACCTTGTTCAACCGCCTGACCAGGACTCGCGACGCCATCGTCGGCGACTTGTCCGGTCTGACCCGTGATCGCCAATACGGTGAGGCAAAGTGGCAAGGGCGCTCCTACATTATTGTCGACACCGGTGGTATCTCCGGTGACGAGCATGGCATGGACGAAAAGATGGCCGAGCAGTCGCTGCTGGCCATTGAAGAAGCTGATGTCGTGTTGTTCCTGGTGGACGCCCGCGCGGGCTACACCGCTGCAGACCAGATGATTGGCGAGCACCTGCGCAAGCGCAACAAGCGTTCCTACGTGGTGGCCAACAAGATCGACAACATCGATCCTGAAATGGCCCGCGCCGAGTTCAGCCCGATGGGCCTGGGCGACGCGATCCCGATCGCCGGTGCCCACGGTCGCGGCATCACCCAGATGCTGGAAATCGCCCTGCGCGACTTCCCGCGTGATGACGTGGATGAAGTCGAAGGCGAAGAAGAAATCGTTGCCGAAGGCGAGGAAGCCAAGCGCATTCCTGGCCCAAGCGAAAAAGACGGTATCAAGATCGCGATCATCGGCCGTCCGAACGTCGGCAAGTCGACCCTGGTCAACCGCATGCTCGGTGAAGACCGGGTAATCGTCTATGACGAGCCGGGCACCACTCGCGACAGCATCTACATCCCGTTCGAGCGTAACGACGAGAAGTACACGCTGATCGACACTGCCGGTGTGCGCAAGCGCGGCAAGATCCACGAAGAAGTTGAAAAGTTCTCCGTGGTGAAAACCCTGCAGGCGATCAAAGACGCCAACGTAGTGATCTTCGTCATGGACGCCCGCGAAGGCGTGGTAGACCACGACCTGAACTTGCTGGGCTTTGCCCTGGAAGCCGGTCGCGCCCTGGTGATTGCGATCAACAAGTGGGACGGCATGACGCCGAGCGAGCGCGACTACGTCAAGGTCGAGCTGCAGCGTCGTCTGTTCTTCGTCGAGTTTGCCGATATCCACTTTATCTCGGCACTGCACGGTACCGGCGTGGGTAACCTCTACGCCTCGGTGCAGAACTCGTTCAAGTCCGCGGTTACCCGCTGGCCGACCAACCGCCTGACCCAGATTCTTGAAGATGCGGTCAGCGAGCACGCGCCGCCGATGGTCAACAACCGTCGCATCAAGCTGCGCTACGCTCACTTGGGTGGTGCCAACCCGCCGATTATCGTGATTCACGGTAACCAGCTGGAGAAGGTGCCGAAGTCCTACGTGCGTTACCTGGAAAATACCTACCGCCGTGTCTTGAAACTGGTCGGTACGCCGATCCGTATCGAGTTCAAGGGCGGCGAGAACCCGTACGAAGGTAACAAGAACAGCCTCACCGACCGCCAGGTAAACAAAAAGCGCCGGATGATGACGCACCACAAGAAGGCCGACAAAAAGCGCCGCGACAAGCGCTGATCCTGATCGGTTGAAAAAGGGCTCTTTCAGAGCCCTTTTTTTGTGCCTGGCGGTTGACCCTTCGCGGCATGCAGCTTAAAACTTGGGGCTCACCGCAAGGGGCGCACCGATGATCACCAGTAAGCTGCCGAATGTCGGCACCACCATCTTCACCACCATGTCGCAACTCGCTGCCGAAACCGGTGCGCTCAACCTGTCCCAGGGCTTTCCCGACTTTAACGGGCCCCAGGAGTTGCTCAATGGAGTGGGCAGACACATTGCCCTGGGCCATAACCAATACGCCCCCATGACCGGCCTGCCGGTACTGCGCCAGCAAGTGGCGGCCAAGATCGCCCGCAGCTATGGCGCAACGGTGAATGCCGACAGCGAAGTGACCATCACCCCAGGCGCCACTGAAGCGATCTTCTGTGCGATCCAGGCGGTGATCCGCAGCGGTGATGAAGTCATCGTGTTCGATCCGGCCTACGACAGCTACGAGCCTTCTGTGGAACTGGCAGGCGGTCGCTGCGTACACGTGCAACTGGGCCTGGATGATTTCGCCCTGGACTTCGAGCAACTGCGCGCTGCGCTGTCGCCGCGCACCCGCATGATCATCCTCAACAGCCCGCATAACCCCACCGGTGCCCTGATCAGCCGTGCCGAGCTGGACCAGTTGGCCGAGTTGATCCGCGACCGCGACATCTACCTGGTCAGCGACGAGGTCTACGAGCACCTGGTGTTCGACGGTGTGCCCCACGTCAGCGTGCTGGCCCACGAAGAGCTGTATCAGCGTGCGTTTGTGGTCAGTTCGTTCGGCAAGACCTACCACGTCACCGGCTGGAAAACCGGCTACGTGGTCGCGCCGCCAGCCCTCAGCGCCGAGCTGCGCAAGGTGCATCAATATGTCAACTTTTGCGGCGTGACCCCGTTGCAGTACGCTTTGGCAGACTTCATGGCCGAACACCCGGAACACGTCGAGGAGCTGCCGGCTTTTTATCAAGCCAAGCGCGACCTGTTCTGCGACCTGCTGGAACCGTCGCGTTTCAGCTTTACCCGGGTGGCCGGTACCTACTTTCAATTGGTGGATTACTCACAGATTCGCCCGGACCTGGATGACGTCGCCATGTCGCTGTGGATGACCCGCGAACACGGCGTTGCGACCATCCCGGTCTCGGTGTTCTACCGGAACCCACCACAAGGCCAGCGCCTGGTGCGACTGTGCTTTGCCAAACGCGAGGAGACGCTGCGTCAAGCAGCCGAGAAACTATGCGTGATCTGAGTGCACTGCCCAACCTGAACATCGCCCTGGTGCAAACCACCCTGGCCTGGCACGACCGCCAGGCCAACCTGGAGCATTTTGAACTGTTGCTGGAACAGGCCAAGGGTGCCGACCTGATCGTGCTACCGGAGATGTTCACCACCGGTTTCTCGATGGAATCGGAAACCCTCGCCGAGCCTGAAAACGGCCCCACCCATCAATGGCTGCAGGCCCAGGCGAAGAAGTACAACGCGGTGATCACCGGCAGCGTGATCATCCAGGCCGCCGACCGCAGTCACCGCAACCGCCTGCTGTGGGCGCGACCGGATGGTGAGGTGTTGCACTACGACAAGCGTCACCTGTTCCGTATGGCCGGTGAACACGACCACTACACCCCCGGCGAGCGCCAGGTGCAGTTCGAACTCAAGGGGTGGCGGATTCGTCCGTTGATCTGCTACGACCTGCGATTCCCGGTGTGGAGTCGTGACGCCCAGGACACTGACTTGCTGCTGTACACCGCCAACTGGCCGGGCGCACGTCGCCAGCACTGGAACCGTCTGCTGCCGGCACGGGCCATTGAAAACCTGTGCTACGTGGCGGCGGTGAATCGGGTGGGCACGGACGGCAAGGGCTTTGCCTACACCGGCGACAGCCAGGTCGTGGACTTCCAGGGCGAAAGCCTGCTGAGCGCAGGGGAGGCGGACGGGGTGTTCCAGGTGTGCCTGGACGCAGCGGAATTGGCGCAGTACCGCACACGCTTCCCGGCGAACCTGGATGCGGACAGCTTTGAGTTCACCTGAAGGATTTTCGCCGCCTTATAGATTGCCTTCGCGAGCAAGCCCGCTCCCACATTCGTCCTGCGCTACCTGAAAGAACGCGGTCAAAATGTGGGAGCGGGCTTGCTCGCGAAGAGGCCCTTAAAATCACCACAAATTCCAATAAAAAGGCCCCTGGATTCTCATCCCGGGGCCTTTTGCATTTCAGCGGTCAGTGTTTATGCCGCTTTCGCTTCCAGCTGGCTCAACGAGCGGTTCAGCGCGCTGAACACCGCCTTGAAGCTCGCCGTGGTGATGTTTTCATCAATGCCCACGCCATGCACCGGACGCTCACCGTTCACTCGCAGCTCGATGTAGGCCGCCGCCTTGGCATTGGTGCCGGCGCCAATCGCGTGTTCGTTGTAATCCATGATCTCCACACCAATCGGCAGCCCGGCCACCAGCGCTTCCAGGGCGCCGTTGCCTTTGCCGTGCCAGCGCAGGTTGGTTTCGCCCTGGCCCTTGCCGGAGACTTCAACTTCCACCGAGCTGTTGCCGTTCTCTTCCTGCAAGCGATGGCTGACCAGCGCGTAAGGAATGTTGGCTTGCAGGTATTCACGCTGCAACAAGCTGTAGATCTGCGCGGCCGTCATCTCCAGGCCCACGCGGTCGGTTTCGGCCTGTACCACCTGGCTGAACTCGATCTGCATGCGGCGCGGCAAGCTGATGCCGTATTCCTGCTCCAGCAGGTAGGCGATGCCGCCTTTGCCCGACTGGCTGTTGACGCGAATCACCGCCTCGTAGCTGCGGCCGATGTCGGCCGGGTCGATCGGCAAGTACGGCACTTCCCACAAGGCGTCGTCTTTCTGCTGGGTGAAGCCCTTGCGGATCGCGTCCTGGTGGGAGCCGGAGAAGGCGGTGTGAACCAGGTCGCCGACGTACGGGTGACGTGGGTGAACCGGGATCTGGTTGCACTCTTCGACGACTTTGCGAATACCGTCGATGTCGGAGAAGTCCAGCTGAGGGTCGAGGCCCTGGGTGTACATGTTCAAGGCCACGGTGACCAGGTCGACGTTACCGGTACGCTCGCCGTTGCCGAACAGGCAGCCTTCGACACGGTCGGCGCCGGCCATCAGGCCCAACTCGGTGGCGGCTACGCCGGTGCCACGGTCGTTGTGGGTGTGCAGGCTGATGATCACGCTGTCGCGACGGTTGATATGACGACCGAACCACTCGATCTGGTCGGCATAGATGTTCGGGGTGGCGCACTCGACGGTGGCTGGCAGGTTGAGGATCACCTTGTGCTCAGGCGTCGGGTTCCAGACCTCGATCACCGCGTCACAGACTTCCTTGGCGAACTCAAGCTCAGTGGCGCTGAACGTCTCTGGCGAGTATTCGAAGGTCCACTGGGTTTCCGGCTGCTGGGCGGCGTATTTGACGAACAGCTTGGCCGCGTTGACCGCGATCGCCTTGATGCCATCCTTGTCCTGGTTGAACACGATGCGGCGGAACGACGGCGAGGTGGCGTTGTACAAGTGAACGATGGCTTTCTTCGCCCCGCGCAGGGATTCGAAGGTGCGTGCGATCAAGTCTTCACGGCCCTGGGTCAGCACCTGGATGGTGGTGTCCTCGGGGATGTGATTGTCTTCGATCAGGGTGCGCACGAAGTCGAAATCGGTTTGCGACGCAGCCGGGAAGGAGGCTTCGATTTCCTTCACACCGACGGCCACCAGGGTCTTCCAGAAACGCAGCTTTTTCACCGCGTCCATCGGTTCGATCAGCGACTGGTTGCCGTCGCGCAGGTCGGAACTGCACCAGATCGGCGCGGTGGTGATGGTTTTCGAAGGCCAGGTGCGGTCCGGGATATCAATGGTCGGGAACGCGCGGTACTTCGAAGACGGGTCTTTGAGCATGCTCATCGGGAAATCCTTTGTCTAGGGGCCGAGAAAAGGCGGCCTGCCGTAAAACTGTTATTGGGGATAAAGCGGAAGACGAGGCAGATCGATTCAGCCTGGCAGTCGTGCGCTGACTAGGCACAGGCTGCGGTGCTGGCGGAGCTGAATGAGGGTGTGAGAGGTTTTCATAGGTCCAACCCTAACCGCCGGGGTGAAAGATGGCAAGCAGTCGGAAAAAATTGAGAGAAGTTCTGCTATTGCTGAGGAAAACGAGATTTTATGGTTGAGAATTGTGCGTGGGGGTGTTTTGTTTGCGCACCCGTTGCCGGGTGCGCAATTGAGCATCAGGGCTGAAACGCGCCGATAAAGATCGCCGGATCCACCCGTGCGTCGTTCAGGCTGATGTTCCAATGCATATGCGGCCCGGTCGCCCGGCCGGTGGAACCGACCTTGCCCACCACCGCACCACGAGCCAGTTGCTGGCCCACGCTCACATCAATCTTCGACATATGGCAGAACATGCTGATAAAGCCCTGGCCATGGTCGACAAACACGGTGTTGCCGTTGAAGAAGTAGTTGCCGGTCAGGATCACCTTGCCCGCTGCCGGGGTCTTGATCGGCGTGCCGGCGCCCACGGCAAAGTCCAGGCCGGAATGCGGATTCCGCTCCTCGCCATTGAAGAAACGTCGTACGCCGAACTTGCTCGACAGCGGCCCGTTCACCGGCTTGTCCAGCAGCAGGTTGCTCGGCGTGTTCGGGCTGAAACTGCGATAGGCCTTGAGCTGGACTGCCAGCTCGCCTTCGATGCGCTTGAGTTGCGCCGGGTCCGGGTTCACCTGGCTCTTGTTCTTCAGGGTGATGTGCTGCTCGGGGTATTTCTTGAAGCCCACGACAAACGGCAGGTTCTGGCTGCCGCTGGTGATGCGTTGGGTGCCGGGCTTGACCGTCAGCGGGATGCCCACAATCGCCAGCCAGTTGTTTTGCTCCTTCACCACCAGCACTGGGCGGTTCATGTAGGTGGCTTTGGGCGCCGTGGCCGAAGTGCCGAGGTCGACCACCGCCACGCCACCGGGCACCGGCTTGTTCAGCAGGCGGGTGATGTAGCTGTCGGCATGGGCGTTAAAGGTCAGGCACAGCAGCATCAACAAACTTAAAAAGCGTGGCATCAATCAATCCAGTAACGAGAGGGTGACGGGCGTCAGGTGGTTGTCTTCCACCCGTACCTGCAATTGGCCTTCACCGAGGCGCGCGGTCAGGCGCTGGCCGGTGTGGGTTTGCGCGGCGTTGCGAATCGCCTGGCCGCGTTCGTCGAGCAAGATGCTGTAGCCGCGTCCAAGCGTCGCCAGCGGGCTGACCACGTGCAGCGTCTGCACCTGGCTTTGCAGTTGCAGGCGACGGGCCTTGAGGCCTTCGCGCATGGCACGGGGCAGGCGTTCGGCAAGGCTGTCCAGGCGTTGGCGCAACAGCGCCAGTTGGCGGCCGGGGTGTTGGCCGGCGAGGCGGGTTTCCAGGCGGATCAAACGCTCGCGACGGGTGTTGAGGCTGCGCTCGAAGGCACGCCGCAGGCGCATGTCCAGGTCATCCAGGCGCTGGGCCTGTTGGCGCAGGCGCTCGCCCGGGTGACGCAGGCGACGAGCCATGCCTTCCAGGCGCAGGCGGTCGTGGGTCAGGCGGTTGCGCATCAGCATCACCAGGCGGCGGTGCAGGTTCTCTACCTGGCGAGTCAGGTGGCTGGAGTCCGGCGCCAACAGCTCGGCAGCGGCGGAAGGCGTTGGGGCGCGTACGTCGGCGACAAAGTCGCTGATCGACACATCGGTCTCATGACCAACGGCGCTGACGATGGGCGTCACGCAGGCGTCCACGGCACGCGCCACGGCTTCTTCGTTGAAGCACCAGAGGTCTTCCAGCGAGCCGCCGCCACGGGCCAGGATCAACGCGTCGAAGCCGCGTGCATCGGCCAGCTTCAGTGCGCGGACGATCTGCGCCACGGCTTCACGACCTTGTACGGCTGTCGGGATCAACGTCAGTTCCACGTTGGGCGCCCGGCGACGGAACACGCTGATGATGTCGCGAATCACCGCACCGGTGGGCGAGCTGATAATCCCGATGCGCCGTGGGTGTGCGGGCAGCGGCACCTTGCGCTCGGCACTGAACAGGCCTTCGGCGCTGAGTTTTTCCTTCAGCGCGTCGAAGGCCAGACGCAATGCGCCGTCACCGGCCGGCTCCACCGTGTCGAGAATCAGCTGATAGTCGCCACGGCCCTCAAACAGCGAGACCTTGCCCCGCACCTTCACCGCCAGGCCGTCTTTCAACGCCTGGCGCACCCGGGCGGCGTTCTGCCGGAACAGCGCACAACGCACCTGGGCGCCACTGTCCTTGAGGGTGAAATACACGTGGCCGGAGGCCGGGCGGGCGAGGTTGGAGATCTCGCCTTCGACCCAGATATTGGTGAACACGTCTTCCAGCAACACCCGCGCGCGGCCGTTGAGCTGGCTGACAGTCAGGACTTCGCGGTCCAGGCCCAGACGGGCAAAGGGATCTTTAATCATGGGCGGCAGTTTATAGGCATTCGTGCAGGGTTTGACAGAACTGCTCCACCAGCGCGCTCGGCGTTTGCTGGCAGGCGAGGGCGACGGTGCTTTGGCAATCGGGATCGGCCAGGGGTAAAAAATGAATGTTGGCCGGCGCAATGTCCTGCATCGACTCCGGCAGCAAGGCGATCCCGAATCCGGCCTGGATCAGCTGTAACTGCGTGGTCTTGCGCGACATCACCCGCGCCGCCTTGGGGAAAAATCCTGCACGCATGCACAACTCGGCTGACAGGTAACTCAGCCCTCCGCGCTGGGGGTGAGGGATCGAGATAAACGCTTCGTTCTTCAGTTGCGTCAAATCGATACCGGATGTGTGCCCGGCCAACCGGTGGTTCGGCGGCACGGCCAGCAACAGTCGCTCGCTATATAAAGGGACGATGCGCACGCCTTCGCGCTGGCGCAACACCGGTAAGCGCAACAGCCCGACCTCCAGTCGGCCGTCGGCGATTTCTTCCAACTGGGCTTCGGAGGACAGTTTGGCGATGTCCATCGATACGCCCGGGCATCGTTCCAGCCAGGCACCGATGCCGCGCAGCAGGCGGCCACTCATCGGCACCGTGCTCGAATGGCTCATTCGCAGCGTGCCGAGCTGTCCATTGCCCACTTGCGTCGCCATCTCACTGGCCTTGAGCAGTTCGCCCAGCAGGTTGCGTGCCCGCGGATAAAAAGCCTCGCCCGCAGCCGTCAGCCGTGGCTGGCGCGCAGTGCGTTCAAACAGCGGCGTTTGCAGCAGGTTTTCCAGCTCCTTGATCTGCCGGCTCAGTGCCGATTGCGCCACAAACAGCCGCTCGGCCGCTGCGCTGAAGCTGCCGCTCTCGGCGATTTCGACGAAGTAACGCAATTGCCGGGTGGAAATCACAAGTCATGCCTTTTCGAGATGAGTGATGGGCTTTGAAGATATTAGTCGCAACGCTTGCCAATGGCTAAAGTGATGGCCATCTCTAATAAGGAATACGTCATGAGTCCGGTCGAGCTGTTGAGTCATTGGTCGTTTGGCGGTGTGGACTGGCTGGTGATCGGCGTGGCGATTGCCCTGGCGTATATCGTGTTCGGCATTGCAGGCTTTGGTACCGCATTGGTGGCGGGGCCGATCCTGATTCTGTTCATGCCGCTGTCGAAGATCATCCCCTTGCTGGTGCTGCTGGATTTTGTCGCGGCCTTCGGCAACCTTCTGCAATCGCGCCGGGATGTGGTGAAACCGGAGTTGTTCAGGCTACTGCCGTGCATGGCGATTGGCTGCACCCTTGGGGTGATCTTCCTGCTCAACCTGCACTCTGATTTATTGCTGCTGTTGATGGGGCTGTTTATCAGCGCCTATGCGATCTACAGCCTGGCGGTGAAGGCCAAGCCCACGCAGATGGCAGCCGGCTGGGCGATTCCCATGGGGGTTGTCGGCGGGCTGTTTGGCGCGTTGTTTGGCAGTGGCGGCTTTCTGTATGCGATCTACCTCAACAGCCGATTGCCCAAGGATGGCGCGCGGGCGACCCAGAGTGCGTTGATCAGTTGCAGCACGGTGGTGCGCCTGAGCCTGTTTCTGATCGCGGGCGTGTATGCCGAGCTACCCTTGTTGATGTTGGCGGTGTGCCTGTTGCCGGCCATGGCGCTCGGGCTGTGGGCGGGGCGGCGGTTGACCCTGCGCATGTCCCGTGAGGCGTTTGTGCGGTTGGTGACCTGGCTGGTGCTGGCCAGTGGCATTGCCTTGATTGCCCGTTACTTGAGTACTTGACCTGATTGTTTCAGGGATTAAGCTGCCAGCCTTCAGGGCCTCTTCGCGAGCAAGCCCGCTCCCACATTTGGAACGCATTCCCCCTGTGGGAGCGGGCTTGCTCGCGAAGGCGCCAGTAGCCACGCCGCAGGACTCCCATGAATTCCCAAAGCATCCTTGTCCCGAAAATCTCCACGCTACCCGTCCACGAACCCCGCGCCCGGGCGATCGTGCGCTGGCTGGTGCGCAAGAACATCGTCAAGGAAGAACTCACCACCTGCGGGCGCACCGGCAACCGCATGGGCTATGCCCTGGCCGACGGTGCCCGCGCCGTGGTGCTGCACCCCGACGCGCTGCCGTTCAACGAGCCGATCAACGGCCTGGAGATCATCTACAAGCGCTGCATCTACACCCCGGCCAAAGGCTTCCTGGAAGAAGCTGGCTGTCCCGAGTGCCTGAAGGAAGTCGGCGAAGCCCTGTTCGAAAGCCTGGAAGACTGGATGCCCGGCCACACCGACAACTTCACCTGCCCGCTGTGTGGGCATGAGGACGACATCAACGGTTTCCTGTTCCTGCAGGAATGCGGCTTTTCCAACCTGGGGTTCATCTTCAATAACTGGGCGGAGGCGGGGTTCAAGCAGAGTTTTATCGACGAATTTGCCGACTGGCTGGACCAGAAGATGAGTTGGGTCAAAGTCGAACTTTAATCCGATGTGATCGTTCCCACGCAGAGCGTGGGAACGATCAGTGCTGCAAAAATCATCCATCTATCAGTATTACCAAGTTTGTCAGAGTTTTACATTGAACCCGAGGGGGTGTCTGACTATAATGGCGCGCTTCCATTTTCCCGCTCGGGAGCCCCCGCGATGCTGCGTATCAGCCAAGAAGCTCTGACATTCGACGACATTCTCCTAGTGCCCGGTTATTCCGAGGTGCTTCCTAACGAAGTCAGTCTCAAGACCCGCCTAACCCGTGGCATCGAGCTGAATATTCCTCTGGTTTCCGCTGCCATGGACACCGTCACTGAAGCCCGTTTGGCAATCGCCATGGCTCAGGAAGGCGGCATCGGCATCATCCACAAGAACATGACCATCGAGCAGCAAGCTGCCGAAGTTCGCAAGGTCAAGCGTTACGAAGCCGGTGTGGTCAAGGACCCGATCACCATCGAGGCCGATGCCACCGTTCGTGACCTGTTCGACCTGACCCGCCTGCACAACATCTCCGGCGTTCCGGTGCTGCACGATGGCGACCTGGTCGGCATCGTCACTTCCCGTGACGTGCGTTTCGAGAACCGCCTTGAAGTCACCGTCCGTGAAGTGATGACGCCTAAAGAGCGCCTCGTTACTGTCAAGGAAGGCGCCGACAAGAACGATGTGCGCGAGCTGCTGCACAAGCACCGCATCGAACGCGTACTGATCGTCGACGACAAATTCGCCCTCAAGGGCATGATGACCGTCAACGACATCGAAAAAGCCAAGGCTTACCCGCTGGCCAGCAAGGACGATCAAGGTCGTCTGCGCGTAGGCGCTGCGGTCGGTACCGGCAAAGACACCGGTGACCGTGTAGCGGCCCTGGTGGCTGCCGGTGTTGACGTGGTGGTGGTCGACACTGCCCACGGTCACTCCAAAGGCGTGATCGACCGCGTTCGCTGGGTCAAACAGAATTTCCCTGACGTGCAAGTGATCGGCGGCAACATTGCCACCGGCGCTGCCGCCAAGGCCCTGGCCGAAGCCGGTGCTGATGCGGTCAAGGTCGGTATCGGCCCTGGCTCGATCTGCACTACCCGTATTGTTGCAGGTGTAGGTGTGCCGCAAATCAGCGCCATCGCCAACGTCGCCGCGGCCCTTGAAGGCACTGGCGTACCGTTGATCGCCGACGGCGGCATCCGTTTCTCCGGTGACCTGTCCAAGGCCATCGTCGCCGGTGCTTCCTGCGTGATGATGGGCTCGATGTTCGCCGGTACTGAAGAAGCGCCGGGCGAGATCGAACTGTTCCAGGGTCGTTCGTACAAGGCTTACCGCGGCATGGGCTCCCTGGGCGCCATGTCCCAGGCTCAAGGCTCTTCCGACCGCTACTTCCAGGACTCCTCCGCGGGCGCCGAGAAGCTGGTACCGGAAGGCATTGAAGGGCGTGTTCCGTACAAGGGCACCCTGAGCGCCATCATCCATCAACTGATGGGCGGCCTGCGTTCCTCGATGGGCTACACCGGCAGCGCCGACATCGAAGAAATGCGCACCAAGCCTGAGTTCGTGCGGATCACCGGTGCCGGCATGGCCGAGTCCCACGTACACGACGTACAGATCACCAAGGAAGCGCCAAACTACCGCGTAGGTTGATGCTTCCAGCAAATAGTTAAGTAACCGGGGCTGTCTTATTCAGCCCCGAGTTGTTTCTGATTCATTAGACGAGACTGATCTCATGGCCCTCGACATTCACGCCCACCGCATCCTGATCCTCGACTTCGGTTCCCAGTACACTCAGCTGATCGCCCGCCGCGTGCGTGAAATCGGCGTGTACTGCGAACTGCATCCGTTCGACATGGACGACGAAGCGATTCGCGAATTCGCTCCAAAAGGCGTCATTCTCGCCGGCGGCCCCGAGTCCGTGCACGAAGCCAACAGCCCGCGTTGCCCGCAGGCGGTGTTTGACCTGGGCGTGCCGGTCTTCGGTATCTGCTACGGCATGCAGACCATGGCCGAGCAACTGGGCGGCAAGGTTGAAGGTTCCGAGCTGCGTGAGTTCGGTTACGCCCGTGTCGACGTGGTCGGCAAGAGCCGCCTGCTGGACGGCATCGAAGACCACATCGACGCCGACGGCCTGTTTGGCCTCGACGTATGGATGAGCCACGGTGACAAGGTCACCCGGATGCCGGAAGACTTCCACATCCTGGCCAGCACCCCGAGCTGCCCGATTGCCGGCATGTTCAACGACGAGCGCGGCTACTACGGCGTGCAGTTCCACCCGGAAGTGACCCACACCAAGCAAGGCGGTCGCATCCTGTCGCGCTTTATCCTCGACATCTGCCAGTGCGAAGCCCTGTGGACCCCGTCGAAGATCGCTGAAGACGCCATCGCCAACGTACGTGCCCAGGTCGGCACCGACAACGTCCTGCTGGGCCTGTCCGGCGGCGTTGACTCCTCCGTGGTTGCGGCGCTGCTGCACAAGGCCATCGGCGACCAACTGACCTGCGTCTTCGTCGACAACGGCCTGCTGCGCCTGCACGAAGGCGAGCAAGTGATGGCCATGTTCGCCGAGAACATGGGCGTCAAGGTGATCCGCGCCAACGCTGAAGATCAGTTCCTGAACAACCTGGCCGGCGAGTCCGACCCGGAGAAGAAGCGCAAGATCATCGGTCGCACCTTCATCGACGTATTCGATGCCCAGTCCAACAAACTGGACAACATCAAGTACCTCGCCCAGGGCACCATCTACCCGGACGTGATCGAATCGGCCGGCGCCAAGAGCGGCAAGGCCCACGTGATCAAGTCCCACCACAACGTGGGCGGCCTGCCTGAGGAAATGAACCTCAAGCTGGTAGAGCCACTGCGCGAACTGTTCAAGGACGAAGTCCGTCGTCTGGGCCTGGAATTGGGCCTGCCGTACGACATGGTCTACCGCCACCCATTCCCGGGCCCGGGCCTGGGCGTGCGGATCCTCGGTGAAGTGAAGAAGGAATACGCCGACCTGCTGCGTCGCGCCGACCACATCTTCATTGAAGAACTGCGCAAGGCCGACTGGTACCACAAGGTCAGCCAGGCGTTCGTAGTGTTCCAGCCGGTGAAGTCGGTTGGCGTGGTCGGCGATGGCCGTCGTTACGCCTGGGTTGTTGCCCTGCGTGCGGTGGAAACCATCGACTTCATGACCGCCCGTTGGGCGCACCTGCCGTACGAACTGCTGGAGACTGTCAGCGGTCGTATTATCAATGAGATCGAAGGTATTTCGCGCGTGACTTATGACGTGTCGAGCAAGCCGCCGGCGACCATTGAGTGGGAATGATCCTGCCGTAGCAGGTGAGCGCTGAATAACAAAACCCCGGCCTGGTGCCGGGGTTTTGTGTTTCTGGCGTTTGTCTACCGCCGCGCAATATCCGAAAAGTAAAACTTATCCAGCGTATGCCGCGACTCGGTGTACTCGAATTGCCGTCCATCCTGCAAAAACGTCTGGTTGCTCACCACGATCACATGGCTCTGACCTTCGAGGTCCAGGTGTGTCTGATCGTCCTTTCCCCGTGGCAGCGCTTCGATGGTGCGCTGGGCATAGCTGATCTGCAGCTGCAAGGTCTGTTCGATAAACGCATAGATCGACTGCTCGGCAATCTCCCGATCCAGCCCCGGTATCAGGTCGGCGACGAAGTGGTTGATGTCGAGGATCACCCGTTTGCCATCGATCCGCCGCACCCGTTTGACCCGGGTGATCAAGCTGCCAGCTTCGGCCTCAATGTGTTGCATCAACGGGCCTTCCAGCGGGAATTGGCTGAACTCCACCACTTCGGTACTGACGTCGTCGCCGAGGGCGGCATGGGTCTCGCGAAAGCTGACGATACCGCCGAGCTGGAACTCGATGGGGTTGGGTGACAGCACGAAGGTGCCCTTGCCGTGGATCTTTTGCGCGAACCCACGCTCCTGCAATTGCTCGATCGCCCGGCGTACCGTGCCACGGCTGGCCTGGTAGGCGTCCATCAGTTCGGTTTCGGAGGGCAGGCGCGTGCCGCGTTGCAGGCGTTCGGTGGTGATGCTGGCAAGCAGATCGGTATAGATCTGGTTGTATTTACTCATGGGGAAGGGCTCTGTGCCGCGTTGGCGTTCAAGGCAGGAACCTTAGTGGCAGCGATGGGGTTTGTCCATGCAACCCATTGTAGAACTCGGAAATTTCTGACTCAAAAAACAGAAAATTAATCATTTTCAAACTCGTACATACGAGTTATTGCTTTAACTCGTACAGACGAGTACTTTTGGCTTCGGCGTGCTGCCTATGACCGCCCAATAAAAAAAACCAGAGTGGATACCAAGCATGAGCCACGACTATCCGAATATTGCCCGCGAGATTCTCAAGAACCTCGGCGGCAGCGACAACCTTGAGCAAGCTGCCCACTGCGTGACCCGCCTGCGCCTGGCCCTCAAGGACCCGAGCCTGGCCAACAGCGGCGAGTTGAACCAGGTCGACCTGGTCAAGGGTTCGTTCTTCACCGGCGGCCTGTTCCAGATCGTGATCGGCCCCGGCGAAGTGGAAAAGGTCTACGCCGCCCTGCGCGAGCAAACGGGCCTCGCCGCGTCGACCATCGCGGACGTGAAACAGAAAAGCGCCGACAAAATAAACCCGATGCAGCGCCTGGTGCGGGTGTTCTCCGATGTGTTCATGCCGATTTTGCCGGCGCTGATCATTGCCGGTTTGCTCATGGGGGTGAACAACCTGATGGGCGCCAAGGGCATGTTCATCGCGGACAAGACCTTGCTCGACGCCTATCCGAACCTGGATGGCCTGTGGAGCCTGATCAACCTGATGGCCAACACCTCGTTCGTGTTCCTGCCGGCACTGGTGGGCTGGTCGGCGGCCAAGCGCTTTGGTGGCAGTGAAATCCTCGGCATTGTCCTCGGCCTGATGCTGGTGCACCCCGATCTGCTCAACGCCTGGAACTACGGCAAGGCGGTCGCCGGCCTCGACGGCCAGAGCCTGCCGTATTTCGATATTTTCGGCTGGTTCAAGATCGAGAAGGTCGGCTACCAGGGCCAGATCCTGCCGATCCTGCTGGCCGCCTACGTGATGAGCGTGATTGAGAAATGGCTGCGGGCACGGGTGCCGAATGCCATTCAGTTGCTGGTGGTGCCGATCACTACCATCGTCGTCACCGGCGTACTGGCGCTGGCGATCATCGGCCCGGTGACCCGCCACCTGGGCATCCTGATCACCGAAGGCGTGGTCACCCTGTTTGACCTGGCGCCGATGGTCGGCGGCGCAATCTTCGGCCTGCTGTATGCACCGCTGGTGATCACCGGCATGCACCACATGTTCCTCGCCGTGGACCTGCAACTGATCTCCACCCAGGGCGGCACCTTTATCTGGCCGATGATCGTCATGTCCAACCTGGCCCAGGGCAGCGCGGCGCTCGGCGTGTTCTACATGAGCCGCAATGCGCGGGACAAGAGCATGGCGTCCACCTCGGCGATTTCCGCCTACTTCGGCATCACCGAGCCGGCGATGTTCGGCGTCAACCTGCGCTTCAAGTTTCCGTTCTACGCGGCGCTGACCGGCTCGGCGCTGGGCAGTATTTTCCTCTCGCTGAACAAGGTGCAGGCCTCGGCGATTGGCGTGGGTGGCTTGCCCGGGTTCATCTCGATCATCCCGCAGTACATCCCAAGTTTTGTCATCGGCATGGTCGTCGCGATTGTCGTGCCGTTTGTTTTGACCTGTGTGTTGAGCATGAAGATCGTGCGCTCTGGCTACCGCGTCGCCTGATCTACCGCTTTCGCGAGCAAGCCCGCTCCCACATTTTGAATGCGTTCCCCTGTGGGAGCCGGGCTTGCCCGCGATGAGGCTCTCAAGGCCAGCACATAACTTATTGAAGGAACCCACCATGCAAAACTGGCAACATTCGGTGATCTACCAGATCTACCCCAAAAGCTTCCACAGCCACGCGGGTAACGCCACCGGTGACCTGCTGGGCATCGTGGACAAGCTCGATTACCTGAAGTGGCTGGGCGTCGATTGCCTGTGGATCACCCCGTTCTTGCGCTCGCCGCAACGCGACAACGGCTACGACATCAGTGACTACTACGCCATCGACCCGAGCTACGGGACCATGGCCGATTGCGACTTGCTGATCAGCGAAGCCGCCAAGCGCGGCATCACGCTGATGCTCGACATCGTGGTCAACCACACTTCCATCGAACACGAGTGGTTCCAGCAGGCCCGCAGCAGCCTCGACAACCCGTACCGCGACTTCTACATCTGGCGCGACCAGCCGAACAACTGGGAATCCAAGTTCGGCGGCTCGGCCTGGGAATACGAGGCGCAGACCGGCCAGTACTTCCTGCACCTGTTCGACCACACCCAGGCCGACCTGAACTGGGACAACCCCAAGGTGCGCGCCGAAGTGTTCAAGCTGATGCGCTTCTGGCGCGACAAGGGCGTGGGCGGTTTCCGCCTGGACGTGATCAACCTGATCTCCAAGCCGGCGGATTTTCCGGAAGACAACAGCGACGGTCGGCGCTTCTACACCGACGGCCCGAACGTGCATGAATACCTGAAGGAAATGCACCGCGAAGTGTTCGAGGGGCATGACCTGATCAACGTCGGCGAGATGTCGTCCACCAGCCTTGAGCACTGCATTCGTTATTCGAATCCACAGTCGAAAGAGCTGTCGATGACCTTCAACTTTCACCACCTGAAAGTCGACTATCCGAACCTGCAGAAGTGGGTCGCGGCCGACTTCGACTTCCTGCAACTCAAGCAGATTCTGTCCGACTGGCAACTCGGCATGCAGGCCGGTGGCGGCTGGAATGCGCTGTTCTGGTGTAACCACGACCAGCCGCGGGTGGTCTCGCGTTTTGGTGACGACGGCGAGCACCGCGTGGTCTCGGCGAAGATGCTCGCCACTGCGCTGCACTTCCTCCAGGGCACGCCTTTCGTGTACCAGGGTGAAGAGTTGGGCATGACCAATCCGGGCTTCGACACCATCGACCAATACCGGGATGTCGAGACGCTGAACATCTATCGGCTCAAGCGTGAGGCCGGTGAGTCCGAGGCATCGAGCATGGCGGCGATCATGCAGAAGTCCCGCGATAACAGCCGCACACCGATGCAATGGAATGCCGAGCAAAACGCTGGCTTCAGTCGCGGCGAACCGTGGATCGGCATCCCGGCCAACGCCGCGCAGATCAACGTGCAAAGCGAGCTGGATGACCCGCAATCGGTACTGCATCACTACCGTGCGCTGATCAAGCTGCGTCGGCATGAGCCGCTGATTCAGGAAGGCGTTTACCGCCAACTGCTGCCACAGCACACCCAGGTCTGGGCGTACCTGCGCGAAGGCCACGGCGAACGCCTGCTGGTGCTGAACAACTTCTACGGCACGCCATGCCAGATCGAACTGCCCGATGGCCTGCTGACGGCGGCGAGTGAGCAATGCCTGCTGATCAGCAACTACGACGACTGCCCACAGCGCTCGAGCCAGGTCTCGCTGCGCCCGTATGAATCGTTTGTGCTGCATCTCAAGGACTGAGACCCGCTTTACCCCCGGCGTGGGAGAGCCGGGGCGCTTAAAAAAACATAATAAAAATATCGGAGTGCTTCATGAAAACAACAATAAAGCTGGGCCTCGTTGCATCCTGCCTGACCTTGCCGATGGCAGCCCAGGCGTTGGAATTTGCCGGCTACTTGCGTAGCGGTGCGGGGACTTCAACCGGCAGTGGCAAGCAGCAGTGCTTCCAGTTGCCGGGTGCACAATCCAAATACCGCCTGGGCAACGAGTGCGAGCAGTACGCCGAACTCGAATTGCGGCAGGACCTGCTGACCCTCGACGACGGCTCGGTGTTCAGCGTCGACGCCATGGCTTCGCTGTACAACAAGTACGACCGGGCGCTGAAGTTCCAGGGCGAAGACAACGGCTCGGCACGCATGCCGCAGATGTATGCGCAGTGGTCGAACATCCCCAGCCTCAACGGCGGTTCGCTGTGGGCCGGCCGGCGCTACTACAAACGAAACGACATCCATATCTCCGACTTCTACTACTGGAACCAGAGCGCCACGGGCGGCGGTATCGAGGACGTGAAAATCGGCGACCTGAAATACAGCTACGCGCTTTCCCGCAAGGACAACCTGTACCAGAAGGAATACGCCACCCGTCACGACTTTAACGTGGCCGGCTTCAAGACCAATCCCGGCGGCGAGCTGGAACTGGGCTTGAGCTATATCGAAAAAGCCGGTGGCCGTGACACCAACAGCGGCTGGGCCATTACCGCCCAGCATGTGCAGAAACCCTTCCTCGGCGGGCGCAACAAATTTGCCCTGCAGTACGGCGAAGGCCCCGGCACCGGCCTCGGCTACACCGGCGATACCTTCCTCGATAAAAGCAGTAAGAGCTACCGCGCGGTGGAGTTCTTCGACTGGCAAGTGACGCCACGGTTTGGCGGGCAGATCGAGGCCGTGTACCAGAAGGATATTCGCCCGGGCAGCCAGGATCAGACCTGGATGTCGCTGGGCGTGCGCCCGGCCTATGCGATTTCCGAACAGTTCAAGCTGGTCACCGAACTCGGTCATGATCAGG
Organism: Pseudomonas sp. E6002; assembly: GCF_013385565.1. Classification (NCBI taxonomy): domain Bacteria; kingdom Pseudomonadati; phylum Pseudomonadota; class Gammaproteobacteria; order Pseudomonadales; family Pseudomonadaceae; genus Pseudomonas; species Pseudomonas sp. E6002. The sequence goes on along the minus strand of NZ_JACAPT010000006.1, from coordinate 61,680 downwards.
TCGAGGCCACCGGTGGCACGCGCAAGCTGAGCAAATTTACGTTCGCCCCGACCTGGTCGCCCAAAGGCCCGGATTTCTGGGCACGACCGGAAGTGCGCCTGTATTACACCTACGCGACCTGGAACGAAGCGGCCAAGCGTGCGGCCAATGAACTGGCGGCAGGTTCGGCGTTGTCCGACACCGGCAGTTATGGCTCGGCGTTGCATGGCTCCAACTTTGGTGTGCAGGTTGAGTACTGGTGGAAATAAAGCCGTCGATGCCCAATGATTTTTACAGAACCAAACAGCAGGTGAAGTCATGACCACAACCCAATCCCTGGAATTGCTGGCGCCATTGTCCGGGGTGCTGCTCGCCCTGGACCAGGTGCCTGATCCGGTGTTCTCCAGTCGCCTGATCGGCGATGGCCTGTGCATCGATCCGACCTCGCAGACCCTCTGCGCGCCACTGGCCGGGGTGATCAGCAATATCCAGGACAGTGGTCATGCGGTGAGCATCACCGATGACAACGGCGTCCAGGTGCTGATGCACATCGGCCTGGACACCGTGAACCTGGCGGGCAAGGGTTTCACCCGATTGGTCGAGGAAGGCCAGCGGGTGGAAGCCGGACAACCGCTGATTGAATTCGATGCCGACTACGTGGCGCTCAATGCCCGTAGTTTGCTGACCCTGATGCTGGTGGTCAGTGGCGAGCCCTTCAAGCTGCTGACGCCCGAGCAGGGCCTGGTAGACGTGGGGCAGCCACTGCTGCGAGTCACGCCGCAAGCCGTTGCCGACGAGGTGAAAGACGAGGAGGGTGACGCCCTGTTCTCCAGGCCATTGACCTTGCCCAACGCCAACGGCCTGCATGCGCGCCCGGCGGCGGTGCTGGCGCAGGCGGCCAAAGGCTTCAAGGCGAGTATTTACCTGCACAAGCAAACCGAGAGCGCCAACGCCAAGTCGCTGGTACGGATCATGGCATTGCAGACGGTGCAGGGTGACACCTTGCAAGTCAGCGCGGCCGGCGAGGATGCCGAAGCGGCGATCCAGGCGCTGGTGACCTTGCTGGCCGAAGGCTGCGGCGAAACCGTCGCGGCTCCTCAACCTGGCGCTGCACCCGTGGCGCCTGATTCATCGGCGACCTTGCTGCGCGGCGTGTGCGCCTCGCCCGGTTCGGCGTTTGGCCAAGTGGTGCAGGTCAAGGAGCCGGCACTGACGTTCGTAGAGACCGGCAAAGGTGAAGCGCTGGAACGTGCGGCCCTGACCCATGCCCTGAACAACGCCAATCAGGCGCTGCAAGCCCTGCAGGAAAAGGCCGTCGGCACTGCCCAGTCCGAGATCTTCCGCGCCCATCAGGAGTTGCTGGACGATCCGGCCCTGCTGGAACAAACCCGCGACCTGCTGGACCAGGGCAAGAGCGCGGCCTTCGCCTGGAACAGCGCCACCGAGGCCACCGCCACGCTCTTCCAGGGCCTGGGCAACGCCTTGCTTGCCGAGCGCGCTGCCGACCTGGCAGACGTTGGCCAGCGGGTGCTGAAATTGATCCTCGGGGTTCAGGACAGCGCCTGGGATTTGCCGGAGCAGGCAATCCTGATTGCCGAACAACTGACTCCCTCGCAAACCGCCAGCCTCGACACGCGCAAGGTGCTGGGTTTTGTGACGGTGGGCGGCGGCGCTACCAGCCACGTCGCCATTCTCGCCCGCGCCCTTGGCTTGCCGGCCATCTGCGGGGTGCCGGCGCAGGTGCTGGAACTGGCCAACGGCAAGCAAGTGCTGCTGGATGCCGACAAGGGCGAGTTGCACCTGGACCCGGACCTGGCCGAGATCGAACACTTGCAAGCCAGCCGCCAACAACAAGTGCTGCGCCGCCAGCGGGAAGTGGAGCAGGCGTCGTTGCCCGCTACGACCCGCGACGGTCATCACGTCGAAGTGACGGCCAACGTCGCATCGTTGCAGGAGGTGGAGCAGGCATTGTCCCTGGGGGGCGAAGGCGTTGGTTTGCTGCGTTCCGAGTTCCTCTACCTGGACCGCAACCGCGCGCCGAGCCCCGAGGAGCAGGCGGGCACCTACAGCGCCATCGCCCGTGCATTGGGCCCGCAGCGCAATCTGGTGGTGCGCACCCTCGACGTTGGTGGCGACAAGCCGTTGGTCTATGTGCCGATGGACAGCGAGACCAACCCGTTCCTTGGCCTGCGCGGGATTCGCCTGTGCCTGGAGCGCCCGGAACTGTTGCGTGAACAATTCCGTGCAATTCTCGCCAGTGCCGGTTTCGCCCGTTTGCACATCATGTTGCCGATGGTCAGCCTGCTCTCGGAGCTGCGCCTGGCGCGGCAGATTCTTGAAGAGGAAGCGCTGGCCCTGGGGCTGACGGAACTGCCGAAGCTGGGAATCATGATCGAAGTGCCATCGGCGGCATTGATGGCCGATCAGTTTGCGCCGGAGGTGGATTTCTTCTCCATCGGCACCAACGACCTGACCCAATACACCCTGGCCATGGACCGCGATCACCCGCGCCTCGCCAGCCAGGCCGACAGCTTTCACCCGGCGGTGCTGCGCCTGATCGCCGCCACCGTCAAGGCGGCCCATGCCCATGGCAAGTGGGTCGGCGTGTGTGGGGCGTTGGCGTCTGAAGCGCTGGCGGTGCCGGTGCTGATCGGGCTGGGGGTGGATGAGTTGTCGGTCAGCGTGCCGCTGATCCCGACCATCAAGGCTACCGTGCGCGAGCTGGACCTGGCGGATTGCCAATCCATCGCCCGCCAGGTGCTGGGCCTGGAAGAAGCGTCGCAGGTTCGCGAGGCGTTGCGCCTGTACCACGCGGCTACCGTTGAAACCTCATTGGTTGTGGAGAACTGACATGTTCGAGAAATTTCAGCGGGCGTTCTGGAAGGCCCTGACGCCGGATCTGGTGCTTGAAACGCCGCAGGCAGCTCCAGTGAGCGAAACACTGTTGGCCCCGGCAGTGCTGAATGCGCTGGGCGGGGCGGAGAATCTCAAGTCGCAGCAGCGGGTAGCACTGACCCGGGTGCGGGTGCAGTTGCAGGATGCAGGGCGGTTGGATGCACAGGCGCTCAAGGCGGCAGGCGTGCCGGGCGTGATGGTGTTGGCGGGTGGGGTGGTGCACCTGCTTACCGGCCTGAACACCGCTCTATAAATCAAAGAAGATCAAATGTGGGAGCGGGCTTGCTCGCGAAGGCGGTGTGTCAGTCAATCCATGTGCTGGCTGAACCACCGCCTTCGCGAGCAAGCCCGCTCCCACATTGGTTTTGTGGTGTTTGGATAATCGGGGGATTACAGCGGCGGGGTTTCTTCCGTCGGCTTGGTCTTGTCCACACCCGGCACATGCAGGTTGCCTTCGACCACCTGGTTGCCTTCCAGCTGCGGCTGCGTCACCCACGTCAGAATGTCGTAGTAACGCCGGATGTTCGCCACAAAATGCACGGGCTCACCGCCACGGGCATAGCCATACCGCGTCTTGCTGTACCACTGCTTCTGCGACAGGCGCGGCAGCATTTTCTTCACGTCCAGCCACTTGTTCGGGTTCAGGCCTTCTTTTTCGGCCAGCTTGCGCGCGTCGTCCAAATGGCCGGTGCCGACGTTGTACGCCGCCAGGGCAAACCAGGTGCGGTCCGGCTCGGCAATCTTGTCGTCCAGCTCATCCTTGATCTTGGCCAGGTACTTGGCGCCGCCCATGATGCTCTGCTTGGCGTCCAGGCGGTTGGACACGCCCATGGCCTGCGCCGTGTTCTGGGTCAGCATCATCAGGCCGCGCACGCCGGTCTTGGAGGTCACCGCCGGCTGCCAGAGTGATTCCTGATAGCCGATGGCCGCCAGCAGGCGCCAGTCGACCTTTTCTTCCTTGGCATAGGCCCGGAAGTGTTTCTCGTATTTGGGCAGGCGCTGCTGCAGATGCTGGGCGAAGGTGTAGGCGCCCATGTAGCCGAGTACATCGACGTGCCCGTAATAGCGATCTTTCAGGCGTTGCAGCGTGCCGTTCTTTTCCACCTTGTCGAGGTAGTTGTTGACCTCGTTGAGCAGGCTGTTGTCTTCACCGGCGGCAACCGCCCAGGCTTGATGGCTGGCGTCACCGAGGTCAAAGGCCACCCGCACGTTGGGGAAGTACACCTGGTTCATCGCCACTTCGTTGGAGTCCACCAGCGTCAGGTCGATCTGGCCCTCATCCACCATGCGCAGCAGGTCGACCACCTCAACGGCGTCGGACTCTTCGTATTCAATCCCGGGAAACTGTTTTTTCAGCTGCGCCAGTTGCTCGGCGTGGGTGCTGCCCTTGAGCACCATGATCTTCTTGCCCACCAGGTCTGCCGCGGTGGTCGGCCGGGACTGGCCGTTGCGGTAGATGATCTGCGGGGTGACTTCCAGATAAGGGTGGGAGAAACGCACTTGCTGGCGACGCTGCTCACTGCTGACCAGGCCGGCGGCGGCCAGTACCGGGCCGTTGGGTTTGCCGATCTGCGAGAACAGGTCATCCAGGTTGTCGGCCGCCTCGATCTCGAGCTTTACCCCCAACTCGTCGGCAAAACGTTTCACCAGTTCGTATTCGAAGCCGGTTTCGCCGTTACGGTCCTGGAAATAAGTGGCTGGACTGTTTCGGGTGACCACCCGCAATACGCCATCCTCCTTGATTCGCTCGAGCGTGTTGGGTTTATCCACACACGCACTGAGCAGCAGGAAGAGTCCGGTAACGAAGAGCCATTTGGCGCATCGCGGGCGTAAAGCAGTAGGGGAGAACATCTGCGCAGTATACGCAAAGGACCCTCGGCGCCATATCTCGACAGCGGGGCACTTGTCTGCTAGCGCCCGTAAACCTTGGCTGCAGCCCGCAGAAACGGGGCTTGGCAGCCGATTGTGACGGTTAAAATAACTGCCCGGAATCGCCTGTATGGCCATATGATATCGTGCGATTTATGCCAACTGACGTCCGGCTGCGGCCACTGGTGCCGTTTCGGGTGCCGTTGGCGACGGTTTACGCTAGAATGCACGGCCTCAAAGCACACCCCCTTCCCGAGGCTGTCCCGAAGATGTTGATCCTGCGCGGCGCTCCTGCCCTTTCTGCCTTTCGCCACAGCAAACTCCTTGAGCAACTGAGCCAGAAGGTACCTTCTGTCAGTGGCTTGTATGCTGAATTTGCTCACTTCGCCGACGTTACTGGCGTTTTGACCGCCGACGAACAGCAAGTGCTGGCGCGCCTTCTGAAGTACGGTCCCAGCGTTCCTGTTCAAGAGCCTAACGGCCGCTTGTTCCTGGTCCTGCCACGGTTCGGCACCATCTCGCCCTGGTCGAGCAAGGCCAGCGACATCGCCCGCAACTGCGGCCTGGACAAAATCCAGCGCCTGGAACGCGGGATTGCCTTCTATGTAGCAGGCCAGTTCAGCGAGGCCGAGGCCGAGCTGATCGCCAGCAGCCTGCACGACCGCATGACCCAGATCATCGTCAGCCAGCTGGAACAGGCCGCCGGTCTGTTCAGCCACGCCGAACCCAAGCCGCTGACCGCGATTGACGTGCTCGGTGGTGGCCGTGCCGCCTTGGAAACCGCCAACACCGAGCTGGGCCTGGCCCTGGCCGAAGACGAAATTGACTACCTGGTCAACGCCTTCATCGGCCTGAAGCGCAACCCGCACGACATCGAACTGATGATGTTCGCCCAGGCGAACTCCGAGCACTGCCGCCACAAGATCTTCAACGCCAGTTGGGACATCGACGGCCAAAGCCAGGAAAAAAGCCTGTTCGGCATGATCAAGAACACCTACGTGATGCACAGCGAAGGCGTTCTGTCGGCTTATAAGGACAACGCCTCGGTCATCGTCGGCTCTGTCGCCGGCCGTTTCTTCCCGGACCCTGAAACCCGCCAGTACGGCGCGGTGCAGGAGCCGGTACACATCCTGATGAAAGTCGAGACCCACAACCACCCGACCGCGATTGCCCCGTTCCCGGGCGCTGCCACCGGTTCCGGCGGCGAGATTCGCGACGAAGGTGCAACCGGTCGTGGCGCCAAGCCAAAGGCCGGCCTCACCGGCTTCACCGTGTCCAACCTGCAGATCCCGGGCTTCGAACAGCCGTGGGAAGTGCCGTACGGCAAGCCTGAGCGCATCGTCACCGCGCTGGACATCATGATCGAAGGCCCGCTGGGCGGCGCCGCGTTCAACAACGAATTCGGGCGTCCGGCCCTGACCGGTTACTTCCGTACTTTCGAGCAATCCATCACCACCCCGCGTGGCGATGAAGTGCGCGGTTACCACAAGCCAATCATGTTGGCCGGCGGCATGGGCAACATCCGCGCCGAACACGTACAGAAAGGCGAGATTCTGGTCGGCTCCAAGCTGATCGTCCTCGGTGGCCCGGCGATGCTGATCGGCCTGGGTGGCGGCGCCGCTTCCTCCATGGCCACCGGCACCAGCTCGGCCGACCTGGACTTCGCTTCCGTACAGCGTGAAAACCCTGAGATGGAACGCCGTTGCCAGGAAGTCATCGACCGTTGCTGGCAACTGGGTGACAAGAACCCCATCAGCTTCATCCACGACGTCGGCGCAGGTGGCTTGTCCAACGCCTTCCCGGAACTGGTCAACGATGGCGACCGTGGCGGCCGTTTTGAACTGCGCAACATTCCAAACGACGAGCCGGGCATGGCCCCGCACGAAATCTGGAGCAACGAATCCCAGGAACGCTACGTGTTGGCGGTAGGTCCTGCAGACTTCGAACGCTTCCAGGCGATTTGCGAGCGCGAGCGCTGCCCGTTTGCGGTAGTCGGCGAAGCCACTGCCGAGCCGCAACTGACGGTCACCGACAGCCACTTCGGCAACAGCCCGGTGGACATGCCGCTGGAAGTGCTGCTGGGCAAAGCCCCGCGCATGCACCGTTCGGCCGTGCGTGAAAACGAACTGGGCGACGATTTCGACCCGTCGACCCTGGCCATCGCCGACTGCGTGGAGCGCGTCCTGCACCACCCGGCCGTTGCCAGCAAAAGCTTCCTGATCACCATCGGCGACCGCACCATCACCGGTCTGGTTGCCCGTGATCAAATGGTCGGCCCGTGGCAGGTCCCGGTGGCTGACGTTGCCGTCACCGCCACCAGCTTCGACGTGTACACCGGTGAAGCCATGGCCATGGGCGAACGCACTCCGCTGGCGCTGCTGGACGCCCCGGCATCGGGCCGCATGGCCATCGGCGAAACCCTGACCAACATCGCAGCGTCGCGTATTGCCAAGATCTCCGACATCAAGCTGTCGGCCAACTGGATGTCCGCTGCCGGTCACCCGGGTGAAGATGCGCGCCTGTACGACACCGTGAAAGCGGTCGGCATGGAGCTGTGCCCTGAGCTGGGCATCACCATTCCGGTGGGCAAGGACTCCATGTCCATGGCCACCCGCTGGAACGATGAAGGCGTGGACAAGAGCGTCACCTCGCCGCTGTCGCTGATCGTTACCGGCTTTGCGCCAGTCACCGACATTCGCCAGACCCTGACCCCGCAACTGCGCATGGACAAGGGCACCACCGACCTGATCCTGATCGACCTCGGTCGCGGTCAGAACCGCATGGGCGCCTCGATCCTCGCCCAGGTGCACGGCAAGCTCGGCAAGCAGGCCCCGGACGTCGACGACGCCGAAGACCTGAAAGCTTTCTTCGCCGTGATCCAGGGCCTGAACGCCGACGGCCACCTGCTGGCTTACCACGACCGTTCCGACGGTGGTTTGCTGACCAGCGCCGTGGAAATGGCCTTCGCCGGTCACTGCGGCCTGAGCCTGAACCTCGATGGCCTGGCAGAAACTTCCGCCGACATCGCAGCAATCCTGTTCAACGAAGAGCTGGGCGCCGTGATCCAGGTTCGCCAGGACGCAACCCCGGACGTACTCGCACAGTTCAGCGCCGCTGGCCTGGGCGACTGCGTGGCCGTGATTGGCCAGCCGATCAACAACGGTGAAATCAACATCGTCTTCAACGGCGAAACCGTGTTTGAAGGCCAGCGCCGCTTGCTGCAACGCCAGTGGGCCGAGACCAGCTACCAGATCCAGCGCCTGCGCGACAACGCCGACTGCGCCGAGCAGGAATTCGACGTGATCCTGGAAGAAGACAATCCGGGCCTGAGCACCAAGCTCAGCTTCGACGTCAACCAGGACATCGCCGCGCCTTACATCAAGAAAGGCATCCGCCCACAAGTGGCCGTACTGCGTGAGCAGGGCGTCAACGGCCAGGTGGAAATGGCGGCGGCGTTCGACCGTGCCGGCTTCAATGCGATCGACGTGCACATGAGCGACATCCTCGCCGGTCGCGTCGACCTCAATGAGTTCAAAGGCCTGGTTGCCTGCGGTGGTTTCTCCTACGGCGACGTACTGGGTGCCGGTGAAGGCTGGGCCAAGTCGGCCCTGTTCAACAGCCGTGCCCGTGACGCGTTCCAGGGTTTCTTCGAGCGTAACGACAGCTTCACCCTGGGTGTGTGCAACGGTTGCCAGATGATGTCCAACCTCAGCGAACTGATCCCGGGCAGCGAGTTCTGGCCGCACTTTGTGCGTAACCGCTCCGAGCAGTTCGAAGCGCGGGTTGCGATGGTCCAGGTACAGGAATCCAACTCGATCTTCCTGCAGGGCATGGCCGGTTCGCGCATGCCAATCGCCATCGCCCACGGTGAAGGCCATGCCGAGTTCGCCAGCGAAGAAGCACTGCTGGAAGCCGACCTGTCCGGTACCGTGGCCCTGCGTTTCGTCGACAACCACGGCAAGGTCACCGAAGGCTACCCGGCCAACCCGAACGGCTCGCCGCGCGGGATCACCGGGCTGACCAGCCGCGACGGTCGCGTCACCATCATGATGCCGCACCCGGAGCGTGTGTTCCGCGCCGTGCAGAACTCGTGGCGCCCGGAAGAGTGGAACGAAGACGGCGCGTGGATGCGCATGTTCCGTAACGCTCGCGTCTGGGTGAACTAAGTCGGTGTACAAGCTCAGCTTCTTTGTGCCCGACAGCCACGTGGAGACGGTGAAAGCCGCCGTCTTCGCAGCCGGCGGCGGGCGCATCGGCAACTACGACAGCTGCGCCTGGCAGGTACTGGGCCAGGGCCAATTCCGCGCGATGGACGGCAGCCAGCCGTTTATCGGGCAGGTGGGGCAGGTTGAAGTGGTTGAAGAATGGAAGGTTGAGCTGGTGGTGGCAGATGAGTTGATCGTGGCTGTGGTGGCTGCGTTGAAACTGAGCCATCCGTATGAGGCACCGGCGTATGAGGTGTGGCAGTTGGCGGATTTTTGATTCGCTGGCTGCAAAACAAGAAACCCGCTGGGCCAGTTTGGTCAGCGGGTTTTTTGTTGCCTGTCACGGCCATTCGCGAGCAAGCCCGCTCCCACATTTGACCGCGTTGCCATGACGGGCACCGATCAAAATGTGGGAGCGGGCTTGCTCGCGAAGAGGCCCTGATGCTCAGCAAGGATTCAGGCTTTTACCCCAACCTCACGGCCACTGACCAACCGCTCCAACGCCTCACCCAACCCCGAAGCCTTGTCACCAATCAGCAAGTGCCAAACCCCACTCTCAAGCTGGCTCACACCCTGGCAACCCAGCGCCGTCAGTTGAGATTCCGACAACACCGAACCATCCCCCAACTCCACCCGCAGCCGCGTCATCGCCACCGCATCCAATTGCAAAACATTGGCCCGACCGCCCAGCGCACTCAGCCATTTCTCGGCCTCATGCACGTTCACTGGCGTGCTCTTCTCAACCGGTGCAGCAGCGACCGGAGTGACGCCAACATACGAAGGCATCGCCAACCGAATCTCATCGGCAATGCTGTCCGCCATCGGCCCGACCACCACCTGCAAACTCCCGCCATTACCCGGTCGAACCACCGCCATCGCACCCAGCGCCTTCAACTCGGCATCCACCGCCTTGTTGCGATCCACCATGTCCAGCCGCAGACGCGTCGTGCAAGCACCCACACTCAGTAGATTCTCCGCACCACCCAGCGCGCGAATGTAAGCGCCGGCCCGCTGGTTATCAGTCATGGCCTCAGCCTGCACCACCTGAATATCCTCACGCCCGGGCGTCTTCAAATTGAAGCGACGGATGCAGTAGTTGAACACGCTGTAGTAGATCACCGCATACGCCAGCCCAACCGGGAATACCAACCAGCCGTTGGTGGATTTACCCCAACCCAGCACCATGTCGATAAACCCACCGGAGAAGGTAAAGCCCAGGTGAATGTTGAGCATGTTGGTGATCGCCATCGACAACCCGGTCAGCAGCGCATGCACCAGGTACAGGAACGGCGCGAGGAACATGAAGGCGAATTCGATCGGCTCGGTGACCCCGGTCAGGAACGAGGTCAGCGCCATCGACAGGAAAATCCCGCCCATGATCTTGCGCCGCTCCGGCAGTGCATTGCGGTACATCGCCAGGCACGCCGCCGGCAGGCCGAACAGCATTACCGGGAACATGCCGGTCATGAACTGCCCACCTTTCGGGTCGCCGGCAAAATAGCGAGTCAGGTCGCCGGTCACTACCGCGCCGGTCGTCGGGTCGGTGAAGGTGCCGAACACAAACCACGCCATGTTGTTGAGGATATGGTGCAAGCCGGTGACGATCAGCAGGCGGTTGAACACGCCAAACACGAACGCACCAAAACTGCCGCTTTCCATCAGCAGCACGCCGAAGCTGTTGATGCCTTGCTGCACGGGTGGCCAGATCAAACCAAAGATCACCCCCAGCGCCACTGCGGAGAACCCGGTGACGATCGGCACAAACCGTCGCCCACCAAAGAATGCGAGGTACTCCGGCAGCTTGATGTCCTTGAAGCGGTTATACAGCGCACCGGCCATCAAGCCGCTGGCGATGCCCGCGAGCATGCCCATGTTGATGCTGGCGTCCATCACCTTGAGGGTGGAGACCATCACCAGGTAACCGATGGCGCCTGCCAGGCCCGCCGTGCCGTTGTTGTCGCGGGCAAAACCCACGGCAATGCCGATGGCGAAGATCAGCGCCAGGTTGGCGAAGATCGCCTGCCCGGCGTCGTGCATCACCGCGATGTTCAGCAGGTCAGTGTCGCCCAGCCGCAGCAGGAGGCCGGCGATCGGCAGAATCGCGATCGGCAGCATCAGCGCACGGCCCAGGCGTTGCAGCCCTTCGATAAAATATTGGTACACGGCGTGTCTCCCTATTCTTGTTGTTTTCAGCTCAGCGGCCAGTGGTGTTGACAGGCTTGGCGAACGGCTTTGGCGCTGCTCAGGTTAAGCAGGCTTTGGCTCAGTTGCCGGCATTGGGCTGCGTCCAGGTGACGGACACGGTCCTTGATTTCTCCGATTTGCGGCGGGCTGACGGACAGCTCGCTGATGCCCAGACCGATCAGCACCGGCGTGGCCAGCGGGTCGGACGCCAGCGCGCCGCACACACCGACCCAGCGCCCATGCTTGGCTGCGCCGATGCACGTCTGGGCGATCAGCCGCAGCAGCGCCGGGTGCATGGCATCGACCCGGGCGGCGAGGCCGGCGTGGTCGCGGTCCATGGCGAGGGTGTACTGGGACAGGTCATTGGTGCCGATGGACAGAAAGTCCGCGTGCTCGGCCAGTTGTTCGGCCATCAGCGCCGCCGCGGGCACTTCGATCATCACCCCCAGTTCCGGGCGTTGGGTCAGTTCCAGCTCGGCGCACAGTTCATCGAGGCGCTGGCGAATGTGCAGCAGTTCGTCGACTTCGCTGACCATTGGCAGCAGGATGCGGCAACGTTCCAGCGGGCTGACCTGGAGAAGGGCACGCAGTTGCTGGTCCAGCAGTTCCGGGCGTACCTGGGCCATGCGAATGCCCCGCAGGCCCAGCACCGGGTTGGTCTCGAACGGCAGCGGCAGGTAGTCGAGTTGCTTGTCGCCGCCGACGTCGATGGTGCGGATGATCACTGATTTGTCGCCCATGGCATCCAGCACGGCTTGGTAGGCCTGGCGCTGCTCTTGCTCGTCGGGCGCGGTGCGGCGGTCGACGAAGAGAAATTCTGTGCGCAGCAGGCCGACGCCATCGGCGCCATTCTCGAAGGCCAGTTGCGCTTCGACGCTGGAGGCGACATTCGCGGCCACTTCAATACGCACGCCATCCTGAGTGCTGGCGGTGCCTTGAGCCTGCGCGTGCTGCTGTTGGCGCCGCAGTTTCTGTGCATCGCGCAACTGGTGAACCTGGGCGTGGCGCGCATCATCCGGCGTCAGCTCCAGGCGGCCGTTGGCGGCATCCAGCACCACGCGTTGGCCTTGGGGCACATCAAGCAATTCAGTGCCCAGTGCAACCACGCACGGCAAGCCTTTACCCCGCGCCAGAATCGCCACATGAGACGTCGCGCCGCCTTCGGCCATGCAGATACCGGCGGCGTGTTGATTGCTCAGTTGCAGCAGATCCGATGGGGTCAGCTCATGGGCCGAGACGATAGCGCCGGCCGGCAAATCAAAATTCCAGGCCTCGCCCAGCAACGCCCGCAGCACGCGTTGCTGCAAGTCGCGCAGGTCGTTGGCGCGTTCGGCGAACAACGGTTTACCCAGTGCCAGCAGCACCGCGCATTGGGCCTGGATCGCATCACGCCAGGCGTGAGTGGCGGCGCTGCCCTGTTCGATGGCGGCGGTGGCGGCCTCCAGCAACGTAGGGTCTTCCAGCAGGGCCAGGTGGGCGGCGAAGATCTCTTCTTCCTCCACATCCTTGCGCTGACGGGCCTGGTCCAGGGTGTGGCGGATTTCGCTACGCACCTGTTCCAGGGCGCTGTCCAGGTGCTGCAATTGTTCATCCGGCACGTTGTTGCCCGGGTCCACCGGCAGCTCGATTCCGTTCAGGCGGAACAACGGGCCGCAGACCAACCCCGGCGCGGCACACACGCCTTGCAGTACTCCGGCTTCGGTATTCGCGCGGCGTGGGGCGACGGCCACTGGAGCGTGATGCGCTTCGCCAACTTCCACCGACAGCGCAGCGATCAGTGCTTGCAGCGCCGCTTCACAATCCTTGCCACGACAGGTGACCTGCACCTCGTCCTGCTCACCAATCCCCAGGCCCATCAAGCCGATCAGGCTGTCGCACGAAGCCGACTTGCCGGCGAAATGCAGCTGCGACTGGCTGCTGAATGCCTGTGCGGTCTTGCGGATCAAGGCAGCGGGGCGCGCGTGCAGGCCGCCACGATGGGTGATGCGAATAGTCGCGCTGGCTTCGGTGACCGACTCATCAATCACTTTCGCTGCACCGGCCAACCGTGCAACCACATGCAGCAGCGGCTCGCCGACCTTCACTGTTTTCAAGGTGATCGGCCGTAGCTCAAACAGCTCGTTGTTGGTCAGGATAATCAGGCTGACCAGGCTTTTGCACTGGCGCGCAATCAGGTCCAGGTCAAACTGCACCAGTGCCTGGCCCTTGCTGACCCGCGCACCTTGCTTGACCAGCAGCGCAAAGCCTTCGCCATTCAATTCCACCGTGTCGATGCCCACGTGCATCAGCAATTCAGCGCCATTATCGGCGCGAATGGTCAGCGCATGCCCGGTGCGGGCGACGTGGATGATCACGCCATCACACGGCGCGTGCAGGCAATCGTTGAGCGGGTCGATGGCAATGCCGTCGCCCATGGCGCCACTGGCGAACACTTCGTCGGGAACGTCGCCCAGGGTCAGCACCGGCCCACTGAGGGGAGCGCTGAGGGTGAGGTCTTTATTATTGTGGGACATGGGCACGGTACTCATCAGGAAAACGCTGCAATCAACTCAGTGGGTGCGGGTCACTTTGCTCAAGTGACGCGGTTGGTCCGGGTCCATGCCCCGGGCCTCTGCCAAACCGGCGGCCATCACGTAGAAACTCTGGATCGCCAGGATCGGGTCCAGGGCCGGGTGTTCGGCGCGGCTCAGAGTCAGGTCGCGCTCGGCGATGTCATCGGGAGCGGCCAGCAGCACGCGGGCACCGCGCTGGCGCATATCGGCGGCCAGGCTCAGCAGGCCGGCTTGTTCGGCACCACGGGGCGCGAAAACCAGCAGCGGGTAGTTGTCATCGATCAGAGCCATCGGGCCATGGCGCACTTCGGCGCTGCTGAAGGCTTCGGCCTGGATCGCCGAGGTTTCCTTGAGCTTGAGCGCGGCTTCCTGGGCAATGGCAAAACCGGCGCCACGGCCGATCACCATCAGTTGCTGGCAGTCGCGCAGGGCGTCGATGGCCAGGCTCCAGTCTTGCCTGGCGGCTTCACGCAAACCTTCGGGCAGTGCCTTACAGGCTTGCAGCAACTCGTCTTCCTGATTCCAGTGGCCGATCAGCTGGGCGCTGGCGCTCAGGGTCGCGATAAAGCTTTTGGTGGCGGCGACGCTGCGTTCCGGCCCGGCGCACAGCGGCACATGGAATTCGCAGGCGGCTTCCAGTGGCGAGTCTTCGGCGTTGACCATCGAGATGCTCAAGGCGCCGCGCTTGCGCAACAGGCGCAGGCTGTTGACCAGGTCCGGGCTCTGTCCCGACTGGGAGAAACCGAACGCCACTTGCCCGCTGACCTTGAGCGGCGATTGCAGCATGGTCACCACCGACATCGGCAGCGACGCCACCGGAATCCCCAGGTGTTGCATGGTCAGGTAGGCGAAGTAACTGGCGGCGTGGTCCGAGCTGCCACGGGCGATGGTCATCGCCACTTGCGGTGGCTGGCGACGCAGGCGGCCGGCGACTTCCACCAGCAGCGGGTCCAGGCGTTGCAGTTGAGCCTCGACGGCCTCACAGGAGGCCAGGGCCTCTTCAAGCATTTTTGAAGTCAATGGTTTCTCCTTCGACCATTACGTCGGTGAGGTGCAGGGAGCGGTCCAGGCGCACGCAGTCGGCAAAGCTGCCGGGTTGCAGGCGACCGCGTTCTTCGAGGCCCAGGTAGTCCGCAGGAAATTGCGACAGGCGTTGTGAGGCTTCGCTGATCGGCAGGCCGATCTTCACCAGGTTGCGCAACGCCTGGTCCATGGTCAGGGTGCTGCCGGCCAGCGTTCCATCGGCCAGGCGGACGCCGCCCAGGCACTTGGTCACGGTGTGGCTGCCCAGCTTGTATTCGCCGTCGGGCATGCCGGCAGCGGCGGTGGAATCGGTGACGCAGTACAGGCACGGGATCGAGCGCAGCGCCACGCGCATGGCACCGGGGTGCACGTGCAGCAGGTCGGGAATCAACTCGGCGTATTTGGCGTGGGCCAGGGCCGCGCCGACGATGCCGGGCTCGCGGTGATGCAGCGGGCTCATGGCGTTGTACAAGTGGGTAAAGCTGGTGGCCCCGGCGGCGAGGGCGGCGACACCTTCTTCATAGCTGCCCAGGGTGTGGCCGATCTGCATGCGCACGCCACGTTCGCTGAGGGCGCGGATCAGGCCGTCATGGCCGGCGATTTCCGGAGCAATGGTGATCACCCGGATCGGCGCCAGGCGCAGGTATTCTTCGACTTCGGCCATCAAGGCGGTGTGGGCGAAGTTCGGTTGTGCGCCGAGTTTTCCCGGATTGATGTAGGGGCCTTCCAGGTGCACGCCCAGGACACGAGCGGTGCCGGTCGGGCGGCTTTCGCAATAGGTGCCGATTTCGCCGAGCACGCGGGAAATCTCATCCACCGGCGCGGTCATGGTGGTGGCCAGCAGCGAGGTGGTGCCAAACCGCACGTGGGTGCGGGTGATGGTGTGGAAGGCGTCGGTGCCTTCCATGATGTCTTTGCCGCCACCGCCGTGCACGTGCAGGTCGATAAAGCCTGGCAGCAGGTACGGCAGGTCGTTGTCAGCCGGGTTGCACGGGCTGCCTTCTACGGCAGTGACCTTGCCGTGCTGGTGCACCAGGCGGCCGCGAATCCAGCCGTGTGGCGTGAGGATATTGTCTTCGGACATGGGCAGTTCTCTAAATTCGCAGTTCAGCGGAATAGTCGTGGCGGCGCAGTTCTGCGACGAAGTCGTAGTAGTCGTTGCGGCAGTAGGTGTCGGTGATTTCAATCGGGGTGTTGTCGGCGGTGTAGCCCACCCGGGTCATCAGCAGCATGGCGGTGCCAGGGGCGATGCCCACCAGGGCTGCGAACTCGTCCGAGGCGTTGATCGCCTGGATGTGTTGCAGGGCGCGCACGATGGGCTTGCCGATGCTTTCCAGGTATTCGTACAGCGAATTGCCGATGGCCTGCGGGTGGGGGAGGACGGAGGCGGGCATGGCGGTCATTTCAATCGCCATCACCGTGTCGTCGGCCTTACGCAAACGCTTGAGCCGCGCGACTTTGTCGCTGGGTGACAGGCCCAGGCGAATCAATTCTTCATGGGTCGGCGGGGTGATGTCGCGCTCCAGCCACTGGGACGTCGGCACAAAGCCCTTGAGCCGGAGCATTTCGCTGAAGCCCGAGAGGCGCGACAGCGGTTGTTCCAGGCGTGGCGTGATGAAGGTTCCGGAGCCTTGGCTGCGACGGATCAGACCTTGTTCGAACAGCACTTCCAGCGCCTTGCGGGCGGTCACCCGGGAAATGCTCAGTTGCTCGCTGAGGGCACGTTCCGACGGCAAAGCCTGCTCGGATTTCCACTGGCCGGCATGAATCGCGGCTTCGAGGTTGCGGGCCAGTTGCAGGTACAGCGGCGTCGATTGTTTATCGTCGGGGCGCAGGGCCAGGATGGGGTTCATCGTGTCGGTTTCCGATGCGGTTATTGGAGTGTTGTCGCCCGGTAGTGATCGCAAGCTAATACCACTTAAATACCATGTCAATGCAGCGAAAACGGTGCAGGCGAGCGTTTACGGGCGCCTTAATAGTGCGCCAGTTCAAGTGGTATTAGAGAGGTCTTTGTGTCGGGCAGAAGCACGCAGCTTGCCGGGGTGAACTGGTATTCACCGGCAAGCGCCGTGTGGGGCGGGATTTTTTTTCGAATTATTTTACGAGCGGCAGGAAATTACGGACGAATCTCGATCATCGTGCCGTCTTTCACCAGGTTCCAGACTTCGCGCATGTCGACATTGCGCATGCCGATGCAGCCGTCGGTCCAGTCCAGGGTGTGGAACAGCTCTTCGGGGTAGTCCTCGGCGTCGGGGGTGCCGTGGATCATGATCATGCTGCCGGGCTTGACCCCTTCGCGGCGGGCGCGCGCGGAATCGCTGATATTGGGGTAGGAGATGTGCATGGCCAGGTTGAAGCGGTCGCTGGTCTTGCGCCAGTCGATCCAGTAGAAACCTTCCGGGGTGCGGCGGTCGCCTTCCATCAGCTTGGTGCCCTTGGGGTTCTTGCCCAGGGAAATGCGGTAGGTCCTGAGGGGCTTGCCGTCATTAATCAGTTGCAACTGATGGGCCGACTTGAGCACCAGGATTTTCTCGACGGGTTTGCCCCCCAGGATCACTTGGGTGGAGGCTGGCGACAGCGTGGCAAACGACAGGCAGATCAGAGCAAGCAACCAACGCATTGAAACGGTATCCCCTGAAAAGACTACGTGCCGCCTGGATTGTTATTTGGCCAACTGGGTCAGCGGCGGCACCGATTCGCTGCGCACCGGATACGACTGTTGCCGGCGGTCAGCAAAAAAGCATTCTAAGGTACGCCCGACCGTGCGGAAAGCCAGCTCGGACCAAGGGATGTCGGCTTCATCGAATAAGCGCACTTCAAGGCTTTCGGGGCCGGCGGCAAAATCCAGGTCGATCAGTTCGGCCCGGTAGAAGATGTGCACCTGGCTGATGTGCGGCACGTCGATCAGGGTGTAGATGCTCAGGTTGCGCACCCGGGCGCAGGCTTCTTCCAGGGTTTCGCGCATCGCGGCCTGCTCGACGGTCTCGCCGTTCTCCATAAAGCCGGCGGGCAAGGTCCAGAAACCCAGGCGCGGCTCGATGGCGCGCCGGCACAGCAGCACCTGGTCGCCCCACACCGGTACGGTGCCCGCGACGATATTGGGGTTCTGGTAGTGAATGGTCTGACAGTGATCGCAGACATAACGCAAGCGTGCGTCGCCTTCGGGAATGCGCTGAGTGACCGGTTTACCGCACTGGCTGCAGAAGTTCATGCTGGGGTTCCTGGAGAGTGCGCCTATCTTGGCGTGACCGGGTATGGGCTGCAAGTCGTCGTTTAGCGACATGGCCAGGGTTTTGGGGTTGGGCGTGCGCAAGGTTTGGTGCATGATGCAAGGTAGCCAACAGACCGAGATGACTCATGCTGGACGAGCTACTTCGCCGGGTAAGCAATCATACGCCCCACACGCTGGAGACCGACGGTCGTTTCCCGGAAGCGGCGGTACTGGTGCCGATCACCCGCAGTGACGAACCCGAGCTGATCCTGACCTTGCGCGCCAGCGGGTTATCCACCCATGGCGGCGAAGTGGCATTCCCTGGCGGGCGGCGCGACCCGGAAGACCCGGACCTGATCTTCACCGCGCTGCGCGAAGCCGAAGAAGAGATCGGCCTGCCGCCGGGCCTGGTGGAAGTCATCGGGCCGTTGAGCCCGCTGATTTCCCTGCACGGTATCCGTGTCACGCCTTATGTAGGCGTTATCCCCGATTACGTCGAATACCTGGCCAATGACGCCGAGATCGCCGCGGTTTTCAGCGTGCCCCTGGAGTTTTTTCGCCAGGACCCGCGCGAACATACCCACCGTATCGATTACCAGGGCCGCAGTTGGTACGTGCCCAGTTACCGGTTTGGCGAATACAAGATCTGGGGCCTGACGGCGATCATGATCGTCGAGCTGATCAATCTGCTCTATGACGATGCCGACATCAGCCTGCATCGACCGCCGAAAAGCTTCATCAATACCTAAGAGCCAGATGGCCATCGTTCCTGCCGTGAGGATCCACCTATGAAATACCGCCTGGGCGACGCCCGAGTCGAAACCCATCCCAACAGCTGGGTGGCCCCCAATGCCACGCTGGTGGGCAAGGTCAAGCTGGAGGAGGGCGCCAACGTCTGGTTCAACGCGGTGTTGCGCGGCGACAACGAGCTGATCCTGATCGGCAAGAACAGCAACGTGCAGGACGGCAGCGTGATGCACACCGACATGGGTTACCCGCTGACCCTCGGCACCGGCGTGACCATCGGCCATAACGCCATGTTGCATGGCTGCACCGTCGACGATTACAGCCTGATTGGCATCAATGCGGTGATTCTTAACGGGGCGAAGATCGGCAAGCACTGCATCATCGGCGCCAATTCGCTGATCGGCGAGGGCAAGGAAATTCCCGATGGTTCGTTGGTGATGGGCTCGCCGGGCAAGGTGGTGCGGGAACTGACCGACGTGCAGAAGAAAATGCTCGAGGCCAGCGCTGCGCACTATGTGCATAATGCCCAGCGGTATGCCCGTGATCTGGTTGAGCAGGAAGAATGAACCCGGTAGAACGACCCGTCGCCTCGCCGTGCGTGAGCATTTGTGCGCTGGATGACGATGATATCTGCACGGGATGCCAGCGCACGGTGGATGAAATCACCCGCTGGAGTCGCATGGACAACGCCGAGCGCCGGGTAGTGCTGGGGTTGTGCCATGAGCGGGCGAAGGCGAGTGGGCTGGTGTGGATGATTCCGGGGAAGTCCGGCGCCTGATAGACCGCTTTCGCGAGCAAGCCCGCTCCCACATTTGATTGCGTTTATCTTGGAGGAATGCGTTCAAAATGTGGGAGCGGGCTTGCTCGCGAAAGGGCCCGCCCAGACGACATATTTCCAAATGTGAAGTACCCTGTGCCCCTTGTTCACAGGTCCCTCGCCCCATGTTCTTCCTGATTGCCTACATCAGCAGCGTCGTGCTGATCAACTTTGCCTTTTCCACCGCTCCGCACCTGGATGTGATCTGGTCTGCCTGGGGCGGCCTGGTATTTGTCCTGCGGGACATGGTGCAAACCCGTTTCGGCCATGGCGCGATCATCGCCATGCTGGCGGCGCTGGTGCTGTCCTATATCACCTCCGATCCGTCCATCGCCCTGGCCAGCGCCACGGCGTTCGCGGTGTCCGAATGCATTGACTGGCTGGTGTTCAGCATCACCAAGCGCCCACTCCACGACCGCCTGTGGATAAGTTCGGCGCTGAGTATCCCCCTCGATACCTTCATCTTTTTCGGCCTGATCGGCGCCTTGACGCCCGCGGTCGCCGGCACTGCCCTGGTGTCGAAATTCGCCGGCGTTACCGTGGTGTGGCTGGCCATGGCCTGGCGTTTGCGCCGGCAGCGCGTCGCCAACTGAAGCCAATCCTTACAGTTCATGTAAAATGCCGGCCTTTCTCCCCACGATCCGCTCCCCTGAGGACCTGAGATGACCCGAATCGGAACTCCATTGTCGCCAACCGCGACCCGCGTAATGCTGTGTGGCTGCGGTGAGCTGGGCAAGGAAGTGGTAATCGAACTGCAACGCCTGGGCGTTGAAGTGATTGCCGTGGATCGCTACGCCAACGCGCCGGCCATGCAGGTTGCCCACCGCAGCCATGTGATCAACATGCTCGATGGCGCCGCCCTGCGTGCCGTGATCGAAGCCGAAAAGCCGCACTTCATCGTGCCGGAAATCGAAGCGATCGCCACCGCCACCCTCGTGGAGCTGGAAGCCGAAGGCTTCACCGTGATCCCGACCGCCCGCGCGACGTTGCTGACCATGAACCGCGAAGGCATCCGTCGCCTGGCCGCCGAAGAGCTGGACCTGCCGACCTCGCCGTACCACTTCGCCGACACCTTCGAGGACTACAGCAAGGCCGTCACCGACCTGGGCTTCCCGTGTGTGGTCAAGCCGGTAATGAGTTCGTCGGGCAAGGGCCAGAGCTTGCTGCGCAGCGCCGATGACGTGCAGAAAGCCTGGGATTACGCCCAGGAGGGCGGGCGTGCCGGCAAGGGCCGCGTGATCATCGAAGGCTTTATCGACTTCGACTACGAGATCACCCTGCTGACCGTGCGCCACATTGGCGGCACTACCTTCTGCGCGCCTGTCGGTCACCGTCAGGAGAAGGGCGACTATCAGGAATCCTGGCAGCCACAGGCCATGAGCCCGATTGCACTGGCGGAGTCCGAGCGCGTTGCCAAGGCGGTAACCGAAGCGTTGGGTGGTCGTGGTCTGTTTGGCGTCGAGCTGTTTATCAAAGGCGATCAGGTGTGGTTCAGCGAAGTATCGCCGCGCCCCCATGACACTGGCCTGGTGACCCTGATTTCCCAGGACTTGTCGCAGTTCGCCCTGCATGCGCGGGCAATTCTCGGCCTGCCGATCCCGTTGATCCGTCAGTTCGGGCCTTCGGCTTCGGCGGTGATCCTGGTGGAAGGCAAGTCGACCCAGACGGCGTTTTCCAACCTGGGTGCAGCCTTGAGCGAGCCGGATACGGCGTTGCGTCTGTTCGGCAAGCCGGAAGTAAATGGCCAGCGCCGTATGGGCGTGGCGCTGGCGCGGGATGAGTCGATTGAGGCAGCGCGGGCTAAAGCGACCCGTGCTTCGAAAGCGGTTGTTGTCGAGCTGTAACCCCCCGCCGATCGTTCCCACGCTCCGCGTGGGAATGCCGCGCTGGACGCTCCGCGTCCGCTCTTAAGGGCGTGACGCAGAGCGTCACCGGATGCATTCCCACGCAGAGCGTGGGAATGATCATCATTAGGCGACCTTGTTCAAATCGTTATTGCGCGTCTCTTTCAGGCACAACACAGCAATCAAGCTGATCACCGCTGCCGCCGACACATACCCGCCGACATAACTCAAACCGCCCATCGCCACCAGCTTGGTCGCGAAGAACGGTGCCGCCGACGCACCCACGATCCCACCCAGGTTATACGCCGCCGAAGCACCGGTATAACGCACGCGGGTCGGGAACAGTTCCGGCAACATCGCGCCCATCGGGGCAAACGTCACGCCCATCAGGAACAGCTCCAGCGCCAGGAACAGTGCCACGGCCCAGGTTGAACCGTGGGTCAGCAACGGCTCCATGGTGAAGCCGGAAAGGATGGTCAGGATCGCACCGACAATCAGCACCGGCTTACGCCCGTAACGGTCGCTGGCCCACGCCGCCAGCGGCGTTGCCGCGCCCATGAACAGCACTGCGAAGCACAGCAAACCCAGGAACGTTTCACGGCTGTAGCCCAGCGTAGACACGCCGTAGCTCAGGGAAAACGCGGTGGTGATATAGAACAGCGCATAACACACCACCATCGAGGCCGCACCCAGCAGGACCGGCAGCCAATGCTGGCTGAACAGTTCCACCAGCGGCACCTTCACCGGCGCTTCCTTGGCCACGGCGTTCGCGAACACCGGCGTTTCATGCAGTTTGAGCCGCGCATACAGCCCCACCATTACCAGCGCCGCGCTGAGAATGAACGGAATGCGCCAGCCCCAGCTGCGGAACTGTTCGTCGCTCAGGCTCATGGCCAGGATCAGGAACAGCCCGTTGGCCGCCAGAAAGCCAATCGACGGGCCCAGTTGCGGGAACATGCCGAACCAGGCGCGTTTGCCCTTCGGGGCGTTCTCGGTGGCCAGCAACGCCGCGCCGCCCCATTCGCCGCCAAGCCCGAGGCCCTGGCCGAAGCGCAGTACGCAGAGCAGGATCGGTGCCCAGGCCCCGATGCTGTCATAACCGGGCAGCAAGCCGATCAGCGTGGTGCACACGCCCATCAGCAGCAGGGAAGCCACCAGTGTCGACTTGCGGCCAATCCGGTCACCAAAGTGGCCGAACAGCGCCGAGCCCAGTGGCCGCGCGATAAACGCGATACCGAAGGTCAGGAACGAGGCGAGCATCTGCGCCGTGCCGGAGGTTTGCGGGAAGAACACCGGGCCGATCACCAGCGCGGCGGCAGTTGCGTAGATATAGAAGTCGTAGAACTCGATGGCGGTGCCGATGATGCTCGCGGTGGCGACCCGGGCCGTCGAGTTGGTCGGGGCGGCGGTCGCCGTCTCGTTATAGGTGGTGCTCATTGAGGTATCCCTGGCGGTCATTGCGCGTTTGGACGCGGATTATTATTGGTCGAACACCCATGGATCAGGGTTGTGCGCGGGGCGGCTCGGGATGGGAGCAAACACCGGTCAGACACGGTAAAGCGGTGCCTGGACGCGCTCAGTGCGGGTAGCACGCGGTCGGGCGGGGCTTGGGTAAGCCGCCCGATTATAGGAAGGGGTTTGCGGATCCAACAAGGGGCTTAAGCGGCGACCGGCACCGTGCTGGTGTGCCAGATCAGTACCTTGGCGACGCGGTTGTCCTCGGTCTCGAGGATTTCCAGGCGATAACGGCCGATTTTCAGGCACACGGCGCAGTCCGGGATGGTCTCCAGCGCTTCGGTCACCAGGCCGTTGAGGGTCTTGGGGCCGTCGCTGGGCAGGTGCCAGCCGAGGGTTTTGTTCAAGTCACGGATCGAGGCGGCGCCGTCGATCACGTAGCGGCCATCCAGTTGGGGCTGGATGTGCGGGTTGTCGAGGTGCTGCTCGTTTTCGAACTCACCGACGATTTCTTCAAGAATGTCTTCCAGGGTCACAATGCCCAGCACTTCGCCGTATTCATCCACCACCATGCCCAGGCGGCGCTGTTGCTTGTGGAAGTTCAGCAATTGCAGTTGCAGCGGTGTACTTTCCGGGACGAAGTAGGGCTCGTGGCAGGCGGCCAGCAGGGCTTCCTTGGTCAGGCTGGCGTCCGGCAGCAGGTGGCGGATCTGCCGGGTGTTGAGCACCGCCTCGACCTGGTTGATGTCGCTGTGAAACACCGGCAGCCGGGTGCGCGTGGAAACCCGCAGTTGCTCGATGATTTCCTCTACCGGGTCATCCAGGTTGATGCCGTCCACTTCGCTGCGGGGCACCAGGATGTCGTTGACGGTGATGTTGTCCAGGGCGTGGATGCCCGGCATGCCCGGCGCGCGGGTGTTGGGGATTTCGGCTTCCGGCTCGTCGTCCTGGTCCGGCTGCGGCTCGTCGCTCTTCTTGACCAGCCCGGGCTTGCGGGTGAACGGGCGCAGCAGCAACAGGCTGACACCGTTGAGCAGCCAGGCCAGCGGATAAAGGATTTTCAGCGGCACGCTCAGCAAGGTATTGCCGAAGCCAAGGATGGTTTGCGGGTGGCGAGTGGCCAGGGCACGCGGCAGATAGTCGGCCAGCACCAGCAGCACCGCGCTGGAGATCACCCAGCCGAGCCACGGGCCGTTTTGCGCCCAGGCGTAGATCGCCAGCAGGGTGCAGAGAATCACCACCACGGCGCGGCACAGGGTGTTGCAGAGGATCAGGCTGTTGCGCGGGAAGTTCAGGCGGGCGGCGGCTTTGTCACCCTGGCGGGTGCCGGGGCGCAGGGCCAGCAAATGTTGCTGGGCGGCTTCGATGGCGGTAAACAGCGCCGACCATAAAACCAGCAAGGCTACTACCGCAAGCATCGGCCCCAAGGGCAAGTTGTCCATGTCGGCTGCCCGTCAGATATGCAGGATGTATTCGCGAACCAGCTTGCTGCCGAAATAGGCCAGCATCAGCAGGCAGAAACCGGCCAGGGTCCAGCGGATCGCCTTGTGCCCGCGCCAGCCGAGACGGTTGCGGCCCCACAGCAGCACGCTGAACACCACCCAGGCCAGGCACGCCAGCAGGGTTTTATGCACAAGGTGCTGGGCAAACAGGTTCTCGACGAACAGCCAGCCGGAGATCAGCGACAGCGACAGCAGCGTCCAGCCGGCCCAGAGGAAGCCGAACAGCAGGCTTTCCATGGTTTGCAGTGGCGGGAAGTTCTTGATCAGCCCCGACGGGTGCTTGTGCTTGAGCTGGTGGTCTTGCAACAGCAGCAGCAAGGCCTGGAACACCGCGATGGTGAACATGCCGTAGGCGAGGATCGACAGCAGGATGTGGGCGAGGATGCCCGGCTCTTCATCAATGACCTGCACGGTGCCGGTCGGTGTGAATTGCGCCAGCAGCACCGTCAGCATCCCGAGCGGGAACAACAGCACCAGCAGGTTCTCCACCGGGATCCGGTAGCAGGCCATCAGGGTCAGCGCGATCACCGCGGCGGCAATCAGGCTGGCAGCGCTGAAGAAATCCAGGCCCAGGCCGACCGGCGTCATCAAGTGCGTGAACAGGCTGGCGGCGTGAGCCAGCAGGGCGAGGACGCCAAGGCCTACCAGCAGGCGTTTGTCGGCCTTGGCGCCTTGGGCCAGACGAGTGCCCTGATAGAGGGTCGCAGCGGCATACAAGATGGCGGCGGCGAGGCTGGGTAGCAAACTGGGTGACAAAGGGAGCATAAATCCTGTTAAGCAGGCCCGAAAGGCGCTGAGTTTGGCATACACCTGCGTAACACGAAAGACTCTCAGGCCAGACAGCGGGTGTGCATGGCGACAGTCTTCGCTATAATCCGCGACCTGCCCACGCCGCAGGCTCGCCGAGCGCTGTTTTTAATAGCGATTTACCACAGCCTGGGCCGCCATTACCTCGGTCTAACAATGCATTTCGATGAATAGGGCCTGAAAGGATCGCGCATGTTTGAAAATCTGACTGACCGTCTCTCGCAGACGCTGCGCCATGTCACCGGCAAGGCCAAGCTGACCGAGGACAATATTAAAGACACCCTGCGTGAAGTGCGCATGGCGTTGCTGGAAGCCGACGTCGCCTTGCCGGTGGTGAAGGACTTCGTCAACTCGGTCAAAGAGCGCGCGGTCGGCACCGAAGTGTCCCGCAGCCTGACGCCGGGCCAGGCCTTTGTGAAGATCGTCCAGGCCGAACTCGAAAGCCTGATGGGCGCGGCCAACGAAGATTTGAACCTCAGCGCCGTGCCGCCAGCCGTTGTGCTGATGGCCGGTCTGCAAGGTGCGGGCAAGACCACCACCGCCGGCAAACTGGCGCGCTTCCTTAAAGAGCGCAAGAAGAAGTCGGTGATGGTGGTGTCTGCCGACGTTTACCGTCCGGCGGCTATTAAACAGCTGGAAATGCTTGCGGGCGAAGTGGGCGTGACCTTCTTCCCGTCCGACCTGAGCCAGAAGCCGGTCGATATCGCCCAGGCGGCTATTAAAGAAGCCAAGCTGAAATTCATCGACGTGGTCATCGTCGATACCGCCGGTCGCCTGCACATCGACGAAGAGATGATGGGCGAGATCAAGGCGCTGCATGCCGCGATCAACCCGGTAGAAACCCTGTTCGTGGTCGACGCCATGACCGGCCAGGATGCGGCCAATACCGCCAAGGCCTTTGGTGATGCACTGCCGCTGACCGGTGTGATCCTGACCAAGGTCGACGGCGATGCCCGTGGCGGTGCCGCCTTGTCGGTACGCGCCATTACCGGCAAGCCGATCAAGTTCATCGGTATGGGCGAGAAGAGCGAAGCGCTCGAGCCGTTCCACCCTGAGCGTATCGCCTCGCGTATCCTCGGCATGGGCGACGTGCTCAGCCTGATCGAGCAAGCGGAAGCGACCCTCGACAAGGACAAGGCCGACAAGCTGGCTAAAAAGCTGAAGAAGGGCAAGGGCTTCGACCTCGAAGACTTCCGCGACCAGCTGCAACAGATGAAGAACATGGGCGGCCTCGGCGGCCTGATGGACAAGCTGCCGAACATCGGCGGCGTGAACCTGGCGCAAATGGGCAATGCCCAGGGCGCGGCAGAGAAGCAATTCAAGCAGATGGAAGCCATCATCAATTCCATGACCCCGGCCGAGCGCCGCGACCCTGAGCTGATCAGCGGTTCGCGCAAACGTCGGATCGCCATGGGTTCCGGTACCCAGGTGCAGGACATCGGTCGCTTGATCAAGCAGCACAAGCAGATGCAGAAGATGATGAAGAAATTCTCCGCAAAAGGCGGGATGGCCAAGATGATGCGCGGCATGGGCGGTATGTTGCCCGGCGGCGGCATGCCAAAAATGTAAAGAATTCGAGCAGAAGTTCGCTTCTGCTCCGACCCGCAGGGATGCGGGATCTCCAGCAAACCCGCCATTGGCGGGAGCTGACTTGCCGTTTTAACCGACGGCTCTATAGCAGATCTGAATGGCACGCTGATAGGCGCCAGAAAAAGACATTTGCAAAAGTCCGGATATTCCTTAGAATATGCGGCCTTTCGGGCACCTATGCCCGCTGTGCATTTAGATTTGCAGCACCGACTACAGGAACGATGTTCACATGCTAACAATCCGTCTTGCCCTTGGCGGCTCCAAAAAGCGCCCGTTTTACCACTTGACCGTAACTGACAGCCGCAACCCACGTGACGGCTCTCACAAGGAACAAGTTGGCTTCTTCAACCCGATCGCTCGTGGTCAAGAAGTCCGTCTGTCCGTGAACCAAGAGCGCGTAGCCTACTGGCTGAGCGTTGGTGCACAACCTTCTGAGCGCGTTGCTCAGTTGTTGAAGGATGCATCTAAGGCTGCGGCCTGAGCAATATGAACGCGACGCCAGCGGTAGCTGATGATTTGATCGTTATCGGCAAGATTTATTCTGTTCATGGCGTTCGCGGCGAAGTGAAGGTGTATTCCTTTACTGATCCGACTGAAAACCTGTTGCAGTACAAGACCTGGACGCTCAAGCGCGAAGGTAGTGTGAAACAGGTAGAGCTGGTCAGTGGACGCGGGAGCGACAAGTTCCTGGTCGCAAAGCTCAAGGGTCTTGATGATCGTGAAGAAGCTCGTCTTCTGGCCGGTTATGAGATCTGCGTGCCGCGCAACCTGTTCCCTGAATTGACCGACGGCGAGTACTACTGGTACCAGCTGGAAGGTCTGAAGGTCATTGATCAACTCGGGCAATTGCTCGGGAAAATCGATCATCTTCTGGAAACCGGCGCCAATGATGTAATGGTGGTCAAGCCTTGCGCTGGCAGCCTGGATGATCGCGAACGCCTGTTGCCCTATACCGAGCAATGCGTGTTGGCCGTCGACCTGGCAGCGGGCGAGATGAAGGTGGAATGGGACGCGGACTTCTAACGTGGCTAACCTGCGCGTTGAAGTGATCAGTTTGTTTCCCGAGATGTTTTCCGCCATCAGCGAGTACGGCATCACCAGTCGGGCGGTGAAACAGGGGCTCTTGCAGCTCACCTGTTGGAACCCGCGAGACTACACGACGGATCGACATCACACTGTGGACGATCGCCCATTTGGCGGTGGCCCGGGCATGGTGATGAAGATCAAGCCCCTGGAAGATGCGTTGGTTCAGGCCAAGGCAGCCGCCGGGGAGAAGGCGAAGGTAATTTACCTGTCCCCTCAAGGCCGTCAGCTGAATCAGTCGGCGGTACGCGAGTTGGCGAATCTGGAAGCATTAATCCTGATTGCCGGTCGCTATGAAGGCATTGACGAGCGGTTTATTGATGCTCATGTCGATGAAGAGTGGTCGATTGGGGACTATGTCCTGTCTGGCGGCGAGCTGCCGGCGATGGTCCTGATAGATGCGGTTACACGACTGCTGCCTGGAGCTTTAGGGCATGCGGACTCCGCGGAGGAAGATTCCTTCACGGATGGTTTGCTGGATTGCCCGCACTACACCCGACCGGAGGTGTATGCGGATCAGCGTGTTCCCGACGTATTGCTAAGTGGCAATCACGCACACATCCGGCGTTGGCGTTTACAGCAGTCCCTCGGGCGGACCTATGAACGACGCGCCGATCTTCTGGAAAGCCGCTCGCTTTCTGGAGAAGAGAAGAAGCTGCTCGAGGAATACATCCTCGGGCGGGACGATAGTTAACAACGTATCGATGGTAGGTCCGACGACTTACCTTAGGAGCACAGCATGACTAACAAAATCATCCTTGCACTCGAAGCAGAGCAGATGACCAAAGAGATCCCTACCTTTGCCCCGGGCGACACCATTGTCGTTCAGGTGAAAGTGAAGGAAGGCGACCGTTCGCGTCTGCAAGCGTTCGAAGGCGTGGTAATTGCCAAGCGTAACCGTGGTGTGAACAGTGCTTTCACTGTTCGTAAAATCTCCAACGGTGTTGGCGTAGAGCGTACTTTCCAGACCTACAGCCCGCAAATCGACAGCATGGCCGTTAAACGTCGCGGTGACGTACGTAAAGCCAAGCTGTACTACCTGCGTGACCTGTCCGGTAAAGCAGCTCGCATCAAGGAAAAACTGGCTTAAGTCCAGCTTCCCGATGCAGAAAAAAGCAGCCTACGGGCTGCTTTTTTGTTGCCTGAAATTTGTCTATTTCCCCGGTACTTATTCATGACTACTCGCCTCGAAGAAATTCAGCGTCGTACTGACCTCTCCGTTACCCATGTGACCAAAGCCGTTTTTCCACCGACTACCAACCATCACAACACGCTGTTCGGCGGCACCGCACTGGCATGGATGGACGAAGTGTCGTTCATTACGGCTACGCGTTTCTGCCGCTTGCCGCTTGTAACGGTCTCCACCGACCGTATCGATTTCAATCACGCGATACCGGCGGGCTCCATCGTTGAATTGATCGGACGGGTGATCAAGGTGGGCAACACCAGCCTCAAGGTCGAGGTGGAAGTGTTTGTCGAAAGCATGAGCGCTGACGGACGAGAAAAGGCCATCCAGGGTGTGTTCAGTTTTGTCGCGATTGATGCTGACAAACGACCGGTGCCCGTGCTGCCAGGGTTTGCCGACTGATCCTGGATCGAGTCGCTTTTGTGGCAAGGGAGCAAGCTCCCTTGCCACAGATTATTTGCCCGCTTTCATTGATGTGTAGCGGCCCGTGCTGCGATAGGATCTACCCGACATCGCCATTTTCCCTGCTTGAGCCCTCATGTCCGCCATCGACCACCCCCAGATAGACCGCTTCCTCGACGCCCTCTGGCTGGAAAAAGGCCTGTCGGACAACACCCGCCAGGCTTACCGCAGCGACCTCGCGTTGTTCAATGGCTGGCTGCAGGAGAAAAACCTCGAGCTGCTCGACGCTGGTCGCGAGCTGATTCTCGACCACCTGGCCTGGCGCCTGGAGCAAAACTACAAGCCTCGCTCTACTGCGCGTTTTCTCTCAGGCGTGCGTGGCTTCTATCGCTACCTGCTGCGGGAAAAGCTGATCGCTGTCGACCCAACCCTGCAAATCGACATGCCACAGTTGGGCCGGCCACTGCCCAAATCCCTGTCGGAAGCCGACGTCGAAGCCCTGCTCGCAGCCCCCGACCTGAGCGAAGCCATCGGCCAGCGCGACCGCGCCATGCTGGAAGTGCTGTATGCCTGCGGCCTGCGGGTCACCGAGCTGATCAGCCTGACCCTGGAACAGGTCAACCTGCGCCAGGGCGTATTGCGCGTAATGGGCAAGGGCAGCAAGGAGCGCCTGGTGCCCATGGGTGAAGAGGCGATCGTGTGGATCGAACGCTACATGCGCGACGCCCGAGCCGAGTTGCTCAACGGTCGGCCCAGCGATGTACTGTTTCCCAGCCAGCGCGGCGAACAGATGACCCGCCAGACCTTCTGGCATCGCATCAAGCACCAAGCCAAGGTTGCCGGCATCGGCAAGTCGCTGTCGCCCCACACCCTGCGCCACGCGTTCGCCACGCATTTGCTCAACCACGGCGCGGATTTGCGCGTGGTTCAAATGCTCCTGGGCCACAGCGACTTATCCACCACCCAGATCTACACCCACGTGGCGCGGGCACGTTTGCAGGAGATGCACGCCAAGCACCATCCCCGTGGATGAAAAACACTTCGGAAAAAGCCCAATTTCCCCGCGACTGGCTGCCCTGCGGCCCAACTGTGGTAGGCTTTGCCGGTTCGCAAAGGGGACGGCCCAAACCCGTGTTTGAAGATCGGTGTTCCTGCTCCCGTCCCTGCATCTGCCTTCAGGAGTTCCCATGCGCTTGACCCAGATTTTTGCCATCGCAGCCATTGCGTTGGTCTCAACCTTTGCCGTCGCCGACGACGCCGCAGAGAAGACAATCCGCAAGAGCCTGGAAGCCCTCCAGCTCGACACCCCGATTGAAAGCATCAACGCCAGCCCGATGGCCGGCCTGTACGAAGTCAAGCTCAAGGGCAGCCGCGTGCTGTACGCCAGTGCCGATGGCCAGTACATCGTCCAGGGCTACCTGTTCCAGCTCAAAGACGGCAAGCCGGTGAACCTCACCGAGAAAGCCGAGCGCCTGGGCGTGTCCAAGCTGATCAACGGTATTCCGGTGGCTGAAACCGTGGTTTACCCGGCCATCGGCGAAACCAAGACTCACATCACCGTGTTCACCGACACCACCTGCCCGTACTGCCACAAGCTGCATGCCGAAGTGCCTGAGCTGAACAAGCTCGGTGTTGAAGTGCGCTACGTGGCGTTCCCGCGCCAGGGCCTGGGTTCGCCGGGTGACGAGCAGTTGCAAGCCGTCTGGTGTTCGGCCGACAAGAAAGCGGCCATGGACAAGATGGTCGATGGCAAGGAAATCAAGGCCGCCAAGTGCGCCAACCCGGTTTCCAAGCAGTTCGCCCTCGGCCAGTCGATTGGTGTGAACGGTACGCCGGCCATCGTTTTGGCTGACGGCCAGGTGATTCCGGGCTACCAGCCTGCGCCGCAAGTTGCCAAACTGGCACTGAACGCAAAGTAAGCATTATCGTCGAGCCTTGACGATCATGATCCGCCGACAGTTCGGCGGGTCATTAATAGAGAGCCGCAGTTGTGCGGCTGTTTTCACGGCCGACCTTGAGTCGGCCGTTTCATGGGGAGTTCTTCAGTGAAACCGGTCAAAGTAGGCATCTGTGGGTTAGGGACCGTCGGTGGCGGCACCTTCAACGTACTTCAGCGTAACGCTGAAGAAATTTCCCGCCGTGCAGGGCGTGGGATTGAAGTGGCACAAATTGCCACGCGTACGCCAAAGCCTCAGTTCCAAACGACCGGTATTGCGATTACCAACGATGTCTTCGAAGTCGCCACCAACCCTGAAATCGATATCGTCATCGAGCTGGTAGGCGGCTACACCGTGGCCCGCGAGCTGGTGCTCAAGGCTATCGAAAACGGCAAGCATGTGGTCACTGCCAACAAGGCGCTGATTGCCGTGCACGGTAACGAAATCTTCGCCAGGGCCCGCGAGGAGGGCGTGATCGTGGCATTCGAAGCCGCCGTGGCCGGTGGTATCCCGGTGATCAAGGCGATCCGTGAAGGCCTGTCCGCCAACCGTATCAACTGGGTGGCCGGCATCATCAACGGCACCGGTAACTTCATCCTCACCGAAATGCGCGAGAAGGGCCGTACCTTCGAAGACGTGCTGGCCGAAGCCCAGGCCCTGGGTTACGCCGAAGCCGATCCGACCTTCGACGTGGAAGGCATCGACGCTGCCCACAAGCTGACCATCCTGGCGTCCATCGCCTTTGGTATCCCGCTGCAGTTCGACAAGGCCTACACCGAAGGCATCACCAAGCTGACCACCGCCGACGTGAACTACGCCGAAGCCCTGGGGTACCGCATCAAGCACCTCGGTGTGGCGCGCAGCACCCCGGCCGGTATCGAGCTGCGTGTGCACCCGACACTGATCCCGGCCGACCGCCTGATCGCCAACGTCAATGGCGTGATGAACGCCGTGATGGTCAACGGTGACGCTGCCGGTTCCACCCTGTTCTACGGCGCCGGCGCCGGCATGGAGCCGACCGCTTCGTCTGTGATCGCCGACCTGGTGGACGTGGTGCGTGCCATGACCAGCGACCCGGAAAACCGCGTACCGCACCTGGCCTTCCAGCCGGACTCGCTGTCGGCCCACCCGATCCTGCCGATCGAAGCCTGCGAAAGTGCCTACTACCTGCGCATCCAGGCCAAGGATCATCCGGGCGTGCTCGCTCAGGTGGCCAGCATCCTGTCGGAGCGCGGCATCAACATTGAATCGATCATGCAGAAGGAAGTCGAAGAACAAGACGGCCTGGTGCCCATGATCCTGCTGACCCACCGTGTGCTGGAGCAGCACATCAACGACGCCATTGCCGCGCTTGAAGCGTTGCAGGGCGTGGTTGGGCCGGTGGTGCGGATTCGCGTCGAACACCTGAACTAATCGTTTTGCGGCAAGGGCCCCACGCGTTCGGCGGCCCTTGTTCAAGCATGCTCTAGAGGAGCCAGTCATGCGTTATATCAGCACCCGCGGCCAGGCACCGGCCCTGAATTTCGAAGACGTTCTGCTGGCCGGTCTGGCCACTGACGGCGGCCTGTACGTGCCGGAAAACCTGCCACGCTTCACCCAGGAAGAAATCGCTTCGTGGGCCGGCCTGCCGTACCACGAGCTGGCGTTCCGGGTCATGCGCCCGTTCGTCACCGGCAGCATCCCGGATGCGGATTTCAAGAAGATCCTGGAAGAAACCTACGGCGTGTTTTCCCACAGCGCCATCGCCCCGTTGCGTCAACTGAACGGCAACGAATGGGTCCTGGAGCTGTTCCACGGCCCAACCCTGGCGTTCAAGGATTTCGCCCTGCAACTGCTGGGTCGCCTGCTGGACTACGTGCTGGAAAAACGCGGTGAGCGCGTGGTGATCATCGGCGCTACTTCCGGTGATACCGGCTCGGCGGCGATCGAAGGCTGCAAGCACTGCGAAAACGTCGACATCTTCATCCTGCACCCGCACAACCGCGTGTCGGAAGTGCAGCGTCGGCAGATGACCACGATCTTCGGCGAGAACATCCACAACATCGCCATCGAAGGCAACTTCGATGACTGCCAGGAAATGGTCAAGGCCAGCTTCGCCGACCAGAGCTTCCTCAAGGGCACCCGCCTGGTAGCGGTGAACTCGATCAACTGGGCGCGGATCATGGCCCAGATCGTCTACTACTTCCATGCGTCCCTGCAGTTGGGCGGCCCGGCGCGTTCGGTGTCGTTCTCGGTGCCAACCGGCAACTTCGGCGACATCTTCGCCGGTTACCTGGCACGCAACATGGGCCTGCCGATCAACCAGTTGATCGTCGCCACCAACCGCAACGACATCCTGCACCGCTTCATGAGCGGCAACCAGTACGTCAAGGAAACCCTGCACGCCACACTGTCGCCTTCGATGGACATCATGGTCTCGTCGAACTTCGAACGCCTGCTGTTCGACATGCACGGTCGCAACGGTGCTGCCCTGGCCGGCCTGATGGACAGCTTCAAGCAAGGTGGCGGTTTCAGCGTCGAGCAGGAGCGCTGGACCGAAACCCGCAAGCTGTTCGACTCCCTGGCGGTGGACGACGCAGAAACCTGCGAGACCATCGCTGAAGTCTACGCCCAGACCGGCGAGCTGCTGGACCCGCACACCGCCATTGGCGTCAAGGCCGCGCGCGAATGCCGCCGCAGCCTGGACATCCCGATGGTGATTCTCGGCACCGCGCACCCGGTCAAATTCCCGGAAGCGGTAGAGAAGGCCGGGGTTGGCAAGGCGCTGGAATTGCCGCCGCACCTCACCGACCTGTTTGAGCGTGAGGAGCGTTGCACGGTATTGGCCAATGACCTGAAAGCGGTACAGGCGTTTGTCAGCCAGCATGGCAATCGCGGCAAGCCACTCTGAGCCAACGGCTTTGCGTGGTGGATCAAGCCCGTCTTCGTGACGGGCTTTTTCATTCTGGCGAGCCATACTTGCGCGGCGACCAACAAGAATAATCAAGGAAACCCAACCGGTGTATTTATCGACCCGAGCACACGCGTGGCTGGCATGTGTGCTGCTGCTTGGCCATGGTTCGGCAAGCCTCGCGGCTGTCAGCCTGCCGTTCAAGCTGGTGCCGGCGTTCATTGCCCTGGAGCCCATGCCCCTGACGGCCAGCGAGCAGCAATGGCTGGCGGCCCATCGGCCACTGAGAGTGGGCATTTCGATTGATGACTATCAGCCGATCGATATCACCCGCGACCGCAATCGCTACCAGGGCATCAGCGCCGATTACCTGAGCCTGATCGGCGCGCGTCTGCATGCACCGATGCAAGTCCTGGGTTTTGCCGAGCGGGCGCAGGCGGTGGAGGCCCTGCGGAGCGGCGCCATCGATATTCTCACCAGTGCCAACGGTTACGAGCGTGATGTGTCGGGGTTGCGCTTTACCGAAGACTACATGCCGGACCGCTCGGTGGTGGTCGTGCGCCGGGATGACAGCACCCAGAACGAGGACCTCAAGGACAAGAAGCTGGTGTTGCTGGACGGTTACGCCAACGTCAAGAACGTCCATCAGGCGTATCCCGGCAGCCACATCATGCTGGCACCGAATCTCTACAGTGGCCTCGAAGCGCTGAAGCAAGGTGATGCCGATGCGTTTATCGGCAACGAAGTGATCGTGCGCGCCTATAAATCGCTACGGCCCTACCTGGGCTTGCAGATCAAGGTGGAAAGCCGGCTGGCGCCCATCGGCTTTGCCTTTGCCACGCGGGAGGCCGACCCGCTGTTGGGGACGCTGATGGACCGGGCGCTGGCGAGTATTGATGAGTCTGTGCGGCGGGAGATCCTTGCGCGCTGGACCACCGGACTGGGGGTGGGCATTGCCGCCGAGCGCATCGCCTTGTCGGCCCCGGAGCGGGCCTGGGTACTTCAGCATCCGCATGTGGTGGTGGCGTCCCAGCAACTGTCTCCCTATGTATTCAAGGACAAGGACGGCCAGTGGGTGGGGCTGAATGTGGACTTGCTCAACCGCATTTCACGCATGACCGGCCTGCAGTTCGTGATGGAGGAAGTGTCCTCCACGGCACAGACCCTGGGGTTGCTGGAAACGGGCAGGGCGGACATGAACACCACCCTGGCCGAAAATCAGGAGCGCAAGGCCTTTCTCGATTTCAGCCATGGGTTCGGGGGCTCAGGCTGGGTGTTTATCCAGCGCGCTGACGCACCGCCAGTGGCCAGTTTGAGCGAGCTTTCAGGCAAGGTGCTGGCGCTGCCGGCACGCCATGTCCTGGAGGGGTACATTCGTCGCGAGCACCCCGGGATCAAGCTGCAATCGGTGGATAACTACGTCCAGGCCCGGGAGCTGGTAACGCAGGGGCGCGCGGCGGCGACTATCCAGAGTGAAGTGGAAGTGCAGAGTTACCCGGCCGATGAGTTGCGCATCGGCCGCAGTGTCGAGGGCAAGTGGTCGGCCAACAGCCTGTCGGTGCGCAAGGATCAACCGGAACTGCTGAGCATTTTGAACAAGGCGCTGGAAGCGCTGCCGGTCGCGGAATTGAGCGCCCTGCGTTTGCGTTGGCTGGGGAGCGTACCCGTCCCGGTGCCGGCCTGGCAGCGTGTGCCGCCATGGGCCTACTGGACGGTCGCCATGGCGCTGCTGTTTGTGCTGGTGTCCCTGGCCTGGAACAGCCGGCTCAAGCGCCAGATTCGCCAGCGCCTCCAGGCCGAGCAGCGGCTCAACGACCAGTTGGCGTTCAAGCGCGCGCTGCTGGACGGCATGCCCAACCCGGTATTTGTGCGTGATCTGGAAGGACGCCTGGTGACCTGCAACACCAGCTATGAACAACAGTTGAACACCCGGCGCGAGCAGATCCAGGGCCTGACGCTGATGGAAAGCGGGCTGATGCCTGACGCTACGGCCGCGCGCCTGCATGCCGGCCACATGGAGCAATTGGCGAGCCAGCAGTCGCTGTTCGTCGACCGGCAGCTGGAGTTCAATGGCGGGGCGTTTCATGTGTATCAGTGGACGGTGCCGTTCTTCGACGCCAAGGGCCAGCTCCAGGGTTTGCTCGGTGGCTGGGTCGATATCAACGAGCGCAAGGTCCTGGAGCTCCAGCTGATGGATGCGCGGCAGGCCGCTGACGAAGCGAACTACGCAAAAAGCGCGTTTCTCTCGACCCTGAGCCACGAGATTCGCACGCCGATGACCGCCATTATCGGTCTGCTCGAGCTGGAGCAGGAGCGTGCCCAGGCTGAAGGCAAGACAGTGTCTGAAGCCCTGCGAGTGGCCCATCGCTCGGCGCGTGAGTTGATTGCCCTGATGGGTGACAGCCTCGACCTGGCCAAGATTGAAGCCGGTCATCTGCAACTGGCGCCGCAGGCCACTGACTTGAAAGGTTTCTTCGAGGGCATACAGCGCTTGTTCGAACCCATGGCGCAGAAAAAGGGCCTTCACCTGACCCTGGCATTCGACCCGAGCGCGCAAGGGTATTACTGGTTCGACCCGCTGCGCCTGCGTCAGGTTATCCATAACCTGTTGGGCAACGCGCTCAAGTTCACCTCGCGCGGCGAGGTTCGGGTCAGTGTTGTGCGCAAGCTTGACCCGGCGGGGGCCGAATATTTGCACCTGTGTGTGGAGGACAGCGGGCCGGGCATTGGCGTCGAGCAGCAGGCGCGAGTGTTCAAGCCGTTTATCCAGGTCAGCGCGCGGACGGCTGCCGAGCACGGCGGCACGGGACTGGGCTTGAGCATCTGCCAGCAACTGGTGGAATTGATGGGAGGCAGCATCACCCTGAGCAGCGTGGTGGGAGAGGGCACGGTGGTGTGCATCGACCTGTACCTGGATCGGGTCAGCAGTGACGACGTGCCAGCATCTGCCGGTGTACCGCTGCTGGTGGCCGGCCGCAACCTGTCGGTGTTGGTGGTGGATGACCTGCCGGCCAATCGGCTGGTGCTGGTTCAGCAGTTGCAGTTCCTGGGTCATCAAGTAGTGGCCGTCGACTCGGCCGAAGCGGCCTTGCAGCGTTGGCATCATGAGGTGTTTGACGTCATGGTCACCGATTGCAATATGCCGGGCATGTCCGGCTACGCCTTGAGTGAGGCCATCCGCCGGCTTGAAGCCCAGGAGCAACGGCCACGCCTGGCGCTGGTGGGTTGCACGGCGAATGCCCTGGATGATGAACAGCAGCGCTGCCGGGAGGCGGGAATGGATGAACTGCTGGTCAAGCCCGTGACCCTTGAGCACTGGACGCGTGTGCTCGCCCGCGTCGTGCCTGCACGCTCTTTCAGCATCCAGACCCTGCGCACCATGACCCAGGCCGACGGACCGGTTTTGCAGCGGATGCTGCAGGAGCTGGCGAGGAGCCTTGAGCAGGAGCATAACCTGATGGCCTCCGCCATGGCGGACCACGACCAGGTCCGGCTGGCCGCCTCGCTGCACCGCCTGAAGGGCATATGCTGCCTGGTGGATGCGTTGCCGCTGGCCAAGGCCTGTATGGCGCTGGAAGGGTGTATTCGGGAGCAGCGCAACGCTGAGATTGAAATGCATTGGTTAGCGCTGCGCGAAGCATTGATCGAATTCCAGGTCGAGCTTGAGGCTTATCTGGACCCGTCCGAATAAGACATGTCCTATGGGGAAGGCGCGGGGTTTTTATTAGTCTGTGCACCCTCGCTTCTCCCCGGTAACGTTTTTCATGCGCTCCCTCAACGTCCTGATCCTCGAAGATAACCCGTTCCAACTGATGGCCCTGCATCAGATGCTCAACGCCAACGGCGTATTCAATGTACGCACGGCCGAAACGGTCGACGCCGCTCGCCAGTCACTGGAGAGCAAGGGCGCGGTGGACATCGCGATTTGCGATCTGTACCTGGAGCAGGGTGATGGCCTTGAGCTGATTCGGGAAATGGCCGAGCGCCGCCAGGCTCAGGTGTTGATCCTGCTGAGCAACGCCGAGCCGGATGTGCTGGAAGGCGTGGCGCACATGGCCCGACAGTTGGGGCTCAACGTGCTCGGCTGCCTGCCCAAACCGGCGTCGGCAACGCTGATCGGGAAAGTCCTCGAGGCGTGCCGGGAACGCTTGCGGCCCGGGCCGCCGGTGGTGTCCTGGGAGCGGGTGCGCCAGTTGCTGGACTTGAGTGAGTCCGAGCAGTTGCCGCCTTCGGCGGATCTGAGCCAGGTCGCTATCGCCCGCTGCGGCACGGTCTGGTATCAGCCCATTGTCAGCCAGGCGGGCGCGTTGCAAGGTGTCGAAGCGCTGGCCCGCTGGCAGCTTCCTGACGGCGAGTTGCTGTTGCCTGACGCGTTTCTGCCGGTGCTGGAGTTTGCCGGAATGGAAGAGGCGTTTACCTGGCACGTGCTGGAACAAGCGCTGGGCCAGGCGGCACACGTCATGCGCGAAACCGGGCAGGTGCTGCCGGTGGCGGTGAATATCCCGGGGCGGATGCTGGAGCGTCCGCACTTTCCCCAAGTGCTGCAAGGCTTGCTGCAACTTCACGGCGTGCCCGCCCGTGGCCTGACCCTGGAACTGGTGGAAACCTCGCGCCTGAACACCGACAGCGCCCACGTCACCGGCTTGCTGCGTTTGCGGATGATGGGGTGCAAGCTGTCCATCGGTGATTTCGGCGTGGGCGGCACCAGCCTGCAACGCTTGCTGGAATTGCCCTTCAGCGAATTGAAGATCCCGCCGGCGTTTGCCAGCGGCATGGCCAGGGACGATCGCAAGGCGGCAGTGGTTGCCGGCGCCATGAGCATGGCGAGGCGACTGGGTGTGGGTGTGGTGGTGACCGGGGTTGAAAGCGCCGCCGACTATCACGCGGTAAGTGAACTGGGGGCTGCGTGGTTGCAAGGCTGCTTTATCGCCGGCCCCATGGACGCCGAGGCGCTGAAGCAGTGGATCGCGTTTCAGGCTAGGCCAGCCCGTGTTCCTGCACATAGATAAACAGCGCGGCGTCGTTGCTCAGGCCCAGCTTGCGCATGGCGCTGACCTTTTGTGCACTGACGGTTTGCTTGCTGCGATGAAGATTCGCGGCGATCTCGCCTACCGTCAGGCCGCCGGCCAGCAGGCGGATGACTTCCAGTTCACGGGGTGATAGTTGATCCTGGGAGTGCACACGCTCGACGCCTGCCAGGTTCAGTGACTGACTGATGGTCTGGGCCACATAACGTCGCTGCTGGCGCACCTGACGGATTGCTTCAGGCAATTCGTCTGCGAGACTGGCCTTGCTCAGCAGGCCCATGACACCCAACTCCAGGATGGCGTGGAACAGGCCGGCGTTGTTCAGCATGGTCACCACCACGATGGGCAGGCCCGGGTGATGCCGGCGCAGTTGTTCGATCAGGCGCAAGCCGTCGGCCTGGGGCTCGGCGGGCATCATGAAGTCGGTCACCAGAATGTCGCAGGCACAACGTTGCAGCAGTTCGCCAAGGGCCTGGGGTGAGTTGGCTTCACCGACGATGGTTAGCCTCTCGTCACGTTCCAGGACCGCCCGCAGACCGATGAGGAAAATCGGGTGGTCGTCGGCGAGGACGATGCGCAATGGCTTGTCAGACGTTTCGTTCAATACAGGCTCCCGGGGTAATTCGGGGATTCTAGCCTGTTAACGCAGGAGAGGCTCTGAAGGTGGGTTCTACAAAGGCGTAAAAAACGCCGCGTCCCCGTCCGTGGGGCAGCGGCGTTTTTCGTTTCTGGCAGGCCCGGCCGGAGCGATCGTTTAGGCGAGTAGTTTTTGCGCCACTGCCATTACGGTTCCGACAGCCGTGAAGAAGCCGATGGCGATACCAACGGGATACCAGAAATTCTCTCGGGTTATCTTGTGGGACTCTGCGTTTAGCTTGCGTTGCTCGGCATAAATTCTGGATATGTCGGCGTGAATCTTCTCTAGTATTGCCTGCTCTTTTTCGTGTTCCAGCATGGTCTTCGTCCTTCGCAACGGGGCCTCTTGGTATGCGCTGTTTATCGATGTGCCGGCATGATCAGCACTCACCGAGTATAGGATTCACCCTCGGCATCAGCGCCAAAACGGCAACTCATTGAGTAAGCAGTTATGTGCTGCCGTTTTTTGCTTGTCATGTTGCAAGCGCATGCTGGACACGTCATCCCCCGGCAACCCTTGAAAGACGAAAAAGCGAACTTTCCTACGACGCAAATAGTCACTTAGGATAGATGCAGCTCCCGTTTACACGATTGTTTCCGAACTATTGAGTGGTGATCGAGATGGAAAGTATCAGCCTATTGCTCGGTGAAGCACTGAGCCCTTATCAGGTCACGCTGACCACCTCGGGTGTGCAGGGCGAATGCCTGGTGACCGTAAAGAATCCGGCCGGTGCCATCGTGGTCGAACGAGAAGTCGACCAGGCACAATTGACCGACAAGCGTGCATTGGTGGATGTGGTGGACTGTTTGCACCGCGACTTGATGATTGCCGAAGGACGCCTGGAACCCTCGGTCATGGCGGCCCTGCGCAATGCGGCCCTGACTCGGCCGATCGCCTGCGCATGAAGATTTATTTTTGTTGGGAACCTTCCTACGGCAAGGTGAGTCAGATTTTGTAACAGCGAGATCAAGCATTGTGCTCCGGTGCTTGTGGCTCGTTGTTACTGGTCTTTTTAGGCCCTTATTAACCCCGAGTTGTCTCCCCACTGCTCGGGGTTTCTTTTTGCCTGCGATTTGTCATGGGCTCGGGGCATCCTGGAAAAACGTCGGGTGGTCTTGCAGGTATTGCTCACGCATGACCGGGTCGAGCCATGAGGCGTAGGACTGTCGCAGTTGCTCCTGCGGGATCTCGCGCAGCACCTGATTGATCCGCTCGATAGCCGTGCGGCCTGAGGCGTTATCCGTGCAGGCAATCCGGGTCAGTTGATAGGGCGGGGTGCCTTTGATGGGGTAGAAGATCAGCTCTTGTGGATCAATGCCTTGTTGCAGCGCCTGGTAGCGCACTTCTGTCCAGTAACCCAGCACCGCTTCCAGCCGCCCCTTTCGTTGCATCTGCAGCAGGCTGCCGAGGGCGTCATTGCCGTAATGCGGTGCCAGTTTGTGAGCACTGGTGTGCTTCAGCGCTTCATCGATGATGGCGCCGTAGCTGCGTTCGGCGATGATGCCAAGGCGCGCATCCCGTGCATTCAAAAATGCCTCCAGGTCGAACCGTCCATCCACCACAAACGGCGCCAGCAGCGCCCGCTGACCCTGGCGGATCGTCACCCCGTTGCTCACGGCCGCGAAGGCCTGGGCGGAAAACACGATGGTTTTAGCGCGCTCCGCCGTCCATAGCAGGGACGGGTCGCAGGTAAGCGTGCCGGGGTCGCGGAGCATCTGCATGCCGCGCGCGCGGTTCACGTGGAGGATCTGATGTCGATACTCCGGCATGTGTTCGGCGAGTATCGGCAGCAGTTGGTCGAGGGCGCCCTGGCCTTTTTGCGGGCCTTCGAAAATCGTCACTGGCGGCAGGTCACGCAACAGCCAGATCAAGGTTTCCTGGGCCTGGCTCGACAGTGGCCAAGTCCCGAGCAGTGAACCCAGGAGGCAGAGTCGAATGATGAAGCGCCGGCCCATCAGATCGCGCCGTTCTCACGCAGGCGAGTAACGGCGGCCGCATCGTAGCCCAATTCAGCGAGCACCACGCTGTTGTGCTCGCCCAACTGCGGTCCGACCCATTCACAACTGCCCGGTGTGTCCGACAGTTTGGGCACGATGCCGGGCATCTTGAAGTCCTTGCCGCCCGGGAGCTGCGCCTTGAGGAACATCTCGCGGGCCAGAAACTGCGGGTCTCCCAGCATGTCTTGCGCGCTGTAGATGCGGCTGGCGGGCACTTCGGCCTTGTTCAGCTGTTCCACCACTTGCTCAAGCGGCAGCGAGTTGACCCAGCGATCAATCACCCCGTACAGCTCATCGCGCCGGCTGTCGCGGCCATCGTTGCTGGCCAGTGCCGGGTCGTTGGCCAGGTCGTCGCGACCAATGGCTGACATGAAGCGCTTGAAGATCGCGTCGCCATTGGCGCCGATCTGCACATGCTTGCCATCTTTGCTGGTGTGGATCGAGGAGGGCGTGATGCCGGGCATGATGTTGCCGGTGCGCTCGCGGATAAAGCCGAACACGTCGAACTCCGGGATCATGCTCTCCATCATCGCGAAGATCGCCTCATACAGCGCCACATCCACCACCTGGCCGAGCCCGCCATTCACTTCACGATGACGCAGGGCCATCAGCGCCCCGATCACGGCCCACAACGCCGCGATCGAGTCCCCGATGGAAATCCCGGTGCGCACCGGCGGGCGGTCCTCGAAACCGGTGATGTAACGCAGGCCCCCCATGGATTCGCCCACCGCGCCAAACCCTGGCAGGTCCTTCATCGGCCCGGTCTGGCCAAAGCCCGAGAGGCGTACCATCACCAGTTTCGGGTTCAGGGCGTGCAAGGTTTCCCAGCTCAGGCCGAGCTTTTCCAGCACGCCAGGGCGAAAGTTCTCAATCAAAATGTCGGCATCCGCCAACAGTTGCTTGAGGATCGCCAGGCCGTCCGGGTGTTTCAGGTTCAGGGTCAGGGATTTCTTGTTGCGCGCCTGCACAAACCACCACAGCGAGGTGCCTTCATACAGCTTGCGCCACTTGCGCAGCGGGTCGCCGCCATCCGGGGATTCGACCTTGATCACCTCGGCGCCGAACTCGGCGCAGATGCGCGACGCAAACGGGCCGGCGATCAAGGTGCCGAGTTCGATGACTTTCAGGCCGGCAAGTGGTTTGGCGGTAAACGACATGAGGAACCTTTCGGGCAGGGCAGGGATGTGAGCCTTTTAACATAGGCGAGTGGCGCAGTGATAAGGATGATGCAGCGCAGTATTCGTTGAATCACCTCGCCATCGGTTAGACTTGCCGCCTTTCCCTGTCTCTAGAAGTCCGTTCATGGCCCAGCCGTCCACGACCTACAAGTTTGAACTCAACCTCACCGACCTTGACCGTTCGGTGTACGAGAGCGTCAAGCAGACCATCGCCCGCCACCCTTCGGAAACCGAAGAGCGCATGACCGTGCGTTTGCTGGCCTACGCGCTTTTCTACAACGAGCAGCTGTCTTTCGGTCGTGGCCTGTCAGATGTAGACGAGCCGGCGCTGTGGGAAAAAAGCCTGGATGATCGCGTCCTGCACTGGATCGAAGTCGGCCAGCCGGACGCGGACCGCCTGACCTGGTGTTCCCGCCGTACCGAACGCACGACCTTGCTGGCCTACGGCAGCTTGCGCGTCTGGGAAGGCAAAGTGGTGCCGGTGGCGAAGAACCTGAAAAACGTGAGCATCGCCGCCGTACCCCAGGAAATCCTGGAAGTGCTGGCCAAGGACATGCCCCGGGTGATCAAGTGGGACGTGATGATCAGCGAAGGCACGATCTTCGTGACCGATGACCGTGGGCAGCACGAAGTCCAGCTGGAATGGCTGGCTGGCGAGCGCGGCTGAAACGTCGATAACTGATTGGACGCTGGTCGAGTGTGGGAGCTGTCGAGCTTCAGCGAGGCTGCGATGCAGGCGCTGCGGTCTGACAGGTACACCGAGGTGATCCCATCGCAGCCTCGCTGGGGCTCGACAGCTCCTACAAGGGATCACCGCTAATTTTCAACATTAAAGAGAAGCTTCCGTCACCCCATGCGTATCGATCCTCGCCCGTTGCCCGCCGTCCTGCCATTCCTCGGTGAATTGCCACCGTTGTTGACCCGTCTCTACGCCGCACGCGGGGTGCAATCGGAAGCCGAGCTGGATAAAAGCCTGGCGCGGCTGATCCCGTATCAGCAGCTCAAGGGCATCGATGCCGCGGTGGACTTGCTGGTGACGGCCCTGGAGCAGCGCCAGCGGATCCTGATCGTGGGTGACTTCGACGCCGACGGCGCCACCGCCAGCACCGTGGGCACCCTGGGCCTGCGCTTGTTGGGCGCCGCCCATGTCGACTACCTGGTGCCCAACCGTTTCGAATACGGCTACGGCCTGACCCCGGAAATCGTCGCCGTGGCCCTGCAGCGCCAGCCACAGCTGCTGATCACCGTGGACAACGGTATCTCCAGCGTCGAAGGCGTGGCGGCCGCGAAAGCGGCGGGGCTCAAGGTGCTGGTTACCGACCACCACTTGCCGGGCGACGAACTGCCCGCAGCCGACGCCATCGTCAACCCGAACCAGCCGGGCTGTGAATTCCCCAGCAAGGCCCTGGCGGGTGTGGGCGTGATCTTCTACGTGCTGATGGCCCTGCGTGCGCGCTTGCGCAGTTTGGGTTGGTACGAGAACAAGCCGCAGCCGAATATCGGCGAACTGCTGGACCTGGTGGCCCTGGGCAGCGTGGCCGACGTGGTCCCGCTGGACGCCAACAATCGCATCCTGGTCTACCAGGGCCTGGAACGCATTCGCGCCGGTCGCGCCCGGCCGGGGATCAAGGCGATCCTCGAAGTAGCCAAGCGCGATCACGCCCGCATCACCTCCACCGACCTTGGTTTTATCCTCGGCCCGCGCCTGAACGCCGCCGGGCGCCTGGATGACATGAGCCTGGGCATCGAGTGCCTGCTCACCACGGATTTCGCCGCCGCCCGGGAAATGGCCGCGCAACTGGACGGCATGAACCAGGACCGCAAGTCCATCGAACAAGGCATGCAGCGCGAGGCCCTGGCCCAGCTCAAGGACTTGCCGGTGGAGT
The DNA here is from genome assembly GCF_013385565.1 of Pseudomonas sp. E6002. NCBI lineage: Bacteria > Pseudomonadati > Pseudomonadota > Gammaproteobacteria > Pseudomonadales > Pseudomonadaceae > Pseudomonas > Pseudomonas sp. E6002. Next base: position 16,777 of record NZ_JACAPT010000006.1, on the reverse strand, counting down.
CGATGCCGTATGGCTTGTGCCTGTTCGACCCGGAATGGCACCAGGGCGTGATCGGCATCCTCGCCTCGCGCATGAAAGAGCGTTACTTCCGCCCGACCATCGCCTTTGCCGACGCCGGTGACGGCCTGCTCAAGGGCTCCGGGCGCTCCGTGCCGGGTTTTCATATCCGTGACGCGCTGGCCGTGGTGGCCAGCCAGCATCCGACGCTGATCGCCAAGTACGGCGGCCACGCCATGGCGGCGGGTCTTACCTTGCCCGAGGCCAACTTCCCACTGTTCGCCGAGGCCTTTGACGCCGAAGTGCGTCGGCAACTGCGCGAAGAAGACCTGACGGGCCGGCTGCTGTCCGACGGCACCCTGGCGATTGAAGAGTTTCACCTGGAACTGGCCCGCGCCCTGCGCAACGCCGGGCCGTGGGGCCAGCATTTCCCAGAGCCGTTGTTTCACGGGGTGTTCCAACTGGTGGAGCAGCGCGTCGTCGGCGAGCGCCATCTGAAGGTGGTGCTCAAGAGCGAGTGTGGATCGGTGAAGCTCGATGGCATTGCTTTCGGCATCGACCGTGAGATCTGGCCCAACCCCACCATTCGTTGGGTGGAACTGGCCTACAAGCTCGACGTGAACGAGTTCCGTGGCCAGGAAACCGTGCAACTGATGATCGCGCATATCGAGCCGCGCTGAACCCTGTGCAATCCTCTGTTGTCGACTAGTCTCTAAGCACTGTGTGATCGGTCTTGTGACCTTGTCTTATTTCAGCCCGCCGGGGACGGGTTTTTCGTCGACCTTTCAAACAGAACCCTGGAGCCTGCCCACTGCATAAAAGAGGTGCCCCATGAGTCTGCTGCTTGAACCCTATACCCTGCGCCAACTGACCCTGCTCAACCGCATCGCCGTTTCGCCGATGTGCCAGTATTCCAGCGTCGATGGCCTGGCCAATGACTGGCACCTGGTGCACCTCGGCAGCCGTGCCGTCGGTGGCGCCGGGCTGATCTTTACCGAAGCCACCGCCGTGACTGCCGATGGCCGCATCACCGCCCAGGACCTGGGCCTGTGGAACGACGAACAGATCGAACCGCTGCAACGCATCACGCGCTTTATCAATGCCCATGGCGCGGTGGCGGGCATTCAACTGGCCCACGCCGGGCGCAAAGCCAGCACGCACCGGCCATGGATCGGCAAGCACGGCAGCGTCAAGCCGGAAGATGGCGGCTGGGTGCCGGTGGGCCCCTCGCCGATTGCCTTCGATCCGCAGCACACTTCCCCCAAGCAACTCGATGAAGGGCAGATCCAGCAAGTGATCGCTGACTTCGTCGCTGCCGCCAAGCGCGCGTTGACCGCCGGTTTCAAAGTGGCGGAAATCCATGCCGCCCATGGCTACCTGTTGCATCAATTTCTTTCGCCCCTGAGCAACCAGCGCCAGGACCAGTACGGCGGCTCGTTCGAAAACCGCATCCGCCTGGTGCTGCAAGTGACCACGGCGGTGCGTGAGGCCTGGCCGCAAGAGCTGCCGCTGTTTGTACGGGTCTCGGCCACCGATTGGGTCGAGGACGGCTGGAACCCGGATGAAACCGTCGAACTGGCGCGCCGCCTGAAAGACCTGGGCGTCGACCTGATCGACGTCTCCTCGGGTGGCACCGCGGCCAATGCGGAAATTCCTACCGGGCCCGGCTACCAGACCCGCTTTGCCGAGCGTGTGCGCAAAGAGTCGGGAATCGCCACCGGCACCGTGGGCATGATTACCGAGCCCGCCCAGGCCGAGCACATCTTGCGTACCTGTCAGGCCGATATCATTTTCCTCGCCCGTGAACTGTTGCGTGACCCGTACTGGCCACTGCATGCCGACGATGACCTGGGCGGGCGCAAAGCGACCTGGCCGGCGCAGTATCAGCGGGCTACGCATCGCGACCAGCCGATTCATGAGTCGGACTTGCGGGATTAACCTTGCGTAGGAAAACGCCTGAAGCTAATGTCGAAACTATGACTCTATTACTGAACGCCTCGATTATTCCCACCCTCCAGGAGAGGGTGGGCTGACGCGTGCTGGAAAAGCATGAAAAACCCGCCCTTGATCCGGCGGGTTTTTTATTGCCCGCCGATCACCGGCCAAGCCCTGCGACACAAGGAGAAGCTCATGTTGCACCTGATCTGCGGCAAAATCGCAGCCGGTAAATCGACCCTGACCCAACAGTTGTCGCAGGGCTCCCAGGCGATCCTGATCAGTGAGGATGAGTGGCTGTCACACCTCTATCCCGGACAAATTCACGCCCTGGGCGACTACGTGCGCTGCACCGGCCACCTGCGTGATGCGTTGACGGCGCATATCATCGCGTTGCTCGGGGCCGGCCTGTCGGTGGTGCTGGATTTCCCGGCGAACACGTTGGCCAGTCGCCGCTGGATGCGCTCACTGTTCGAAGGCGCAGGCGCTGACCATCAATTGCACTACCTGGATGTGCCGGACGAGGTCTGCAAGGCACGCCTGCGTGCGCGCAACGCGGAGGGTACCCACGCGTTCGAAACCAGTGACGCCCAGTTCGACTTGATCACCGGCTATTTCGAAGCACCGACACCTGCGGAAGGCTTCAACCTTGTTCACCATCAACCCTTGGAAGCACAGCATGTTGATCAAGCGTGACCTGACCGAAAAGGACCTGCCGTTGCTGGCGCTGATTGACCGTACCGAACGGATCGAGGCGTGCTATCGCGTGGAGCACGGGGAGTTGCTGCTGTACCCCGAGCACCACGACATGCGCGGCTGGCCCGAAGGCGAAGCCGAGCAGGATGCCGTGGCCTTGCAGGCGTGCCTGAAGCGCGGAGGGTGGCTGCACGGAGTGTTTGACGATGAGAAGCTGCTGGCGGCCGTGGTGCTGGACAACCGGGTTATCCTCAACCAGGGCCTGCGTATGCGCCAGCTCAAATTCCTGCATGTGAGCCATGGGGCCCGTGGCCTGGGCCTGGGTGGCCAGCTGTTTGCCCTGGCCTGTGAACACGCCCGCGCAGCCGGGGCCGAGGCGTTGTACGTATCGGCCACGGAATCGCGCAATACGGTGGAGTTCTATCTGCGGCTCGGCTGCCGGTTGCTCAAGCAGCCGGATCCCGAGCTGTTTCAACAGGAGCCGCACGACATCCACCTGTACCGGCCGCTTGTGGGATAACGCTGTAGGTCATTGCCCTGCAAGCGTTTTTTTAAGTGATTACTCTAAAAAAGTCCCACGCCCGGCAAGATAGTTTCTACGCTTAAGGTAAGCATGATTTCTGGCCCAGGAAATCAGCTTGTTGATCCTCGCAGGTCGCATCGCGGGATGGGGTTATGGGCAACCAGGAGCAGTTGATTGATACGAGGAGACAGTCCATGGCCAAGTCTTATGGTGTAGCGGGGGTGTTGTCGTCTTTTCTGGCCCGCAGGATGTCGCTGCGCAGCCGACGCCTGAGTTCGGACGAAGAGCAATTGCTGGAACAGTACCGCGCCCTGACCGAGAGTGATCAGGTGGCGATGCGGTACTTGATTGGGGCGATGAAGAGTATTTCGCGGTTCTGAAGATCCCGAAGGGGCGTTCCCACGCGAGCGTGGGAACGTTCGGTATCAGGTGTACTTGCGCTTGTCTGGTGCAGGTGGGAAGTATTGGTACAGCCAGGTTTCGCTCAAGGTGCGGTCCTGGGTGCGGATGAACAGCCGCAGTTCAACCGGCTCGACGCTGTCGCTGGTCGGGTACCAGTCAAACAGAATTCGATAGCCCTTGATGGCATCCAGTACCAACACGCTGAAGTCTTTGACCTCACCATGGGAGCAGGTCACCACCGGCTCGATCCCGGTGCCTTCAGGCAAACGATCCAGCCCGCCGCCGTTGAAGTCCACGGCAAAACGCCGCGCCCAGACTTCGGGGTAGTGCTCGCCCGGTGCCCAACCTTCGGTGAAACCGCCCATGCCCGAACGGGTGGCATTGACCTGCGCCAGTGGCGTGCTGACCGGCGGCAGGGCGCTCCAGTAGAGCTTGTAGCCGTAGTTCAGGGATTCGCCGGCAGCGACGGGCTTCTTCGGGGTCCAGAAGGCCACGATGTTGTCCAGGGTCTCGCCGGTTGTAGGAATTTCCAGCAGATCGATAGAGCCTTCGCCCCACGCAGTAGTAGGTTCTACCCACAGGCTTGGGCGTTTGCTGTACCAGTCCACCGTGTCCTGATAGCTGGCGAACTCATGATCGGTCTGCACCAGGCCGAAGCCTTTCGGGTCGGTGTCGGCAAACGCGTTGAATTGCAGGGTAGCCGGGTTGTTCAGCGGGCGGCAGATCCACTCGCCATTGCCGCGCCACATGGCCAGGCGATCCGAGTCGTGGATTTGCGGGTGAATGGTGTCGCACATCCGCCGCTCAACGGTGCCGCAGCTGAACATGCTGGTCATCGGTGCGATGCCCAGTTGCTCGATGGCGGTACGCGCATTGATATGGGCGTCGATGGCCATTACCACCTGGTTGGCCTGGCAGTCGATATCGAAGCGATAGGCACCAGTGGCGCTCGGCGAATCCAGCAGGGCGTAGACCACGAAGCGGGTGCTGTCCTTGTTCGGGGTTTCGAACCAGAACTTGGTGAAGTCCGGGAATTCCTCGCGCTTTTTCGCGTAGGTGTCGATGGCCAGGCCGCGTGCGGAAAGGCCGTACTGGCCGGTGGAATCAACCGCACGGAAGTAGCTGGCGCCGAGGAAGGACAGCACGTCGTGGCGGTCCAGTTCCGGGGCCTTGAACAGCTTGAAGCCGGAGAAACCCAGGTCGCCGGTCAACTGCTTGGTGTCTACCGTGGTTTTTTCATAGTTGAACAGCGAAGGGCGGAAGTGCACCTCGCGGGCCTGGCGGGTTTTCGGGTCGACGCTGTACATGCGCACCGGCGTCTTGAAGCCCATGCCGACGTGGAAGAACTGCACGTCCAGTTGGCCGTTCAATTCTTTCCACAGCGAATGCTTGCCGTCGTAGCCGATGGCGTTGAAATTCTGCGGGGTCATGGTCGCCAGGGTCGGCGGCAATACCTGCTTGGTGTCCTGGTAGCGATTGCTTGCCAACTGCTTGGCCTGGATCTTCAGGGCCTCGAAATCGAAGGACTGGGCCTCGCCATCAGCGGCGCGGTTGCCCGCCCAGGCCTGGGCGGCCAGCAGGCCACTGGCCGACAGACCGGTGTAAGCCGCGATGGCCATGGACGCTTTGAGCAAATTCCTGCGGTGCATAAATACAACCTGTCGTGAACAATCCCGCGCCGTTCCTGGCACGTGCTGGATCAAGGAAAACGGTTCGGACATGCCTTCGGCCAAACGCAACGGACATTAAACAGATACCAAATAGCTTAAGCGGTTCGGTGCGCAAGGAAAAATGATTGATGGCGGGTTGATGGCGCTGCATATGAAACAAGACGTTTCTGTGGAAACCGTGTGGTGAGGGAGCTTGCTCCCGTTGGGGCGCGAAGCGACCCCAGCTCAGGCGATGGAGATCCTTCAGGGATATCTCGATCGCCTGGTTTGGGGCTGCTGCGCAGCCCAGCGGGAGCAAGCTCCCTCGCCACAATAATCTCTTCCTTCAGGAATGCCGGGATCAGCCCACTTCGCCTACCGCTCGATATGCCTCATCAATCGCCGCATGGGCATACGCGCTCCACGCGGCATCCGAGTTGGCGATGCTCACATGTCCCACCGGCTGGCGCGCCAGGTCCTTCAGTTTTTCGCTTTCATCGGCATCGTCAAACAAGCTGTTGGAGAAGGTCGCATAGCCGTGTGACCAACGGTTGACAGTGATCGCCAGAATGTCGGTCTGGTGGTTGAAACCGCCCGGGCCGAGCATGCGCTGCAGCTGATCCCGCAGTTGCGCTTCCAGTTGTTCAAATGTCTGCCCATACAACTTGCCCCGCCCGGCGCGGGCCTGGTCGCGGCCGTTCATGCCGCTGTTGGGGCTGGTGGGCACGTACACCATGTGCAAACCAATCGGCTGCGTCGGGTCGCGCGGGTGCTCGTAGCCGCCCATGCTCACCGGGTAATCCAGCTTGATCCGACTGTAAGGCTGGGTCGCTGCATAAATCTCGTGCACCCCCAGCTTCTGGAACGAGGTCCAGTTGCGCACCACCACTTTGGTGTAGACCAGCGGGTACTTCACGTTCTGGCTCAGGGCCTGGGCTTGTTCTGCCGGCAGATCGCGCAGCAGGTACGGGATCATCATGTTGTAGCAGGCCAGGATGCAGCGTTTGCCGCGTACCTGTGCGAGTTGGCCGCCACGGCTGTAGCCGATGTGCACACCGTCACCGACGTTACGCACACTGACCGCAGTGCTGTTCAAACGCACCCGCACCGGCGTCCTGGGCTGATCAAGCCTGGCGTAGTCAAACGGCGCCAGCACGATGTCATCCATGGTGTGCCCCGGTGCCACTGCCGGAATCAGGCTGCGCACCAGCAAGCGTGCCAGCGAGGCGTTGCCGTCGGGGAAATGGTAGATGTAGGGTTCTTCCATTTCTGCGGCGGCTTCTTCGCTGATCGGTGCCAGGTTCATTCCGCCGAAGCCAGGGAAACCCACGCTATAGGCATCAGCCGACGCCACCGCGTCGATACTCAAGGCCATGAAGTCGTTGGTGCGGCTTTGGAAGTACTTCACCGCGCCTTCCGAGAGTCCTACGTTCTTGAGCAGGAAATCGCGGTAGCTGGTGGCCGCGAGGTACTCGGCCTTTTCCTCGGCAGTCTTGCCCGGCAGGTAATCCTTGGGCGCGACGTGCAAGGCAATCAGCGCCTGACGGTCGGTTTCCGGCAGCGGGAAATCATTGATGAAGTCGCTGATGGAGCGCGCATGCAACTGGTCCGGGGCGATGTCGTCGGCGACCATCGGCGTCGGGTCGCCGGTCACCAGTTTGTCTTCGCCAAAGTTTTCCTTGTCGAAGAACACCCCACGGGACAAACCCATGCCCGGGTAGAACTGGCGGTCGAAGGCGGTCTCGAAGCGCTTGATGTTTACCCCGAGTTTTTTCAACAGCCCGTTTACTTCCTTGCTGTAAAGATGATTCGGTGACTGGAACGCTTCGCTGCCGCCGTAGCCGATGATCAGCCGGCCACCGGCCTGGAACTCATTGCGCTTGGCATGGCCGCCGAAGTCGTCGTGGTTCTCCAGGATCAGGATCTTCGCCTTCGGGTGCTTCTCACGGTAGAACCACGCCGCCGACAAACCGCTCAAGCCACCGCCGACCACCACCAGGTCGTAGTCTTCGGTGATCGGCAGTTTATCGGTGTCGAAGGCCTTCTTTTCCCAGCCCATCTGGTGGGCAACTTCGAATGAGCCGACATGGCTGCCGCGCAAGCCGGTGAGGGCGGGCGGGTAGTAGCGGCCATCGGGAGCGGCCTGGAGGATTTGCAGCGGGGTCATACCGGCGGCAATCGTGATAGCGACGCCGTTGAGGAAGTCGCGGCGGGTGATGTCCATGGGAACCTGCGAATTATTTATTGTTATTAGGAGAGCCCCTGTGGGAGCGGGCCGTTGTGGCGAGGGAGCTTGCTCCCGCTGGAGTGCGAAGCGCTCCCAGGATTTTGGGGCCGCTACGCAGCCCAGCGGGAGCAAGCTCCCTCGCCACAGTGAGCTCGCTTCGACAGGGGTAAGGGGTCAGTGCTTGAACATCACATGGCGAACGGTGGTGTAGTCCTCCAGGCCGTACATGGACATGTCCTTGCCGTAGCCGGACAGTTTCTGACCGCCGTGGGGCATTTCGCTGACCAGCATGAAGTGGGTGTTCACCCAGGTGCAGCCGTACTGCAACCGTGCAGCCAGGCGATGGGCGCGGCCGACATCGGCGGTCCACACGGAAGAGGCCAGGCCGTAGTCCGAATCGTTGGCCCAGGCCAATACCTGGGCCTCGTCGTTGAATTTGGTTACCGACACTACTGGCCCGAACACTTCGCGGCGCACGATTTCATCGTCCTGCTGCGCGTCGGCCAACACCGTCGGTTCGAAGAAGAACCCGTTGCCTTCCACCGCCTTGCCACCCGTGATCAGGCGGATATGAGATTGCGCCACGGCACGCTCCACAAACCCGGCCACACGGTCACGGTGCTGTGCGGTGATCAGCGGGCCCAGCTCGGTGGCCGGGTCATCCTGCAAACCGTATTTGATGCTGGCAACCGCCGCGCCGAGCTTTTCGACGAACGCGTCGTAGATATCGGCCTGTGCATAAATCCGGCACGCAGCGGTGCAATCCTGCCCGGCGTTGTAGAAGCCGAAGGTGCGAATGCCTTCCACCGCCGCGTCGATATCGGCGTCGTTGAAGATGATCACCGGCGCCTTGCCGCCCAGTTCCATGTGCATGCGTTTGACGCTGTCGGCAGTGCTGGAAATGATATTGGCCCCGGTGGCAATCGAACCGGTCAGCGACACCATGCGCACTTTCGGGTGATTCACCAGCGGGCTGCCCACGGTTGGCCCACGGCCAAACACCAGGTTGAGTACACCGGCCGGGAAAATTTCAGCGGCCAGTTCCACCAGGCGCAGCGCGGTCAGCGGGGTTTGTTCCGAAGGCTTGAGCACCACGGTATTACCGGCGGCCAGGGCCGGGGCGATTTTCCAGGCGACCATCATCAGCGGGTAGTTCCACGGCGCGATGGAGGCAATTACGCCCACCGGGTCACGGCGGATCATCGAGGTGTGGCCCGGCAGGTACTCGCCGCCGGCCGAACCGCTCATGCAGCGGCTGGCGCCGGCGAAGAAGCGGAACACATCGGCCACCGCCGGGATCTCGTCGTTCAGCGCCGCGCTGTAGGGTTTGCCGCAGTTGTCCGACTCAAGCTTGGCCAGCTCTGCGCCGTGGGCTTCGATGGCGTCGGCGAGTTTGAGCAGCAGCAGCGAGCGATCCTTCGGTGGCGTTTGCGACCAGCCTTCAAAAGCGCTGTCGGCAGCACGCACCGCGGCGTCGACCTGGGCTTCGCTGGCTTCCTTGATTTCCACCAGTACCCGACCCAACGCCGGGTTGAACACCGGCTGCGCCGGGCCTTCGCCTTCGACCAGATGGCCGTTGATCAGCAGTTTGGTTTGCATGGTTCAGTCCTCTTAAAGCTGCATCGTTTCCCCTGCCGAAACCGGTTCAAGTATGGGAGCGAGCAAGCCCGCTCCCACATTTGAATCTCATTCCTTCAGTGGCAATGTGTTGTCAGTTATTTACCGCCACTACCGGCCACGCTTTCGCCGCCGCGGGTCAGGTAATAGGCACCCAGGATCGGGAACATCGTCACGATCATCACCAGCATCGCCACCACGTTGGTCACCGGCACATCCCGTGGCCGGCTCAACTGGTTGAGCAGCCACAGCGGCAAGGTGCGCTCGTGGCCGGCGGTGAAGGTGGTGACGATGATTTCGTCGAACGACAGCGCGAACGCCAGCATGCCGCCGGCCAGCAACGCCGAGCCGAGGTTGGGCATGATGATGTAGCGGAAGGTCTGCCAGCCGTCGGCGCCGAGGTCCATCGAGGCTTCGATCAGGCTGTGGGAAGTGCGGCGCAAACGGGCGATCACGTTGTTGTAGACGATCACCACGCAGAAGGTCGCGTGGCCGACGATGATGGTGAACATCCCCGGCTCAATCCCCAGGGTCTTGAAGGTCGCCAGCAACGCGATACCGGTGATGATCCCCGGCAGTGCAATCGGCAGGATCAGCATCAGCGAGATGCCTTGCTTGCCGAAGAACTCCCGGCGATACAACGCCGCCGAGGCCAGGGTGCCGAGCACCATCGCAATCAGCGTGGCGATGGCCGCGATTTGCAGCGACAGCTTGATCGCTTCCAATACGTCCGGCCGCGAGAAGGCCACGCTGAACCACTTCAGGGTGAAGCCCTGGGGTGGAAAGCTGAACGCCGCCTCTTCGGTGTTGAAGGCGTAGAGGAAGATGATCAGGATCGGGAAGTGCAGGAAAACCAACCCGCCCCAGGCCGCGATTTTTAGACTGAGTGAGGCTTTTTCAGAGTGCATCGAAGGCCCCCAGACGTTTGACGATGGACAGGTAAACCGCGATCAGCACGATCGGCACCAGGGTGAACGCCGCGGCCATGGGCATGTTGCCGATAGCGCCTTGTTGCGCGTATACCATGCCGCCGACGAAGTAACCCGGCGGGCCCACCAGTTGCGGCACGATGAAGTCGCCCAGGGTCAGCGAGAACGTAAAGATCGAACCCGCCGCAATCCCCGGCACCGACAGCGGCAGAATCACCTGCATGAAGGTCTGGCGCGGCTTGGCGCCGAGGTCTGCCGAGGCCTGCAGCAACGATGGCGGCAAACGCTCCAGCGAGGCCTGGATCGGCAGAATCATGAACGGCAGCCAGATGTACACAAACACCATGAACCGCCCCAGGTGCGAGGTGCTCAAGGTGCTGCCGCCCACGCCGGGAATGCCCATGATGAATTGCAGCGCCGGCTCCAGGCCCAGGTGCTGCACGAACCACTGCGCCACGCCGCCCTTGGCCAGCAGCAGGGTCCAGGCGTAGGCCTTGACGATGTAGCTGGCCCACATCGGCATCATCACCGCGATGTAGAAAAACGCCTTGGTCTTGCCGGTGGTGTAGCGCGCCATGTAGTAGGCGATCGGGAACGCGACGATGGCACTGGCGATGGACACCACCACCGCCATGCTCAAGGTGCGCACGATGATGTCGAAGTTCGACGGCTGGAACAGCGCGGCGAAGTTGGCCAGGGTCAGGTCCGGGGTGACCGCCATGGTGAAGTCATCGAACGTATAGAAGCCTTGCCACAGCAAGGTCAGCAGCGAACCCAGGTAGATCGCGCCGAACCAGATCAACGGCGGCACCAGCAGCAGCGACAGGTACAGGTTGGGCTTCTTGTACAGCAGGTTGGAAAACCTGCGCATCGGGGGTTGGGACAGGGCCAGGCTCATGTCACACCTCGCCTGCGATGTCGGTCAACGGCGTCATGGCTTCCCGCGCCCAGCGCGCGGTGATGGACTGGCCGACTTGATGCCCGGCGGTGGTGTCCAGCCATTGGTTGTTGGCCTGGCTGATGTTCAGGGCCTGGCCGTTTTCCAGTTTCAGTTCGTAGCGGGTGGCGCTGCCCTGGTACTGGATGTCATGCAGAAGGCCGCTGACTTCCACCTCGCCGCTGCCCAGCGGGCCTTCGGCGAAACGCACGTGTTCCGGGCGGATCGAGAACGGCTGCGGGTTACCGCTCAAGCGTTGCGCCAATTCGCCGCGAATCACGTTGGAGGTGCCGACGAATTCCGCGACGAAGGTGGTGGCGGGCTTCATGTACAGGTTGCGCGGGGTGTCGACCTGTTCGATGCGGCCCTTGTTGAATACGGCCACACGGTCGGACATCGACAGTGCTTCGGTCTGGTCGTGGGTGACGAAGATGAAGGTGATGCCAAGTTGGCGTTGCAGTTTCTTCAGCTCGCTTTGCATCTGTTCGCGCAGCTTCAGGTCGAGAGCGCCGAGGGGCTCATCCAGCAGCAATACGCGCGGACGATTGACCAGTGCGCGGGCCAGGGCCACACGTTGACGCTGGCCGCCGGAGAGTTGCACCGGCTTGCGGTCGCCGTAACCGCCGAGGGCGACCATGCCGAGCGCTTCTTCGGCGCGGTTGAGGCGTTCGGTCTTGCCTACGCCTTTGACTTTCAGGCCGTAGGCCACGTTGTCCCGCACGTTCATGTGGGGGAACAGCGCGTAATCCTGGAACACAGTGTTCACGTCGCGCTGATACGGCGGCAAGCCGGCGGCTTCCTCACCGTGGATGCGGATGGAGCCGGCACTGGGTTGCTCGAACCCGGCGATCAGGCGCAGGCACGTGGTTTTGCCCGAGCCGGAAGGGCCGAGCATGGAAAAGAACTCGCCGTCCTGGATATCGATGGAAACCCGGTCAACGGCTTTCACTTCGCCGAACTGACGGGAAACGTGGGTGAATTGGACTGCAAGCGTCATGGTGCGGTGCTCCAAAAAGGCGCGTCTTGTAAAAATTAAATCGGAGGTAGAGGTGATCGTTCCCACGCTCTGCGTGGGAATGCAGCGCTGGACGCTCCGCGTCCGCCCTTAAAGTCGTGACGCGGAGCGTCACAGGAGGCATTCCCACGCGGAGCGTGGGAACGATCAACTAGGGAGTGCTTAGCGCCCGCCCATGATCGCGATGTAATCCTGGGTCCAGCGGCTGTATGGCACGAACTTGCCGCCTTCAGCCTGCGGGGTTTTCCAGAAGGCGATCTTCTCGAACTGGTCGAAACCGTTGGTCTTGCAACCCTCGGCGCCCAGCAGTTCGCTTTCCTTGCACGCCGCGGGAACCGCCGGCAACGAACCGAACCACGAGGCCACATCACCCTGGACCTTCGGCTGCAGCGACCAGTCCATCCACTTGTAGGCGCAGTTCGGGTGCTTGGCATCGGTGTGCAGCATGGTGGTATCCGCCCAGCCGGTGGCGCCTTCCTTCGGAATGGTCGAGGCAATCGGCTGCTTCTCGTTCACCAGGCCGTTGACCTGATACGGCCATGCGCTGGAGGCCACCACGCCTTCGTTCTTGAAGTCGCTCATTTGCACGGTGGTGTCATGCCAGTAGCGGTGGATCAACGGCTGCTGGGCGCGCAACAGGTCGAGCACGGCCTTGTACTGGGTTTCGGTCAGCTCGTACGGGCTCTGGATGCCCAGTTCCGGCTTGGTGGCCTTGAGGTACAGCGCCGCATCGGCGATGTAGATCGGGCCGTCATAGGCCTGCACGCGGCCTTTGTTCGGCTTGCCGTCCGGCAGGTTCTGCGCATCGAACACTACGTTCCAGCTGGTGGGCGCGGTCTTGAACACGTTGGTGTTGTACATCAACACGTTCGGGCCCCACTGGTACGGCGTGCCGTACGTTTGCTGGCCGACCACGTACCACGGCGCATCTTTCAGGCGTGGGTCGATGTTCTTCCAGTTGGGAATCAGCGAGGTGTTGATCGGCTGTACGCGCTTGCCGACGATCAACCGCAGCGAGGCATCGCCCGACGCGGTGACCAGGTCGTAGCCGCCCTTGGCCATCAAGCTCACCATCTCGTCGGAGGTGGCGGCGGTCTTGACGTTGACCTTGCAGCCGGTCTCTTTCTCGAAACCGGTGACCCAGTCGTAGTTCTTGTCGCTTTCGCCACGTTCGATATAGCCGGGCCAGGCGACGATATCCAACTGGCCTTCACCGGCACCCACCGCCTTCAGCGGTTCGGCGGCCTGGATGCTGACACTGGCCAGCAGCGCGGTGGTCAGGGCACTGAGCAGTGCGGTCTTGTGCGCAGACATGGGGGTTCCCTCTTCTTTAATTATGGTCGGGGCAGTTTTTGCAGCAGGTGGTGCGTGAGCGTAGTTGTTGTTTTAAAGATGTTGGCCGTGGCGCGCCATGATGTGCCGCACCACGCTGTAGTCCTGTAGCGAATCGCTGGACAGATCTTTGCCATACCCCGAGCGCTTCAAGCCGCCGTGGGGCATTTCGCTGACCAGCATGAAATGACTGTTGATCCAGGTGCAGCCGTATTGCAGGCGCGACGCCACTTGCATCGCCTTGTCCAGATTCTGGGTCCACACGGAGGAGGCCAGGCCGTATTCCGAGTCGTTGGCCCAGTCCACCGCCTGTTCCAGCTCGTCGAAGCGGGTCACGGTGACCACCGGGCCGAACACTTCGCGCTGCACGATTTCATCATTCTGTTTACAACCGGCCAGCAAGGTTGGCTGGTAGAAGAAGCCAGCACCGGAATGCACGGCGGCGCCGGTGATGCGTTCGATATGCGGCTGGCCGAGGGCGCGTTCGACAAAACTGGCGACGCGGTCGCGCTGGCGGGTGCTGATCAGCGGGCCGAGTTCGTTGTCGGCATCGCGCTTGCCGGCAAACCGCAGGCTGCTGACGGCGGCGCCGAGCTCGGCCACCAATTTGTCGTGGATGCCGGCCTGGGCGTAGATGCGGCACGCGGCGGTGCAGTCCTGGCCGGCGTTGTAGTAACCGTAGGCGCGCACGCCTTCGACCACGGCTTGCAGGTCGGCGTCGTTGCACACGATCACCGGTGCCTTGCCGCCCAGCTCCAGGTGCGTGCGCTTGAGTGTCTTGGAGGCGGCCTGGAGGATCTTCTGCCCGGTGACGATATCGCCGGTCAACGAGACCATGCGCACCTTCGGGTGGCTGACCAAATGGCTGCCGACCCCTTCGCCGCCGCCACACAGGATGTTGATCACCCCGCGCGGCAACAACTGGCTCAGTACGGGCGCCAGAGCCAGGATCGACAGCGGGGTATGTTCCGACGGCTTGAACACCAGGGTATTACCGGCCGCCAGGGCCGGGGCGATTTTCCAGGCGGCCATCATCAGCGGGTAATTCCACGGCGCAATGGAGGCCACCACGCCAATCGGATCGCGACGCACCATGCTGGTGTAGCCCGGCAGGTATTCACCGCTCAGTTGCCCGGTCTGGCAGCGCACGGCGCCAGCGAAGAAACGGAACACATCGACGGTTGCGCTCAAATCGTCCTGACGTGCCAGGTGCAGCGGCTTGCCGCAATTCAGCGATTCCAGGCGGGCGAGGTAGTCGGCTTGTTTTTCGATTGTCTCGGCGATGCCCAGGAGGATGTTCGAACGCTGCTGGGGCGTGGTCCGCGACCAACCGGCAAAGGCCCGGTGGGCGGCGAGGATTGCGGCTTCGACCTGCTCGGTACTGGCTTCGGCGATATGGGTGAGGATTTCACCGGTGGCCGGGTTGATGATCGGCTCGACAAACCCCTGGCCCAGGACCAGTTCGCCGTCGATCAGCAACGCAGTGAGCAGCGGTGTGGGCGCGCCAGACATTTTTCGCGATCTCTTTTCTTGTGTGGTCATGGCTGTTCTCGTGCGAGACGCCTGACCTTCTCTTATGGGATGAGCAGAGACTAGAGGTCAGGCGCGAGGTCAACAAATACTAAATACTGAAAGCAGCATTCGATTAAATAGATGGCTTGCGTGGGTGGGGCTGTTCGCGGGCCACCGTCAGGAATGGGTCCACCAGCGCCGGGCGCGCCGTGCCCCGGCGCCAGGCCAGGCCCACGTCGAGGGTCTGGCTGAGGTCGGCAATCGGCCGGGCCTCGATGATGTCGCCTTCCAGGGACCAGGGGCGGTAGGTCATGTCCGGCTGGATCGACACGCCCAGGCCGGCGGCGACCAGGCTTCGCACGGCTTCCGTCGAGGCGGTGCGCAAGGTGACGCGGGGTTGCAGCCCGGCGCCGGTCCACATGCGTTGGGCGTTGTGGCCCATTTCGTCGACGTTCAGCTGAATCAGCGGCTCGCGCGCCACATCCGCCAGGTTGATGCTGTCGTGTTCCAGCAGCGGGTGCTGGGCGGGCAGCCATAAACGGTGGGGCGAGTGGGTGAGCACTTCGGTTTGCAGGGCGTGGCGGTCTTCGAGGTTGGAGAGGATCAGCACGCCGACGTCGATTTCACCGCTGACCAGCAGGTGTTCGATGTAGGGGCGTTCGTCCTCCATCACGCGGATTTCGACATTGGGGTAGGCGCGCTGGAAGCGGGTAAGCAAGTCCGCCAGGTAGTAGCCGGCGACCAGGCTGGTTACGCCGATGATCAACTGCCCGGCCACCTGGTCGGTGCTCTGTTGCAGGCTGCGCTTGGCGTTGTCGACGGTGGCGAGGATGAGGTGCGCCTGGCGCAGGAACTGGTGGCCCTGGTGGGTCAGGGTCATGCCCTTGGCGTGGCGGTTGAACAGGGTGACGCCGATTTCCTGTTCCAGTTGCTGGATCGCCAGGGTCAGGGTGGACTGGGAGATGAAGGCGGTCTGGGCGGCGGCGGAGATCGAGCCGGTCTCGGCCACGGCGATGAAGTGACGGATCTGACGCAAGGTCATCATGCTGGAATTACCAGTGGGGTGTTTTTATAGATTTGTTCGAGTGTATATCGTTTTAATTGAGGGGTAAGCGCGTTACATCTGGAAGCACTCTAGATCGGGGGTTTTTGGCACTTAGTTTTACGCTGGGGGCCTATTGGTCCTGTGAACTTGAGTTTCTGGAGGTTGTGAATGAATACCCGTGGATTGCTCGATCAACTGCTCAAATCCGGCCAGGACATGTTGCAGAACAAGGCTGGCGGGCAGCGCAAGTCAGATGACAAGGGTGCCCTTGGCGGACTGCTGGGTGGCGGCGGGTTGGGTAGCTTGCTTGGCGGTGCCGGTGGTGGGGCCCTCGCGGCCGGCGCCATGGGTCTGTTGCTGGGCAACAAGAAAGCCCGCAAGTTTGGCGGCAAGGCGCTGACCTATGGCGGGTTGGCTGCTTTGGGGGTGATTGCCTACAAGGCCTACGGTAATTGGCAGGCGCAGCAGGCCAGTGCGCCTCAAGGGGAGCCGCAGACCATTGATCGGTTGCCACCGGCCCAGGTCGAGCAGCACAGCCAGGGGATTTTGAAGGCGCTGGTGGCTGCGGCCAAGGCTGACGGGCATGTGGATGAGCGTGAGCGGGCGTTGATCGAAGGGGAGTTTGTGAAGCTGGATAACGATCGTGAGTTGCAGCAGTGGTTGCATGCCGAGCTGAACAAGCCGCTGGATCCGGCAGATGTGGCTCGGGCTGCCAGTACTCCGGAATTGGCCGCCGAGATGTATATCGCCAGTGTGATGTTGGTGGATGAGGAGAACTTCATGGAGAAGGCTTACCTCGATGAGTTGGCGCGGCAGCTTAAGTTGGAGCCAGGGTTGAAGGCTGAACTGGAGAAGCAGGTGCGGCAGGCTGAGGTGGTTTGATTGTGTACATATCCGTTTCTGCGGTAACGGCTACTTATGGTAAAAGCAAAGACCAGAACGAAAGCAGAGCCGCTTTTCT
>NZ_JACAPT010000059.1:0-11874 GCF_013385565.1 Pseudomonas sp. E6002 | reverse complement strand
AGAGCGGAACCAATAGCAGCCGTTACCCAAATAACGGATATACACCCAAAACTTCCCTAATCGTGCAAAGCCTTAGCCGCCCCCAACAACCCCCGAAACTTCAAATATCGCGCCTGCAAAACAGCCTGTTGAGCGCCGTCCGGGAAAAACCGTTGCTTCACCGGCATCCCCGCCTGCAACAGCGCCGCACCCTGGCCGCTCGACAGGAACCCCAACTTCGCTGCACCAATACACGCCCCCAACTCACTCCCGTGCAACGTGTAGATCTCCCGCCCAAGAATATTGGCCAACAACTGCGCCCAATACTCACTGCGCGCCCCACCACCCACCAACGCACAAGCCCCCACCGTGGCCCCGGCCGACTGCACCGCACTCAGCGCATCCAACAACCCGAACCCAACCCCTTCCATCACCGCATACCCCAGCATGGCCGGCGTGCAGTCATGCCCCAGGCTCATGAAACCACCCCGCAACAACGGGTCGTTATGGGGCGTGCGCTCCCCCGCCAAATACGGCAAAAACAACGGATTGGAAACCGGCACGCCCTGCCCGATCGGCAACTCGGCCTGCACCCGATCCAGCAACGCCTGCTCATCAACCGACCCCGTCAACCGCGTCACCCACCGCAAGCAACTGGCCCCGGCCAGCATGGCGCCCATGGTGTACCAGCGATTAGGCAACGCATGACAAAAACTATGCACCGCACTCGCCGGATTCCCCGCCGAGTGATCAGTAATCGCCACGATGGCCGCACTCGTACCGAGGGTGATAAACGCATCCCCCGCATTCACCGCCCCTATGCCCACCGCCGCCACCGGGTTGTCCCCGCCACCGCCGGCAATCACCAGGCCCTCGGCCAAGCCCAGTCGCCCCGCCGCAGCCGCATTCAAACAAGCACTGGCCGCGCCACCTTCTACCAGCCGTGGCATCTGCGCCAATCGCAAACCCGTGGCCTGCAGCATCGGTTCAAACCATTCACGGTTGGCCACATCCAGCCACAACGTCCCCGCACCATCGGACACATCACTCACGCGCTCACCACTCAAGCGCAGGCGCAGGTAATCCTTGGGCGACAGCACGCAATCAATGGCGCTGAATACCGCCGGTTCATGCTCCTGCAACCACAGCAGCTTGGGCGCCGTGAGACCGGCCATCGGCAAGCTGCCGGTGACGTCGGCAAACTCACTGCCCAAGGCTTCAGCCAGGGCCATGGCACGGGAGTCATCCCAGAGAATCGCCGGGTACAACACCCGGTCGTCTTGCCCCAGCAACACCGCCCCGTGCATCTGCCCGGACAACCCGATGCAGCCGACACGGCCGTAGGCATCCGGCTGATCAGTGCGCAGTTGGTCCAGAGCCTTCAGGCATGCTTGCCACCAATCCTCAGGCGCCTGCTCGGACCAGCCTGCGTGCGGGCGCGAGACCGTCAGCCGCGCGCCCGCATGGGCGAGGACGTTGCCTTGCTCGTCCATCAGGATCGCCTTGAGTTCCGAAGTGCCGAGATCAATGCCAAGGGAAACCGCGTTGTTCATATCAGGGGCAGCCGCATGAGTTACGAATCTTCAGGGTGGGCGCGAGCCGCACGCTGTGTGTTTTACGCTTGGGCGACGCCATGCGCTCAAGCAGCAGGTTGACCGCCCGGGCGCCGAGTTCCTGGACCGGCTGTGCGATCAGGGTCAGGCGTGGCACGAAGAAATCCGCCCAGTCAAAATCATCGAAGCCCACCAGGGCCATCTGCCCGGGCACGTCGATATTCGCATCACGCAAGGCGTGCATCGCACCCAGGGTCATCAGGTTGTTGCCCGCCATGATTGCTGTGGGCGGTGTTGCCAGGGCCAATAACTGCGCGGTCGCTTGCCGTGCCGGCTCGCTGCTGGAACCACCGTTGACCAGCAATTGCGGGTCAAACACCAACCCTGCCGCCTGCAACGCGGCTTGATAGCCGGCCACGCGCTCATCGGAAGTGCCCAGCCCCGCCCGCCCGGAAATAAAGCCGATCCGCTGGTGGCCATGCTCGATCAAGTGCGCCACCAAAGCCTGGGTAGACAGGGTATTTTCCACCCCGACCTGATCGAAACGATCACACATCATCCGGTCCACCAGCACCGCCGGCACTTGATTGGCCTGCAGGTATTCCAGGGCCAGCGAACCGGTAGACGGCGCCAGCAGAATGCCGTCCACCCGCCGATGGTGCAGCGTCGTGACTACGCGCAATTCCTGCTCGGGATCGTCGTGGGTATCGACAAACAACATCATGTAGCCGTGCTTGGCGCACTCGGTTTCAATCGCGTGCACCGTTTCGCTGAAGTAGTGGTTGGACAGTGCCGAGATCGCCACGCCAATCGTATTGGTGGTGGACCGCGCCAGGGACCGCGCCAGCGTGTTGGGGATGTAGCCCACCTGCCGGATCGCGTCCTGCACCGCTTGCACCGTGTCCGGGCTGACCTTGCGGGTGCCGTTCAAGACGTGGGAAACCGTCGACGTCGACACCCCTGCAATTCTTGCCACATCCTCCATGGTTGCCACGGTGCTCACTCCTGGGTGCTTTTAATGCTTGCTTGACCAACCGGCGTAGGAACCGACGTTATCGCGGGTTATCAATTTTGGCGCCAGCAGGGTAACCGCTTCGGCGGGTTGTTTGTCATTGAGAATGTCATTGCCGACATTGACGGCGGTCTGGGCCATGGCCCATGGGTCCTGGCTGGCGGAGGCCTGGATCAGGGTGTCGGTCTTCAGGGCATTCTCGATGTCCGGCGCGCCGTCCACGGAGGTGATGATGATGCCGCTGCGTTTCAGTTGCTTGGCCGCCAGGTCGCTGCCGATGGCTTGCGGGTCGTTGATTGCGAACAGGCCGTCAATTTTCTGAAAGCGTGTCAGGTAGCCCTGCATCACGTTCAAGCCGCCTTCGCGGGAGCCTTTGCCGTCCTGGTCATCTGACAGCACCTTGATCTCCGGGGCGCTGGCCAGCGCGGCTTTGCAGCCTTTGACCCGATCGGTCACGGCGGTGACTTGCGGGCCGTTCTGAATGATCACATTGCCCTTGCCCGACAGTTTGTCGACGATGAACTGGCAGGCGAGCTTGCCGGCCTCGACGTTGTCGGTCTGCACTGTGGCATTCACGCCCTTGGCGTCGACGTCCACGGCCACCACCACGATCCCGGCATCACGGGCTTTCTTGATCGCCGAGGCCATCGCCGACGGGTCGACGGCGTTGAGCAGGATCAGGTCGACCTTGGACGAGATGAAGTTGTCGATCTGCGAGAACTGCTTGCTCAGGTCATAGTCGGCCGACACCGAGGTGACTTTCACCGCCGGGTTCAGCTCCTTGGCCCGCGCCGTGGCACCGTCGGCCAAGGTCACGAAATACGGGTTGCCCAGGGACCCCATGCTGATGCCGATGGCTTTCAGTTCACGGGCTTGCACCGCCTGGGACATCAACACGGCAACGCCCAGGGAGGCGACAACAGGAAACATGCGTTTGAAGTTCATGATGACTCTCTTGTGATTGTTGTTTGAGTGAAATCAGGTCCGCGCACCGGACTGGCGATAGCGATCCAGCGCTACCGCGCCAATGATCACGATGCCCTTGATGATGTACTGCCAGATATCCGAGACGCCCAGCAGCACCAGGCCGTTGGTCAACACCGCGATGATCAGCGCACCAATCAGCGTGCCGCCGATGGTGCCGACGCCGCCGGTAAAACTGGTACCGCCGAGGATCACTGCGGCAATCGCATCCAGCTCATAGGATTGCCCCAGTTGCAGGCCATTGGCGGCGAACAGGCGTGACGCGCTCATCACCGCGCCGAGGCCGGCTAGGGCACCGGACATGGCATAGACGAACAGCAGGACCTTCCACACCTTGATCCCCGACAGCCGCGCCGCTTCCGGGTTGCCGCCCACGGAGTAGATTTGCACCCCCATCACCGTGCGCCGCAGGATGAACCACGACAGCGCAATCACGGCCACGGCAATGATCACCAGCCAGGGGACGCCCAGCACCGAATCGTTGCCAATAAAGGCAAACGGCAAATCAGGGTTGAACACGGTTTTGTCGTCGGCCAACAGGCGTGCCAAACCGCGCATGGCGGTCAGCGCACCCAGGGTGACGATAAACGGCGGCAGGCGCATGAAGGCGATCAGGCCGCCGTTGACCAGGCCCAGCAACAGGCCGAAGCCAACCCCGGCGGCAATCCCGAACATGCCGAACTGCGGTGACATCGACGCTTGCAACGCAACCACAGCCGAAGCCGCAAGAATCGCTCCCACCGACAAGTCGATGCCCGCCGTGAGGATCACAAAGGTCATCCCCGCCGCCAGCACCACGTTGACCGACGCCTGCTGGGTGATGATCGACAGGTTCTGCACCGTCATGAAGTTTTCGCTGGCCAGGGCAAAGCCCACCAGCAACAGCACCAGCACCGGCAACATGCCCACCGTGCGCATCAGTTCGCGAATACGCTCAGCCTTGCCGATCGTTGCCACAGTCATGGTGTTGCTCCCGCTTGTCGTTGAATTAGCCATGGGCGGCCACCTGCTCGCTGCCGGTTGCGAGGTCGATGATCGCCTCCTGGGAAATATCCAGCCCCGATGCCCCGCCCACTTCGGCCACCAGTTGCCCTTCGCGCATGATCAGCACGCGGTCGCAGGTGCCGATGATTTCCGGCAGTTCGCTGGAGATCACCACGATGCCCACGCCGGCCTTGGCCAACTGGTTGATGATGCGGTAGATCTCGGATTTGGAGCCGATGTCTACGCCACGGGTGGGCTCGTCGAGGATCAGCACATGCGGCTTGACCTCCAGCAGCCGTGCCAGCAGCACCTTCTGCTGGTTGCCACCGGACAACGCGCCGACGTTGACCTTGCCCGACGCCACGCGGATCGACAGGGACTTGATCGCATCGCGTGAGCGTTGTGCGGCGTGGCCACGGTCGAGCACGCCACCGGCATGGGCATCCGGCACACACGCACAGACGTTGATGTTGTCGGCCACGCTCATGTCGAGAAACAGACCCTGGGCCTTGCGGTCCTCGGTGAGGTAGACGACACCGGCACGAATCGCATCCGCCGGGTTGCGCAGTTGGGTCACGGTTTTGCCGACCACCTCAAGGGTGCCGGAGGTACGCGGGTCGGCCGCAAAAATCAGCCGCGCCAGCTCGGTACGGCCTGCGCCTACCAAGCCGGCAATTCCCAGCACTTCACCGGCGTGCAGGTCAAAGCTGCAGTTGCGCACGCGCTTGCCGTCGGCCATGTCGCGCACGCGCATCACCACCTGGCCGGGGTCGTAGGCCGCATGTTCCTTCTTGTAGAAACCTGACAGGTCGCGGCCCACCATCATCTTCACCAGCACTTCGGCCGACAGCACGTCCCGCGCCAGTTCGCCGACGTACTCGCCGTCCCGCAGTACCGAGACCCGGTCCGACAGCTCGTAGATTTCCGCCATGCGGTGGCTGATGTAGATGATCGCCAAGCCCTGGCTGCGCAGCTGTTTGATCAGCGCGAACAGGCGGTCGGTCTCCCGGGAGGACAACGGCGTGGTGGGCTCGTCCATCACCAGGATTTTCGCGTGGGCATGCAGCGCCCGGGCGATTTCTACCAGTTGGCGCTCGGCGATGGACAGGCTGGCGACGCGGGTGGTGGGCAGGAACTCCGCGCCGAGCCTTGCCAGCACCTCGGCCACCCCGGCTTCCATGCCCTTGCGGTCGATGGTCCAGCCACGGCGCAGTTCACGGCCCAGGTAAATGTTCTCGGCCACCGTGAGGTTCGGACACAGGCTCAGTTCCTGGTAGATCACGGCAATGCCGAGGGCTTTGGCGGAGGCTGGGTTGTAACTGGCGACGGGCTGGCCATCGATGCGGATGGTGCCGCCGTCGTCGGCCTGGTAAGCGCCGGAGAGGATCTTCATCAAGGTCGATTTGCCGGCGCCGTTCTCACCCATCAAGGCGTGGATTTCACCGGGGTAGACCTTCAGGCTGACGTTCTTGAGCACCCGCAGACCGTTGAAGGTCTTGCTGATGCCCTGCATTTCAAGCAAGGGTTCAAGGCTCATGACTGAGCTCCTGGTTTTATTATTGTTGTGTTCGGGCGTTTGCCGATGGCAGTCATCGGCAGACCTGATTGCTGCCGACTCTAATCAGATACATTTGCTTACGCAAGCGCTTGCGTCAGCCGTTTATCGTTTGATTAAACGTTTCACCTGATGAATAAATGTTCATCCAGCGACCTGGAGTGACTAATTGCAGATAAAACCGCCGTTTTTCCACCTTCACCTATCCGATTGAGTGTTTTTCTAAAAATAACACCGCGTTTGGCCACTACGATCCCTGTCGGTTGCGGTTTATCTGCTATCGTCCAAAGACCTCATCTCCTCCTCTTCGCGCGTGCGCGATCTTCTGTGAGCATGCTCTGCGGCGCCGCCTTTGGCAGCGTCGGGCCTGAAGTTCACGGAACACTGCACCATGGACAACTCTTCAGTCGACAGCCCGGCGGAGCCGCAATCCCGGGCTGAAAAAATCGTCGAATTCAAACGCCAGAAAACCCTGCTCAAGGCCGGCGCCTTGCAAGATGCGATCTTCAACAGCGCCTACTTCTCCAGCATCGCCACCGACGAAAAAGGCGTAATCCAGATTTTCAACGTCGGCGCCGAACGCATGCTTGGCTACGCCGCCGCCGATGTGCTGAACCGCGTCACACCGGCCGACATTTCCGACCCCGCCGAGCTGATCACCCGCGCCGCTGCCCTCAGCCTGGAACTGGACACACCGATCACGCCGGGCTTTGAGGCCCTGGTGTTCAAGGCCTCCCGGGGCATCGAAGACATTTACGAACTGACCTATATCCGCAAGGACAACAGTCGCCTGTCGGCCATGGTGTCGGTGACCGCCCTGCGCAACCGCAACGACGCGATCATCGGCTACCTGCTGATCGGCACCGACAACACCGCGCGCAAGCAGGAAGAGGCGCAACGCAAAGGCTTTGAGCGCGCCCTCGAAGAGAAGAACCTGGAGCTGGAACACGCCAGCCACATGAAGTCCGAGTTCCTTGCCACCATGTCCCACGAGCTGCGCACGCCGCTGAATGCGGTGATCGGTTTTTCCGAGGCGCTCAAGGACGGCCTGGTGGGCGACATGAGCGATATCCAGCGCGAGTACATCGGCGATATCTTCACCAGCGGCCAGCACTTGCTGTCGCTGATCAACGACATCCTCGACCTGTCCAAGGTCGAGGCCGGCATGATGGACCTGGAACTGGAAGCCGTGGAGTTGGCCGGCCTGTTGGCCAACAGCCTGCTGATCGTGCGGGAAAAGGCCGCATTGCAGCGCATCCAGTTGAAACTCGAAAGCCCGGACGACTTCGGCGCACTGGAACTGGACCTGCGCAAGACCAAGCAGATCATCTACAACCTGCTGGCCAATGCGGTGAAGTTCAGCGAGCACGGCGGCTCGGTGACGCTCTCGGTGCGCGAGGTGAATCGTGGGCAAGTGGGGCAGATTCCCGGCGACTGGCCCACCCACGGCTTTGCCCTGCAGCCCAGCGAACATCAACAGTTCCTGGAATTGAGCGTGAGCGACACCGGCATCGGGATCGCCCGGGACGACATGAGCAAGCTGTTCAAGGCCTTCAGCCAGATCGACAGCAGCCTGGCGCGCAAATTCGAAGGCACGGGCCTGGGCCTGGCGATGGTCAAGCAACTCACCGACCTGCACGGCGGCAGTGTCGCCGTGGCCAGCCGCGAAGGCGAAGGCGCGCGGTTTGTGGTGTGGCTGCCGCTGCACCGTGCCGCGGATGCGGAGGCCCCATGGCCGAAATCCTGATCGTCGAAGACAACGAGGCCAATATGCGCCTCGCCCGCCTGCTGCTGGTGAACGCCGGCCACAGCGTGTTGTGGGCCGCCGATGCCGAGACCGGGCTGACCCTGGCCCGGGAAAAACAACCGGCATTGATCCTGATGGACATCCAGTTGCCGGGCATGGACGGCCTGGCAGCCACGTCACTGCTCAAGCAGGACCCTCATACCGCGCACATCCCGGTGATCGCCCTGACGGCCATGGCCATGAAGGAAGACCGTGACAAGACCCTGCGGGCCGGCTGCGATGCCTACATCATCAAGCCCCTGCGCTACAAAGAGCTGTACCAGGTGATCGACACGCTGCTGCAAAAGAACATTACTCCCTCGACTTGAGTCCTCTCCATGGCCAGCCAACCCGCAACGCTGTTGATCGTTGATGATGAAATCCAGGTGCGCAAGCTGCTGGAAACCCTGCTGCGCCACGAGGGTTACCAGACCGTGAGCGCCGCCAGTGGTGAAGAAGCCTTGCAGTTGGTGGCGCAGCGGCCGCCGGACTTGATCCTGCTGGACATCATGATGCCGGGCATGGACGGCTATGAAGTGGCCAACCAGCTCAAGGGCAACCAGGCCACGGCGAACATTCCGATCATCATGCTTTCGGCATTGAGTGAGTCCAGCGCGCGGCTCAGCGGCCTGGAAACCGGTGCCGAGGAGTTCATCAGCAAGCCGGTGGAGCGGGTCGAGTTGTGGCTACGGGTACGCAACCTGCTGCGGCTCAAGGCCCACGGCGATCGGTTGAAAAACCATAGCCAGTTGTTGGAGCAGCAACTTCAACACCACCAAAATGAGTCCTCGCGGTTGAATGTGCATGATCTGGCGCGCCTGGACCTGGAAAAAGCCCTGCGCCTGGCTGTCGAGCGCGAAGAATTCGTGCTGCATTACCAACCCAAGGTCGAACTGGCCAACGGTCAGGTGTGCGCCCTCGAGGCCCTGCTGCGCTGGGACCGGCCCGGTTACGGTGCGGTGTCTCCAGCGGTCTTCATACCGATCCTGGAAAGCCAGGGTTTGATCGTCACGCTCGGGCGTTGGGTGATCGACAACGTGTGCCGCCAGATCGCTGCCTGGCAATCCGGCACGGTGGGCGCGGTGGAGGTATCGGTCAACGTTTCGGGGCATCAATTGATCGAGGGTGACCTGATTGCCGATATCGCCCAGTCCCTCGCCCAGGCCGGCGTGGAAGCGCATTGGCTGGAAGTTGAATTGACCGAAGGCTCGCTGATGGAGAACACCCAGCACACCATCGCCAGCTTGCAGCGCCTGCGGGCGATGGGGGTGAAGATCTCCATCGACGACTTCGGCACCGGCTATTCCAGCCTGGCCTACCTGCGGCGGTTCCCGATTGATACGCTGAAAATCGATATCGCGTTTATCCGCGAAGTCACCAGCAACCCGCAGGACGCGGCTATCACCCGCACCATCATCGAACTGGCCCACAGCCTGAAGCTGCGAGTGGTGGCCGAAGGCGTGGAAACCCAGGCGCAGCTGGAGTTTCTGCGGGAAGCCGGCTGCGATCAGATCCAGGGGTATCTGTTCAGCCGGCCTTTGCCGATGAAGGAGTTGGAGCGCCTGCTGCTGGATAAGCGCAGCCTGGTCAGGCCGCAGCCTCACTGACTTCGAACAACCCCACCAGCTTCTGCAACTTGTTGGCATTGACCCGCACGGTTTCCGCGCTGGTCTGCAACACCCCTACGGTCAGGCGCATTTGCTCCGAAGAGTGGCTGACCTGCTTGATGGTCTTGCCATAGTCGAGGCTGCGGGCGTTGAGCTGCTGGATGATGCTGAACATGCTCTCCACCGCCTGGTGCAGGTGCACGTTCTCCGAGGAGGCGTCCTCGGCCAGGCGCAGGCTGCTGTCGACGTTGGTCACGCCGTTTTCCATGAAGCCTACGGCCTTGCGGGTTTCGCCTTGCAGGCCCTCGACCATCTGGCGAATGTCTTCCGCTGCCTTGGAAGTACGTGACGCCAGGGTGCGGACTTCGTCGGCCACCACCGCAAAACCGCGGCCATGCTCGCCTGCCCGCGCCGCTTCGATGGCCGCATTCAGGGCCAGCAGGTTGGTCTGGTTGGTGATGTCGCTGATCAACCCGGTGATGTTGCTGATCTGTGCCATGCGGCTGTCCAGCAGTTGCACGCTTTCCGAGGAGCGCTGCACCACATCGCGAATCGACTGGGTGCCGACCTGTACCGCGAGGAATTGCTCGCGGGCCCGGCTGACCACCTCGTCCATGGCCTGCTTCATTTGCTCGGCGCTCACCGAGGCTTGCTGGATTTCTCCCAGTTGCTCTTCAACGATGATCATCATGCGGTGGGTCGCGTCGGCCACTTCATGGGACATCAACCCGGCCGCCTCGCTGCGGCCGAGCATCAATTGGTTGGTGTTGCCAACGCTGTGGCTGGCCTTGACCACCTGGCCGACCACCGAATCCAGGCGGTCGATGAAGCTGTTGATCCAGCGGCTCATGTCGCCGGTTTCGTCGTTGACCATGCGCCCGCTGTCCAGGCGTTGGCGCAGGTTGCCCTCGCCTTCGGCAATGGTGCGGATGACCTCGGTCATTTCATTCAGGCGTGCGGCCAGGCGCCTGGGGCCCAGGCGGCTGAACAGCAAGGCCGCGACGACCATGCTCAGCACCTCGCACGCATCGGTCCAGGCGGCGGGCAAGCCACTGTAGTGACGGACCAGGAAGTTGCAGGCAAACAGGCCGGCCATGGTCGCCAGATAGGGCTTCATCAAGCCGTGGCTCAGGGAGCGCCGGCGGTAGACCTCTTCCAGGTCGGCCTCGCACATCATGCCCCAGCGATCCGGCGAGCCCGGCAGTTCGAAGGTCACGCCCTTGCCCACCACCGGGATGTGACGGTAGTCGGAATAGCCGGGATAGGTGACAAACAGGTTCGAGCCCTTGCGGATGGTTTCCCGCACGCCGGGGTGCAGTTGTTGGGTGGCGGGGTCGATAAACTGCAATTCCAGCTCGGTGTGGCGCTGGATCTGTACGGTTTTCCAGGGTGTGTGCACACCGCTCTTGAGATTTTCACCGTGGGTGAAGGTGCCGTCCTCGAAGCGTGAGCGGGACAGCGCAATGCCCGGCTGCAGCGCCGGGTCGAAGCGCGATTGCACCATGAACAGGTAGTTATCGCCGGACTCGGGGAAGATATGCCCGGCCTCGCGCTGGATCAAATCCCCGAGTATGTCGTTGGGCACCCGACCGCAGAGGCAGCCGACCACCCTGCCCTCGCGGGTCAATGGTTGGTAGAACATCAGGGTCACTTCGTCATGGAAGCGCGAGGACGAAGGGCCGATCTGCAAGGTCAGCGGGTCGCTGTAGGGACCGTGGAGGAATGGCGCCTTGAGCCCGGCGGCCAGGGCTTGTTGATTGAGCGCGCGGTGACTGGCCTGGCTCCAGGTACTCGCCAGTAGTTCGCCCTTTGGGTCGACGATAAACAGCTCGGAGAAATCCCCGGCCTGGTGCAGTTTTTCCAGCAGCAGGCTGTTGTCGGTGAGCACGGAATCGCGGGCCAGTGTCGTGGCCAGTTCGTTGAGGTGTTCCCACTGTTCGCGGGTCCAGGTTTGCAGGAGTTTGACCCGGGTTTCGGCAATGGCCTCGAAGGTTTGCTCCATCACCGGGTACACCGCGCGGTTGAGGCGGCAGGACCAGCCCATGGCGAACTTGCCGGTCTTGCCCCACCAGGGCAGCCAGCTTTTCTCGGCGGAAGATAACTGCATCGTGCTGCTCGACAGGCTGCTCATGGCGGACTCCGGGAGTGATGTCTAATTGCCATATTTCAAGGCAATTAATGCGCCAATTAGCTAGCTTGCTATTGATTAGGCTGTCTGGCCTGCCATGCGGGTCAACGGGAGCGAGCTTCCTCGCTACAAAAAGCTGCATGCAATCAAGAGCATGCACCAGCGGGTGGCAGTGAGATCGCTTGTCGGGTGGGATGTCCCAGGGGGACCGTGCCGGGCTGACCATCTCATTAGGGCTCTGCCCCGCCTGTCGGCGCCTCGCTGTGGCTCGGCGTTCCCTCACTCC